>JANMXS010000098.1:0-9919 GCA_031394335.1 Burkholderiales bacterium
ACCACCGGCATCTCATTGATACGCAGCACCGGATAGTAGTGGAAGTAGGATTGCTCGACGCGACCATCTTACAAGGTGATCTTCGACAGCAGCGCCGCCGACAGGCCGAACACCACACTGGACTCGACTTGGGCCTTGACGATATCCGGGTTCACCATCATCCCGCAGTCGACGGCGACCGTGACGCGATGCACCCTGATTTGATTTTGCACTACCGAAACTTCAGCGACCTGTGCGACATAGGTGCCGTAGCCTTCCATCAGCGCGATGCCCTGGAAGCGGCCTTTGGGCAGGCTGCCGCGGGGTTGATAGCCGGCTTTTTCGGCAGCAATTTTCAGCACATTGCGATAGCGCGCATTCTCCTTGCCTTCCAGCAGCGCCATGCGGAACTCAAGAGGATCCTTGCCGGCGGCAGCAGCCATTTCGTCGGTAAAACTTTCATTGGCGAAGGCGTTGAGCGCATGCGATACCGAGCGCCAGTAGCCGACGCGCACGCCGGTATCGACGATCATGTTTTCCACGCTCATATTGGCGATGTTGTAAGGCGTCACTGCCGCTTCGGTCATGAACGGCTCCATCCCGTCCTTGACGAAACTCGGGAACAGACGCGCGGTAACCGATTGCGAGGTGAGACGCGATTTCAGGCCGACCGGCATGCCTTTATCGTTCAGGCCTGCGGACAGCGTATTCAGGCTGACCGGCCGATAAAAATCATGGGTCATATCGTCTTCGCGCGTCCAGATCAGTTTCACCGGCTTGCCGACCGCCTTGGAAATCTGGATGGCCTGCACGATGAAATCGACATCGATACGTCTGCCGAAACCGCCACCCAGAAAGGTGGTGTGAACCTTGACCTTTTCCTTGGGGAAGCCGGTGATCTGCATGGCCATGCCTTCCGCAAGCTGCGGGAATTGGGTGGGGCCGTAAATATCGCAGCCGTCGCCGCGTACGTCAGCGGTGAAGTTCATCGGCTCCATGGTGGCGTGGGCCAGGAACGGCAGTTCGTAACTCGCTTCGATTTTTTTCGCCGCACCGGCAATGGCCTGATCGGCATCGCCGGTTTTTTTCACGCTGGCGGCGGGCTTGGCGAGCGCGTCGTGCAACTGCTTGGAAATCGACGCCGATGATAATTTTGCGCCGCTGCCTTCATCCCACTTGATGTTCAAGGCATCGCGCGCCTGCTTGGCCTGCCAGAAGCTGTCGGCAACCACGGCCACGCCATCATCAATTTTGACCACGGCTTTTACGCCGGGCATGGACTTGGCCTTCGCATCATCAACGCTCACCACTTTGCCGCCGATCACCGGGCATTGCGCCAGCGAAGCGATCAGCATGCCGGGCAATTCCACATCGAGACCGAAGCCGGCCTTGCCGGTCACTTTGGCGGGCGTATCGAGACGCCTTACCGGCTTGCCGACGATCTTGAAATCGCTCGCCGGTTTCAGCGGCGGATCTTTGGGTATCGGCAGCGCCGCGGCTTTTTCGGCGAGTTGCCCGTAGAAAAGTTTCTTGCCGCCCTTGCTCAGCACCTGGCCGTTTTGCGCACGGCAATCGCCTTCGGGAACATTCCACTCTTTGGCCGCCGCGGACACCAGCATCATGCGCGCCTGGGCGCCGGCCTGGCGCAGCGTGGTGTAGGCATCGCGCACACTGGTCGAGCCGCCGGTCAGTTGGCCACCCAGCAGTTTGTTGATATAAGCCGGATCGACCGGCGCCATTTCGATCTTGACGGCGCGCAGATCCACTTCCAGTTCTTCGGCGACCAGCATCGGCATCGAGGTATAAGTGCCCTGGCCCATCTCGGAGCGATGGCAAATGATGGTGACCGAGTTGTCGGTGCCGATCTTTACCCAGGCATTGGGCTGCACGATTTTGGCGGTGCTGGCAGCTGCTTTCGCGTTTGCGGGAAGATGAAACCCGATGACCAGGCCGCTGGCCGCATACGCACTGGCGGCAGCTGAGGTTTTCAGGAATTGGCGGCGTTTCAGATTGGTGTCGGTAGTCATTTCACACCTCCACTTTCTGGCCCGCAGCCTTGTGGATGGCGGCGCGGACCCGCTGGTAGGTTCCGCAGCGGCACACATTGCCGCTCATCGCGGCGTCGATGTCGGCGTCGCTGGGTTTCTTGTTCTTGGCGAGCAGCGCAACTGCGGACATGATCTGCCCCGACTGACAGTAACCGCATTGCGGCACGTCGAGTTCGATCCAGGCCTTTTGCACCGGGTGCAGGCTCTTGCTGGAAATACCCTCAATGGTCGTGACCTTCTTGCCCTCGCAGGAAGATAGTGGGGTGATGCAGGAGCGAATTGGTTCACCATTCAAATGCACAGTGCAGGCGCCGCACAGGGCGGCGCCGCAGCCAAATTTGGTGCCATTGAGTTTCAATTCGTCGCGCAGCGCCCATAGCAGCGGTGTATCGGGGGCGGCCTTGATGGTGACGGCTTTGCCGTTAATGGTCAGTTTTGCCACGGTATTTCCTTTCCATTCGGTACTTGGTTACGGAAAAAGAGTGCGGACTGCTTTCGAAGAATACGGTGGGCGCGCCGTCTTGCAGCGACATCGCCAGAGGAGAACTGCCGGTCGGGAAATTGTCAGCCTGAACATGGCTCGGCAGAAACCCGCAATGCAGAACGACAACATACCAGATTATTAAAGTATCCGGTCGGGCCTGCAATGTCATGTTGCGGCGCGGAAACTGGAGAGGCCGGGCTTGACTTCAAGTGCCGTTCCGGCATCGCGGATACCAACTGGTTATGGCTGTAAATATGGCTGTAAATGGTGTGGCGGTTGGCGAAGTGGGTCAGCAGCGTTTTACCGCGTGGCTCCACGCCGGTGATGACCGTGCCGCAAGCGCCGAGCATGCGCTTGCAAGTGCGGAAAATCGAACTCGACCAGATGTGCGATGCGACCACGCAGTGTGCGCTCCAGCAGATCGGTCGCGCGGCGGATTTCCGGTCATTCTGGCAACGGTCAGCGCCCCCGCTTGGCGAGCCATATGCGCAAGTCCGCTTCCGGCATTGGCCGGCTGATGACATAGCCTTGGGCAATATCGCAACCAAGTTTTTTCAGCTCCTTGAAGGTGTGCTCGTCTTCGACGCCTTCGGCGACCACCGAGAGATCGAAGTTGTGCGCCAGATCGATCACCGAGCGCACGATCTGCTGATCGCCTTTCGATTCGCGCATGTTCTGCACGAACAGCTTGTCGATCTTGAGTTCGTCCAGGGGAAAACGTTTGACATACGACAGCGAGGAATAGCCGGTGCCGAAATCGTCGACCGATAAGCGCAGGCCCATCTGTTTGAGACGGTTCAGGATGTCCAGTCCGTAGTCCATATCGTTGATTGTCGAGCTTTCGGTGATTTCCAGCGTCACCTTGCGCGGATCTGCCTGCCAGGTGCCCAGCGCCTGCGCGATCAATTGCGGCAGATCCAGATCGCTGAGGCTGACACCGGAGATGTTGATGCTGATAGCGAGGTCGATGCCGTCGCGCGCCCATTCGTGCTGGTGGCGCAGTACCGTATTGAGTACCCAGCCCGTCAGCGGACCGATCATGCCGTTGGCCTCGGCCATGCCGACAATCGCCAGTGGCGGCACGGCGCCGCGTTCGGGCAGCTGCCAGCGTAGCAATGCCTCAACCGCTTTGCACTGGCCGGTTTTGAAATCAATCTGCGGTTGGTACTGGACATCCAGCAGATTGCTGCGCAAGGCTTCGCGAAACTGGACCTCGAATCCGGAATAGACTTCGGCACTGCCGCGATCTTGTGGCTGAAACACGTATTGCGACACATCGCGGCTGCGCGCGATGGTTTTGGCAATGTCGGCGTGAATGATCAACTCTTCGGCGGTGGCAGCATGGTCGGGGAAGTAGGCAACCCCGACCACGGCGCGTACGCTGACCACGGTGCTGCCGATGGTGAAGGGTGCGTCCAGCGTCTGCTGGATTTTGTGCGCCGCCAGCAAGGCTTGCGCAGCGGTTTTAAGGTTGGGCAGAAAAATGCAGAGCTTGTCTTCCGAGATATGTACAAAGCGATCCGCTGCACGCAGGATGGCAGGCAAGCGCGCGATGCCGCTGCGCATGATGTCGATGGTTGGCACGCCAATCAGGGCATCGAGCTTGTCGTGCCGCACCAGCTTCACAATCAGTACCGCGACTACGCGTTGCGACAGGCGTGCATATTCGATGGCGTTGGCCAGCGCCGGCTTGAGTTGGTCGCGCGTGAGTTGCTGCCCAGCCTGTAGCGGCGCATATCCGCCGGTGGTCTCGCCAGCCGAGTTGGGGGAGGGGCTCATGACAGGTTCGTTATCATCAGTTCAGATAGTACTCGCCAGGGTCGAGTCCGAATGCATCGCTGGGCAGGCCGCGGCGGATGTAGACCGGTTTATCCGAGACATCGTAGATAAGATCGATGGTGGTGGGGTACTTGCGCGGCGTTTTGTCGGGCTCGGTGATGATCAGCACTTTGGGCTTGAGGCGCTTCAATTTGTTATGGGTGACGATGACGGCCACTTCGCCGGTGGAGAGCTCGACCATGCTGCCGACCGGAAAGGCGCCGACCGACTGGATAAACTGCTCGACCATGTCCTGGTGAAACAGCGTTCCGCTCCAGTTCGACAGCATCTGCAGGACTTCATGCGGGGACGCCGCTTCGGCGTAGGCGCGCTTCCTGGTCATGGCTGAATAGGTGTCGGCGATTCCGGCCATGCGCCCGAATATGCTGATTTTTTCGCCCTGCAGGCCTTGTGGATAACCACTGCCGTTCATGCGCTCATGATGCTGCGCGATGCCTTCGAGGACATCGGTGTGGATATTCGGCGTACGGTGCAGCTCATTGAGGCCGAGTTCAACATGGGTTTTGACCAGCGCGAATTCATCGTCGGTCAGCCGCCCGTTTTTTTCAAGCAGCGCGCGCGGCAGCTTTAACTTGCCCACATCGAGCAGCAAACCGACCATGCCGAGATGCGAAAGCGGCTCTCTGGGATAGCCGATGTGGCGACCGAAGGCGACCAGACTGATCGCGACATTGAGGCCGTGGCCGTAGGTGGATACATCCATTTCGCGCATGCGCGCTACCCACATCATCGCGTCCGGATTGCGCACCATGCTTTCAACCATGTCGTCGATCACATCTTCCACACTGTCGAGTTGCATGGTGTTGCCGGTACGGATATCTTCTGCGACTCGCGTCAGGATTTCATTGGTGCGCGTGTAGGCTTCGGTGGCAAAGGTGAGTTCGTCCTGGACAGTGCGCAGATCCTCATAAATGGTCAACTGAACATTGTCGGGGATGAATCCCGGGCGCTGGTCCGGCGCAGGAGAAGTGTAGTTGTTGGGGACCTTGTCATCCTTGAATTCATCCTTCACCCGCGTTGCGAACATGTTCTTCAGATAGCCGAAGAATCCGGGCCGGCTGCCTGAATCATCCTGGCGGGTGCGCGCATCGCGCCGCAATGGCGCGGGGGCAAGCATCGGGGCCCGGTTATCAGTTGCCTTGACTTCACTACTGTGCGTCGGGACGGCAAATTCCCTGAATGCTGGCTGCGGGGCCTCGGCGGATTTCGGGGGATGAGCAGGCGTTGCGCGTAGTGGCGGCCGCGTCGGGCGCAATGGTGCCTCATTGGCCGGCCGGGCAACTGGTGTTGCAACACGGTTAATCTGGACCCGGGTTTCAGGGCCGAGGTCGCGTCGTTCCTGCGGTACCACCTTGGGCGGTGCTTCATACTCAAGGCCGATCGAGCGCTCGGGGTCGATCAATACCCACTGACAGGACTCGCGCAGTTGACGCAATTGTTCCGCATCGACAATCAGGAAGCCCTGCAGGAGGAAAGGCGTGTCTATCCACGGACGGTCAAGGTCCGCGATAAACATATCGACCCTGAGGTCTTTGACAGGTGTTTTGCGAAGCATGGGCAGTAACTATTGATGCGCCAAGGCGCGATATATTTCAGGGTATTTCATTTTACGTAATTCCAAAAGTCGTACTACGGCGCAGTTGAAAACAATATTTGGAATTTGTTACCGATTTGTAAATTTATTTCGTGCCCCACAAACTGAGGCCGGACGCGCAGCGAGGGGGGATTCCCGGCATTCGTTTGGCAAACGCGGCAATTCCGACTATGCTCCCGCATCCTTTGCTGGCCCCCGAAAAGATATCGTGAAATTTCAATTGCTGCAAACCAGTGGCGCCGCACGACGCGGTCGCCTGACACTCAACCATGGCGTCGTTGAAACCCCGGTATTCATGCCGGTCGGTACCTATGGCACCGTCAAAGCCATGAGCCCGCTGGAACTGAATGAGATCGGTGCACAAATAGTTCTCGGCAATACATTTCATCTCTGGTTACGGCCTGGACTGGACGTTATCGCAAAACACGGCGGATTGCATAGCTTTATGGCCTGGGACAAGCCAATACTTACCGACTCAGGTGGGTTTCAGGTGTGGAGCCTAGGTGATTTACGCAAAATTTCCGAAAAAGGGGTGGCTTTTCAGTCGCCCATCAATGGTGACAAATGCTTTTTATCGCCGGAAGAATCAATGCGCATCCAGCGGGTGCTGAATTCGGACATCGTGATGATCTTCGATGAATGCACCGCCTACCCCTCAAGCGTGGACGCCGCCGCGACTTCAATGCAACTATCGCTGCGCTGGGGGCAACGCTGCCAGACCGAGTTTGATCGCCTCGAAAACCCCAATGCCCTGTTCGGCATCGTGCAAGGCGGCATGTATGAAAACCTGCGCGACGAATCACTCGATGCGCTGACCGCCATGAATTTTGATGGCTATGCAATCGGCGGGCTGTCGGTTGGCGAGCCCAAGGAGGATATGTCGCGCATTCTGGCGCATACCGCGCCGAAACTGCCGGCCGACAAGCCTCGCTACCTGATGGGCGTCGGCACACCGGAAGATCTGGTTGAAGCAGTCGGCAAGGGCGTCGACATGTTCGATTGCGTGATGCCGACCCGCAATGCGCGCAACGGCTGGCTGTTTACCCGCTACGGCGACATCAAGATCCGCAACGCCAAACACCGTGACGATACCCGTCCGCTTGACGAAACCTGCACCTGCTACGCCTGCCGGAATTTCAGCCGTGCCTATCTTCACCATCTGCAACGCGCCAGCGAAATTCTTGGCGCGCGCCTCAATACCATTCACAACCTGTTCTACTATCAGGAACTGATGCGTGAAATGCGCGTGGCCATCGAAGCGGATGCATTCCCGGCCTTCGTCGACAAATTCCATGCTGACCGGCAGGTTTTGGCGGGTGAGCTGGTATAATTTCAAGTTGACTTTTTTGCTTGTATTTCAAATCGTTGGTGATAATTGATCCAGCCGGAGAAGCTGGTGCGCAGGCAAGCCAGCCTCTTGAAATCGCCGGCGCGCAAGGCCATATCAGCAATGTCCTGGCGCCAACGTCAAGGCGTCTGTCAATCAGGTGTCACGCCAATCCAACCCGTTTTCGGAGAATCGCTTCATGATTAGCAATGCTTATGCACAAGCTGCCGCCGCCGGCCAGGCCCAGGACCCCATGTTCAGTTTCATTCTCATCGGCGGCATGTTCCTGCTGATGTATTTCCTGATGATTCGTCCGCAGTCGAAGAAAGCCAAGGAACACAAGTCCATGGTTGAGGCGCTGGCCAAGGGCGATGAAGTGATCGCGCTCGGCGTGATTGGAAAGATCGTCAAAGTGACGGATACCTATGTCGGCCTTGAAGTTGCCAGCGGCACCGTGATCCATGTGCAAAAGCAGGCCGTGACCACCTTGCTGCCCAAGGGTACGTTCAGCGACATTACCAAGTAGGTTTTGCCTTTATTCTTCCGGGCGCGCATCGGCTGCCCGGAAGGCTGAAAGAGCCCCTTCGTCGCTTCACGCGACCGCATGGTTTTGAGGTTTTCATGAATAAATACCCCGTCTGGAAGTACGCCGTCATTTCGATTGTGCTGGTTGTCGCGTTTCTTTTCGCGCTGCCGAATTTTTTTGGTGAAGTGCCGGCTGTGCAGGTTTCCGGCTTGCGTGCCAATAAAGCCGATGCGGCCTTGCTGACGCGCGTTCAGGACACCCTGAAAGCCGCCAATCTGGCGACCGACAGCATCGAGCTGGAAGGCGAAGCGCTCAAGATCAAGATCAAGGACGCCGATACCCAGCTCAAGGTGCGCGATGAATTGCAAAACAAGCTGGGCGAGGGCTATGTCGCCGCCTTGACGCTGTTGTCCAATTCACCGCCCTGGTTGCACAAGATAGGTGCTCAACCCATGTACCTGGGCCTGGATTTGCAGGGGGGCGTCCACTATCTGATGCAAGTCGATATGAAAGCGGCTGTCGACAAGGCTCTGGAACGTTATACCGGCGAGATCCGCGTACTGTTGCGCGATAAAAAAATATATCACAATGGTATTTCGCGCGATGGCAACAATGTTGTCGTTCGCTTCAGAGAGCAGGCTGAATTCGATAAGGCGCGCAAAGAAATCAGTTCGGCTTCGCCGGAACTGGCGTTAAAGGATTCCGCCGCTGATGGCGACCAGATTCTGACGGCGGCCATGAAGCCGGAAACCTTGAAAAAACTTCAAGAAAATGCCTTGCAGCAGAACGTGACGGCGCTTCGCAAGCGTGTCAACGAGCTTGGTGTAAAAGAGCCGATCGTTCAACAACAAGGTTCGGATCGAATTCTGGTCCAGATTGCGGGTTGCCTTGATCCCGCCATATGCAAGGATGTGATTGGGCGCACGGCGACCTTGGAGTTTCGCATGGTCGCGGAAGAAAATATGGTGAACGGTTCATTTGAAAGCTTTCGAACCGAGCCCGCACCGTTCAATACGGCGAAAATGATTGACTCAAACACGGGCGCCGTTGTTTTGGTGCGAAAGGCGGTGATTACAACCGGCGAGAAAGTGACTAATGCGCAGCCCACTTTCGACGAATACCAGAAGCCCTCGGTCGGCATCAAAATGGATGCTGTTGGTGGCCGTCAAATCCGCCAGATCACCAGGGATAATGTTGGCAAACGCATGGCCGTGATCTTGATTGAAAAGGGCAAGCCTGAAGTCTTGTCCTGGCCGGTTATTCAAAGCGAGTTGGGTTCGGATTTTCGCATTACGGGAATGGCAAGCGTAAAAGAGTCAAACACACTGGCACTGCTGATGCGTGCTGGAGCACTCGCAGCGCCGATGGAAATCATCGAAGAACGTACCATCGGTCCAAGTCTGGGTGCCGAAAATATCGAAAAGGGGCGCAACTCGTTGATTTTTGGCTTCGTTCTAATCGCGGTGTTCATGGTGATTTATTACATGCTGTTTGGTGTGGTATCCGTGCTGTCTTTAGGGGCAAACCTGTTGTTTTTGGTAGCGCTCCTTTCAATGTTCCAAGCTACGATTACCCTACCAGGCATTGCCGCTATCGCGCTAGCCTTGGGTATGGCGATTGATGCAAACGTGTTGATCAATGAGCGTATTCGCGAAGAGTTGCGCAATGGAATGTCACCACAGATGGCGATACAGACTGGCTATGAACGCGCCTTCGATACCATTATCGATTCGAATATCACCACTTTAATCGCTGGTCTGGCGCTGTTTATCTGGGGCTCCGGTGCGGTGCGCGGCTTTGCTGTGGTTCACTGCTTGGGTATCGTCACCTCGATGTTCAGTGCGGTGATGGTGTCGCGTGGTCTGATTAACCTGATCTATGGCGGCAAGAAAAAGATCGGCAAGCTATCGATCGGCAACGTGAACTGGCATCGCAATGACAAGCAGGTTGCGAAGGCCTAGGCCCAGCCCCAGGCAATCCAAGCCGCCGGAATTAACAAGAGGTAAAGCAAATGGAATTTTTCAGAATCAAGAAGTCGATCCCGTTCATGCGCCATGCACTGGTGTTCAACGCGATCTCATTCATCACCTTCCTGCTGGCGGTCGTGTTCCTCGCCACCAGG
>JANMXS010000099.1:0-8659 GCA_031394335.1 Burkholderiales bacterium
GCCAGTCAATATTCTCGAGCGAGGCGCAGGCAGAAACGCGGTCGGCTCGATTCGCAAAACCGAGATCGGTGAGACCACGCTTGAAATAATCAGGCAGCAGCTTGCGTCGCGCTTCACCGGATTCAAGGACGATGTTGTTGCATCCGGCGCGCTCATAGACCAGCGCGACATCGGCACCCATGGTGCCGCCACCGATAACCAGGACCGTGGAGTGCGCAGGACGTTCAAGCATGATTGATCAACCTCGGAAATGAGTGGCTATAATTTTTTGGCAATGCCGTCGATCACCGGCGAAACGCCTGTCACCGGCGGCAGCATGAATTCAAAATCGCAGCCGATGTCGGCTTGGGTGACGGTGGTCTGGTAAAGATACCGGTAACCGTATGTTGGCATCGCAACGATGGTCGGCGGCGGCGTCCATTGCGCCAGGCGCGCGGCCATTTCTTCGTCGCTGATTTCAAGTTGCAGGGTACGGTTCGGCACATCAAGGCTGATCATGTCGCCGTTACGCACAATACCCAGCGGACCGCGCTCGGCGGCTTCAGGCGTGACATGCAGCACCACGGTACCGAAAGCGGTGCCGCTCATGCGTGCGTCCGAGATTCGCACCATGTCCTTCACGCCGGCCCGTGCCAATTTTTTTGGAATGGGAATGTAGCCGGCTTCAGGCATGCCGGGCGCGCCCTTGGGCCCGACATTTTGCATCACCAGTACGTCATCGGCGTTTACATCAAGATCATCGCTGTCGATACGCATTGCCAGGTCCTCAACACTGCTGAACACCACCGCACGACCGCGATGCGTGAGCAAAGACGGGGTTGCCGATGCGTGCTTGATGATGGCGCCGCGCGGGGCCAGATTGCCGTTGAGCACCGCAATGCCGCCGGTGGGAAAAACAGGCTGCTGCGCCAGCCGGATCACCTTGCGCAGTTTGGGTACGACCGCGGCGTCGATTTCTTCACCCAGTGTTCTGCCGCTGACGGTAACGCAATCAAGATGCAGATGCGGCTTCAATTCTTTGAGAACGGCCATCAGTCCGCCGTCTTCGTACAGATGTTCCATGTAATGCGAGCCGCTGGGCTTCAGGTCGACCAGCACGGGAATATTGCGGCCCAGCTGGTCAAACGCGGCGAGGTCAATCATGATGCCCAAACGCGCCGCAACCGCCGTGAAATGAATCAATGCATTGGTCGAGCCACCGATGGCGTGCAACACGGTCAGCGCATTGGTGATCGATTTCGGGGTAATGATGTCTTTAGGCACCAGCGGCTTTTGTGCCAATTCCACCGCGCGCCGACCGGTCATTTCGGCGTGGCGAAAACGCTCCGCGTAGACGGCCGGAATGGCAGCCGCACCAGGCAGGCTCATGCCCACCGCTTCGACCATGCAGGCGATGGTGCTGGCGGTACCCATCACCATGCAGGTGCCAGTGGTAGGCGCCAGTTTGGCATTGACCTCATTGATTTCCGCTTCGTCAATTTCCCCGGCGCGATACTTGGCCCAAAACCGCCGGCAGTCGGTACAGGCGCCCAGCCGCTCACCTTTGTGCTCACCGGTCAGCATCGGACCAGTGGGAATCACGATCGAGGGAATCGGCAGTGAGGCGGCCGCCATCAGCTGCGCGGGAATGGTCTTGTCGCATCCACCGATCAGCACTACCGCATCGACCGGTTGTGCGCGCATCATCTCTTCGGTATCCAGCGCCATCAGATTGCGCAAATACATGCTGGTGGGATGTGCAAACGATTCGCCGATCGATATGGTCGGGAACACGAAAGGCATGCCACCGGCCTGCATCACCCCGCGTTTTACCGCCTCGATGATCTGCGGCACATTGCCGTGGCAGGGGTTGAAATCGCTGAAGGTATTGGTAATGCCGACAATCGGCCGATCCAGCGCCTCATCGGTGAAGCCCATCGCCTTGATGAAGGCCTTGCGCAGGAACAGCGAAAAACCGCTATCGCCATAGGAGGTAAGACCGCGCGAAATACCGCTTCCAGGTTTATTGGCCATTTGAATTTGAATCCCGGTGGAGTCGTTGCGCAGCGGACCGACTCAAGTTAATCAAGCTTGATATTCGCGTCGCGCGCAACCTTGGCCCATTTATCGATTTCCGCCTTGATGCGGCGCGTGCTGTCTGCCGGATTGAGATACCCGGCAATCGCGCCTTGAGCGAACATGCGCTCCTGGGTATCGGGCGCGGCCAGAATTTTCTCCAGCGCCGCCGTTAATTTACTAACGATGGCAGGGGGCGTTTTCGCTGGCGCCAGTACGCCGAACATCGAGGTGACAATGAAATCGGGCAGGCCGGCTTCAGCCGTAGTCGGCACATCCGGCAGATTGCTGTAGCGGGTGCGCGTAGTGACGGCCAAGGCACGCAACTTGCCGGCCTTGATGAACGACAGCGAGGCCGGAATGGTTTCGATCATGGTCTGCACCTGTCCGCCGATCAAGTCGGTCATGGCCGGTCCGCTGCCTTTGTACGGAATGTGCAGCATATCAACCTTGGTCATGCTCTTGAACAGCTCGCCCGCCATATGTTGCGGGGAACCGTTGCCAGAGGACGCGAAGGTGGTACCCGGATGCGCCCTGGTATAGACGAGCAGTTCCTTGAGGGTCTTTACCGGAATCTCCGGGTTCACCACGAACACCAGCGGAACCTCGCCGACTACGCCGATCGGAACAAAGTCTTTGGCCAGATCAAATTGCAGATTAGGCTGGAGCGCGCTATTGATCGAGTGACTGGTAAGCGCCCCCAGCAGCAGGGTGTAGCCATCGGCAGGTGCAGTGGCAACCGCTGTCGCACCGATGGAGCCGGCGGCACCGCTGCGGTTATCGACAATAACCTGCTGGCCCAGCGCCTCGGATAATTTCAGTGCGACCACGCGACCGATCACGTCTGTGGCCCCGCCCGGTGGATAGGGAATGATGAGCTTGATCGGTTTGGTGGGATAGTCCTGCGCCATGGCCTGGCCAATGGGGGCCGCGACCGCAAGGACCATGAACGCCGCAAGCAGCTTTCGGGTCAAGGGGCGACTGATATTCAGCAGTAAGGAATTCATGGTGTTCCTTTAGGTTTCGCTACGAAAAAAAACGGCTCTCCAAGTGCTTGGTGCAATCATAACGCGACTGCGGATACACGTATCGACGCAGGTCAATAATGGAGGGGTTTTTCAGGAAGCATATCGTGCGATTGCATCAAAAAATTGCCCGGCGCGAAGCCGGGCAATTTTTAATCTTGACGGCGTACATTGCACGCTTACCACATCAGTACACGCTGCCCCGGCGGCAGGAACATTTTGTCGCCCGCCTTCACATCGAAAGCCGGATAGAACGGGGGCTGATTGACCACTGCACCATTGCCACGGAACCTGCCGGGCGAATGCGGGTTGGTCTTGATCTGCGCGATCAATGCGTTGTCACGCGCCTTTTCGCGCCACACTTGCGCCCAGCCGAAGAAAAAGCGCTGGTCGCCGCTGAGCCCTTCGAGTACCGGGGCGGTGTTCTTGCCCAGCGACAGCCGATAGGCCTTGTAGGCAATGGCGAGGCCCGAATTATCCGCAATGTTCTCGCCCAGCGTGAGCGCGCCGTTGACCCGGTAGCCGGGCAGCGGGGCGTAGGCGTCGTACTGCTTCACCAGCGCCTTGGTCTTGGCCGCGAACAGCTTGTGGTCCTGCCTGGTCCACCAATCGCGCAGATTGCCGTCGCCATCGTATTGCGCACCCTGATCATCAAAACCATGACTAATTTCATGGCCGATTACCGCACCGATGCCACCGTAGTTGGCGGCGTCATCCGCTTTCGGGTCGAAGAACGGCGGCTGTAAAATCCCCGCCGGAAAAGTGATGTCGTTCATCTCCGGGTTGTACTGGGCATTGACCAGCTGTGGCGTCATCCCCCATTCGCCGCGGTCGATCGGGCTGCCGAGCTTGGCAAGATTGCGACGGTATTCAAAGATAGACGCATTACGCACATTGGCGACAACATTGTTTTTGTCGACGGCCAGGGCAGAGTAGTCGCGAAATTTCGCCGGGTAACCGATCTTGACGGCGATTTTTTTCAGTTTTTCCTGCGCAGCCAACTTGGTCTTTGGCCCCATCCAGTCCAGCGTATCGATATCCAGACGGAAGGCCTCGAGCAGATTGCGCACCAGTTCATCAATGCGCGCCTTGTCCTGCGCGCTGAAGTACTGGGCCACATAGAGTTTGCCGACCTCCTCACCCATCGCACTCTCAACCAGCGCAACGCCGCGCTTCCAGCGCGGGCGATTTTCGGGGACTTCGTACAGGACGGTGCCCTTGAACGCAAAATTCTCATCGACGATTGCCTTGTTCAGCACCGAGCCGTAACTATTGAGCAGATGCCAGCGAAAGTACTGCTTCCAGACCGGCAAGGGCGTGTTGCCGACCAGATTTGCCATGCGCTTGAGATAGCTGGGTTGACCGGCAATCAGGTAATCGATCTTGCCGTCGATGCCTGCAGCCTTGAGGAAGCCGTTCCAGTCGAAGCCGGGAATCTGCTTCGATAGTTTGACCAACTCGATTTTATTGTAGCCTTTGACCGGATCGCGCAGCTCCACCTTGGTCCACTGCGCACGCGCAAGCTCGGTCTCGAGTGCGAGGATATTTTTGGCGGCCCCCTTGGCATCAACATCACCGCCCAACGCCAACATACGCTCGATATGGGCGAGATAACTGGCGCGAATTTTTGTCAGCCTGGCATCCTTGGTATTGAGGTAGTAGTCCCGATCGGGCATGCCGATACCGCCCTGCTGCAGATCAACCACATAGCGCGTCGAATCACGGTTGTCCTGGTGAATCACCATCACCAACGGCAGCGAGGTTTCCTCGGCACCGATTTCCTGGCTGAGCGCACCGATCAACTGCGCAACATCAGCCTTGGTCTTGATTGCATCGACGCGCGCAAAATCAGCGGCCAGTGGCTTGAGGCCATTGGTCTCGATACGCGCCTCGTCCATGAAGCTGCTGAACAAATCACCGATTTTCTTCGCACCACCGGTCGCATTACCGTCCTGAGCCGCTGTTTCGACAATGCCACGCAGGCGCAACTCGGTGCGGTCCCCCAGCTCGTCGAACGAACCAAAGCGGGCTTTGTCAGCCGGCAGCTTGAAGCTGTCCAGCCATTTGCCATTGACGTGGCGATAGAAATCATCCTTGGGCGCGACCGTCTTGTCGACGTTGGCGAGTTCGATGCCGGAGGGCGCCTGGGCAAGCGCAGCATGGGTTGCCAGCGCGGTGGAGACTGCCAAAGCCAGTCGCACCAGCCTGTTGAAGTGGGTATTCAAGCGCGTTTCCTTTTGGGATAAATGAGACCGCAGAATTGTATGCGGATTTGTGGTGCGGCTGGAAAATGCAGAGGCGGAGACGGAGACTGACACCGGCATGTGCCAGGGTCAGAGCGCACCCAGTCAGAGCGTATAGGTAACGCGGTCGGACCTGGCAACCGGCGCCAGAATGCCCTCAATTTTCTTCTTCAACTCTTTGCCAATTTCGTTATCCGGCAACTGAATGGCCACGCCCTGCGGACGATTGCCGTGGGCGTGCGGCGGGTTGATCCACACCACTTTGCCTGCGAGCGGGATTTTTATCGCCTCTTCGAGGAAAGACAGCACCAGCAGAACTTCATCACCCAGCTGGTGCGGCTTGACGGTCTGCATGAACAGGCCACCGCCCTTGAGCAAGGGCATCCACGCCGCGTAAAGCGCGCTTTTCCCTTTCAGGTTGAGCGAAATCACGTCGGGCCATCGGGTGGGCGCGGAATTGCCCGGATTGGGTGGAAGCGAGGACATAGGGATTTCTGACGATTCTTACGGCTGGATAGCGCGTTGGTACGATATTAGCAATTGTTCCAGCAAAAGTCTTGCATTGAGCGGATGGGAGATGCTGCGTCGCACCTGCCGCAGCTCCGATTCGTAGCGAAACAGCCTGGGCAACTGCACACTCGCCGCAATACCGGCAATCGCCTTTTTCTGGTCAATATGGTGGCGAACTTCCCCGACAAGATGGGACAGCGCAATATCGGCTATCCAGGTTTGTAACCAGGTAACAAGGTGATTGAGATCAGCTTTTTCAAACGATTGCGCAGCGGCCATGTAATCAGCAACCGGGTCGGCAAGAGCGGCGACAAAAGCTTTTCGTTCTGCCTGATATGCCGGTGCTGCAAACGTCAGTGCATCCAGTGGCGCGCCACCCGCCATGGCCAGCGCCGAGGCGGCGTTGTCCACTCCCTGCGTGCTCAGCCAGGCCAGCGCCTCTTCAGGGGCAGGCGCTGGCAGCAACACGCGCTGACAGCGGCTGCGAATCGTTGCCAGCAAGCGATTGAGCTGGTCTGTGACCAGCAGTATCAGGGTTTTGGCTGGTGGTTCTTCAAGAGTTTTCAGCAGTGAATTCGCCGCATTCGGGTTCAGGGTCTCGGCGGGATGGATAAGCAAAACGCGAAAGCCATCGCGATGCGTCGACAGGGTCATGAAGCCGCCGAGCGCGCGAATCTGATCGACCTTGATTTCCTTGCTCTTCTTTTCATCCTTCCTGTCCGCATCTTCTGCTGGCACTTCCACCTCAGCGGCCTCCTCGGCGAGTATGTCTGGCACCAACGCACGAAAGTCGGGGTGATTGCCATCGCGAAACCAGCCACAGGCGGAGCATTTTCCACAGGCGATGCCGCCTTCATTGGCTTCGCACAGCAGGGATTGCGCAATCGCTTTGGCGAATTCAACCTTGCCGATCCCCTGGTTGCCATGAATCAGCAACGCATGCGGCAGTTTGCTGCGACGCGCGAGCAGTTCGTGCAACGGTTGGCGATGCCAGGGAAGAAGGTCGATCATGAGCCGTGTGATCAGTGACGCTAGATGCTCGCCAGCAATTCGCTGAGCTCGGCTTGAATCTCGGCCAGCGGCCGCGCCGAGTTGAGCACCTTGATCCGGCCCGGAAATTCATTTGCACGCGCCAGATAAGCGGCGCGCACCCTGGCAAAAAAATCGGATTTTTCGCGCTCGAATTTATCCGGGTCGGGTGTACCCTTTTCGAGACGTTCGCGCGCGACTTCCAGCGGGGCATCGAACAGGAAAGTCAGATCAGGCTGCAAATGGCCGTGCACCCATTGTTCAAGAATGCGCGCGCGGTCGGCGGAAAGGCCACGCCCGCCGCACTGGTACGCAAAGGTGGAATCGGTGAAACGGTCGGAGATCACCCAACTGCCGCCAGCCAGGGCCGGCTCGATGACCTGCGCAAGATGCTCGCGGCGTGAGGCGAACACCAGCAGCGCCTCGGTGTCAGCATGCATTTTTTCATTCAGCACAATGCTGCGGAGCGTTTCTCCCAAAGGCGTGCCACCGGGCTCACGGGTAGTGATGACCTTGACGCCGCGCAGACGGATGCGCTCGGCAATATAGTCCAGATGCGAAGATTTGCCGGCGCCGTCGATACCTTCTAGAGTGATAAATTTGCCGCGATTCATGGTTAGCTCATCGCCGCAGCCGGACTGGTGCGACGTTCAAAATTGTGCGGGGTTGCCGGGCCAGTACCGTCGCTACCCGGTTTTGAATCAGCGTCCAAGCTGGTATTTGCCAACGGCGCGATTGTGTTCTTCCAACGAAGATGAAAAATAATGCGTGCCATCCCCCTTGCCAACGAAGTATAACTTGTTGGATTGCGCGGGCTGCACCGCAGCACGCAATGAACCCCAGCCCGGCAGGGAGATGGGCGTAGGCGGCAAACCGTCGCGGGTGTAGGTGTTGTAAGGTGTGTCGGCAATAAGGTCGCGCTTGCGGATATTGCCATCGTATCTGGCGCCCATACCATAGATGACGGTGGGGTCGGTCTGCAAGCGCATCGGGATCAACAGCCGATTGATGAACACCGAGGCAATCAGCGGCCGTTCGGCAGCACGACCGGTTTCCTTCTCGATGATTGAAGCCATGATCAGGACTTCATACGGGGTTTTGTAGGGCAGATCCGCATTGCGCATCGCCCAGGCTTCGGCCAGTTTCTTCTGCATGGCCTGATAGCTTTTTTTCAGCAACTCCAGGTCGGTGGTGCCGGCTGCAAAACGATAGGTGTCCGGAAACAACAGGCCTTCGGGGTGCGTCTCGCTGGCACCGATGCGCTTCAACACCTCGGCATCGCTGAGGCCTTTCAAGGTCACCTTGACCTTATCGGTATGCTCCAACTGATTGCGAATATCGGCAAAGGTGGCACCCTCGAGAAAGGTGACCGACACCGGCACCACATCGCCGTCGTTGAGCTTTTGCAACAATAGCAGCGGCGGAGTCGGCGCGTCGAGGCGATAGGTACCCGCCTGGATTGCCGTGGCCTGGGTGATGCGTCCCAGCAGCGCGAACATGCGTGGTTCAGGCAACAGGCCTGCGCCAGTCAGTTGTCGGGACAACCCATTCAGCGAGGTGCCGGGTTTGACGCTGAACTCAAACGGCGTGGATGGCAATGGCAACGGGTTGTTCGCAAAGTTGTAAAACCAGGCCGCCAGCGCGCCAGCAACCAGGAAAAGAGCAAAAACGATAGCGACAAAAATGCGTTTCATGGTTGACGAAGTGCACTTCCCGTGAAGTTCACGGCCCTAGCCGACAACGCCTGTGTTAGACAAAGCGTTTGAACACCAGCGAACCGTTGGTGCCGCCAAAGCC
>JANMXS010000100.1:0-15727 GCA_031394335.1 Burkholderiales bacterium
CTGGACCAGCGCGAAAACCGTGCGCTCACGGCATCGCTGGCCGAGGGCGCTGATGTACTGAATTGCTTTTGCTACACCGGCGGCATGAGCGTGGCGGCACTGGTCGGCGGCGCCAAATCGGTATTGTCGATCGACAGTTCCGGCCCGGCGCTGGCCACCGCTGCACGCAATGTGGCCTTGAATGGGGTGGACGCGGCGCGCGCCGAATTCTGGGAGGCCGATGTATTTACCGCCTTGCGCAAGCTGCGCGACATGGGCAAGAGCTTCGACCTGATCATTCTTGACCCACCAAAATTCGCACCGACCGCTCACCATGCCGAAAAAGCCACGCGCGCTTACAAGGATATCAACCTGCTCGGTTTCAAGCTGCTGCGTCCGGGCGGACGTCTGATGACGTTCTCGTGCTCCGGCGGCATTTCTGCCGAACTGTTCCAGAAAATTGTTGCGGGTGCGGCGCTTGATGCGAATGTGGACGCGCAAATCCTGCGTCACCTGAGCGGTGGCGAAGATCATCCGGTTGCGCTGAATTTTCCCGAGGGGGATTACCTCAAGGGATTGCTGTTGCGGCGCTTGTGATACGTTGCGACGCACAGAATTTCATGCCAGGGTTTGCCACGCCGAAAGGATCTCGTTGAACACCATCAAGCAACTTGTAGCCGCATTGCTGGCTGGCGCTCTGTTACTCGTCGCATCATCCGTCTCCAGTCAGGCCCCGCCGCCAGAGCTGCCCTCGGGCTGGACGCCAAAGACGGCTGTCTTCAGCGCGAAGGATATGGTGGTTGCGGCCAATCCTTTGGCGGCAGAGGCGGGCATTGAAATCCTGCGCGCGGGTGGTTCGGCGACGGATGCCGCAATTGCGGTACAGATGGTGCTGAACCTGGTTGAGCCGCAATCCTCCGGCATCGGCGGCGGCGCATTCATGCTGCATTACGATGCGAAGCGCAACAAGCTGGAATCCTACGATGGACGTGAAACGGCGCCGGCCGCTGCGGACGAGAAATTATTCCTGAGTGCCGGTGGTAGCCCCCTGCCGTATTCCACACGAGTCGGCGGGCGCGCGGTCGGCACCCCGGGCGTGCTGCGCATGCTGGAAATGGCCTGGAAAGAGAACGGCAAGTTGCCATGGGCGCGCCTGTTCGAGCCCGCCATACGCTGGTGCGAGCAGGGCTTCGCCATCAGCCCGCGGATGTTTTCGGCAACGGCGGGAGATGCCCGCCAATCGCGAGAGCCACGTCTCAACGCGCAGCCCTTGCAAGCCCCGGCGTATTTTTATAACACCGATGGCACGCCCAAAGCGATCGGCACCCTATTGAAAAACCCGGACCTGGCCGCGACCTTCCGCGCGATCGCGAAAGGCGGCGCCGATGCGTTTTACAAAGGCGAGATCGCCCGCGACATGGTGGCCGCGGTGCGCAAGCACCCGAATAATCCGGGATTGCTTGATGAGTCGGATCTGGCCAACTATCAGGCGAAGAAACGCGATCCGGTATGCGCTACATATCGTGCGCAGTGGAATGTCTGCACCGTAGCGGGGTCGAGTTCGGCGGCCACCGTGTTGATGACCCTGGGCATGCTCGAAAATTTTGACGTCGCAGCGCTTGGCGCAGAAACGGTGGGCTCAACACATCTTATTACCGAAGCCTACCGTCTCGCCTATGCCGACCGCGCGCGCTACCTGGCCGACAGCGATTTTTATCCGGTGCCAATGGCGGGCCTGCTCGATAAAAGTTATCTGAAGCGTCGCGCCAGCCTGATTCGCATGGATAAAAGCATGGGCACGCCGGTAGCGGGCGTGCCGCCCGGTGTTGCCCAACCGATGGGGTCGGATAAATCTGCAGATTTACCGGGTACTTCGCATATGTCGATTGTGGATGCGGCCGGCAATGTGGTGGCAATGACCACCACCATCGAGTCCGCCTTCGGTTCCAAACAGATGGTGCATGGTTTTTTGTTGAACAACCAGCTGACGGACTTTTCGTTTGTGCCGGTGTCGAATGGCGTGCCGGTGGCGAATCGGGTGGAAGCGCGCAAGCGACCCAGAAGCTCGATGGCGCCAACCATCGTGTTTGATGGTGCCGGTCGCGTTCAATTGGTGGTGGGGGCCCCAGGTGGTAGTAGCATTATCCAGTTCGTCACCAAGACCCTGGTCGGCGTGCTTGACTGGAAACTCGGCATCCAGGAGGCGATCAATCTAGCCAACTTTGGCGCGCAAACCGGCGTCACCACAGTTCTCGAGCGCGGCGGCGGGAACCAAAATCTGCAGGCCGGACTCGAAGCCAAGGGTCATGTAGTCACCGTAGCCGATATCAACTCCGGCCTTCACGGCATTGCTGCCAGTCGCGCACCGCATGCGGGCTGGCTCGGCGGTGCCGACCCTCGCCGCGAGGGCGTGGCGCTCGGTGAGTAGTGCGATGCCGTCTCGTATTCGAACAATAAAGAAATGTTTTTCAGAACCGGGTAACATTTCATGACGAGTTGGAACCGGCGCATTAACAAAAGCATAATTAATACGCAAAGGATTCAGCATGAAAACCTGTTCGCCCCGTTCTTCGAAGTCGCTCGCGTATGGACTGACCATCATGGCGGCGCTGTGTACTGCGTTCACCGCGAATTCAGTCAGTGCGCAGTACTACGGCGGACTTTCACTTGGCCCGCTGATACTCGACGGTGCCGGCCCAAGTGGCCACGATCTCACCGGTGCTGCGCTGGAGCCAGGTTTTTCAACACCGCTGGTGGCATTGCGAAATTCACGCACGGTCTATGGGCTCAGGTTTGTTTATCCGCTCGCCGCGAATCTCGCAATTGAGGGCGGCTATAGCGAGCTGGCCCGCGCGAATTACGG
Organism: Burkholderiales bacterium; assembly: GCA_031394335.1. Taxonomy (GTDB): domain Bacteria; phylum Pseudomonadota; class Gammaproteobacteria; order Burkholderiales; family Usitatibacteraceae; genus UKL13-2. The sequence goes on from JANMXS010000100.1 coordinate 2,843, forward strand.
CGCAACACCTCTACCCGGAAGTCATGCGAGAAACCCCGATGCCCGCAGCTATGGTTTCGATCTGGCGGGCGCAGCTCCGTTGTTCGACCGCCTTTCGATGTTCGGTCGTGTCGGTATCCAAAGTATCAGAACCGATATCCCGTCCGGCGGGGCTGGCAATCCTGATCTGGTCGCGCCTTCGCTTGCGCAGACCGCAACGGCGGCCCGTTTCGGCGTTGGTGTGCGCTACGATTTTTCGAACAGCCTGGGATTGCGTCTTGAAGTCGAGCGTTTTCGCAATCTGGGCGGAAATTCCCTGGGTGAATTCAGCGCCGACAATTATTCGTTTGGCGTGCGGCTTAAATTCTAGGTGGCGTCAGTTTTATTGCGAATGCGCCAGTCGCGCGAAGCCGGCAGTGAGATCACGGATCAGATCATCGGGATGTTCGAGGCCGATGTTGTAGCGCACCAGCGGGCCGCCACTCCAGTGACGTACGCTGCGTCCGTAGCGTAGATCGGCGGGCACCACCAGGCTTTCAAAGCCACCCCAGGAATAGCCCAGGCCGAACAGTTTGTAGCCGTCGATCATCGCCGCAAGTTGCGCGTCCGAGCAGGGCTTCAGTTCAATGCTGAACAGCCCGGTTGCACCACTGAAGTCGCGCTTCCACAAGGCATGGCCGGGGTCGTCCGGCAGCGCCGGGTAGAGCACGCGCGCCACCTCCGACCGGGTTTGCAGCCACTGCGCGATCGTCAGGGTGCTTTGCTGATGCTGCCGTAATCGTACCCCCATAGTGCGCATGCCGCGCAGGGTCAGGAAGCAATCGTCAGGTGCGGCGCGTTGACCGAGTTCGTGGGTGGAGCGCTTGAGCATCGGCCATGATTTTTCGTGGGCGATCACCAGGCCGATCAGTACGTCGGAATGTGCTGCATAGTATTTGGTGGCGGGTTGCACCACCAGATCCACGCCGTGCTCGAACGCATTGAAAAACAGTCCGGTGGCCCAGGCGTTGTCCATGATGACGGTCGCACCATGTGCGTGTGCCGCCTTGCTGATCGCCGGAATATCCTGCACTTCAAACGTATGTGACGCCGGGCTTTCGGTATAAACGACCGTGGTATTCGGGCGCAGCAGCGCCGCAATGCCGGCACCGATCAGCGGGTCATAAAACGTGGTTTCCACGCCCATGCGGGTAAGAAACGATTCGCAGAACTGTCGTCCCGGTCCATAGCCGCTATCGGTCATCAGTACATGATCGCCCGACTTCACGCAGGCGAGCAGGGCGCCAGCCACGGCGGCCAGTCCGCTCGGGTAGGTGGCCGCGCGATAGCCGCCTTCGATATCAGCAACAGCGTTTTCGAGGGCAAGCGCCTGCGGCATATTGAAGATGCCATAGGTAGGAACCTGCTCGTCGGCATCCCAGCGCCGCTGTACCGCATGCAGTTCAGCCATCGACTCGAACAGCACCGTCGAGGCGCGATGCATCGGCACATTGACAGTAGCAGGCTGGTTGATCGCATCCCTGCCGAGTTGGGTCAGCCGCGTGTCGGAATTCATCGGCAGGTCTTGCGCGGGCTTCATGAAGCGAACACGCGCTCCATCTCACGACGGAATTTCACCGCGTCATTGTTGGCATCAAACGCGACATCGTTCCACGATACCGGACGACCAGCGGCCACATCACGGGTCAGCTTGACGCGGTGAGCAAGACCAATCGGCAGACCACCCGCCTTGAGCGAATCCGCTGCCGGCATCAATTTTCCGTAAACGGTATAGCCGCCTTCACCATCGAGCATCTCGCCGGCCTTGAGATTGCGCTTGGCGGTCGCCACGCAATCGCCGCGAAACCCGCTCGCGCAGCCGGTGGCTTCACCGCGCACCGCTACACTAGCCACGCTGATGCCCAACTCGAGACCGATCAGGTGAAACGGTTTGTACATCGATGAATATTCGCCGGAAGGATCGGTAACGAGGCCGTACTCCTGGAAGCAACGGCGCACGTACTCCGAATCTGCCGCGAAGGTGACATAAACGCCCCAACGCAAATCGCGAAACACCGGGCGGCCATCGCGTTCGACCGAAGAAATGACTTCAACCTGGCCGCGATGATGCAGCAGGCCGCCGTCGCTTTTCGGCTTCAGGATGCGTGCCAGATCGTCCACGCCTACCGGCGGGAATTCCAGCCCTTGCGGCGCTGGCAGCAGCCCGGTCGCATTGGCCACCGCCGCCATTTCGATTGAACTCTTGGTGCCATCGAGAAACGAATTGAACATCTGCGCATTGAAATCGCCGCCCGCCACCATCTCCGGCGTGAATCCGTAATGGCCCCATACCGTGTCCGGCGTCGAGCTGTGATAGGCCGGCAGATATTTAGTGCCCTTGCCCGCCGCCACCACCTCGAAACCGGCAGCGCGTGCCCAATCGACCATTTCGCAAATCAGCGCGGGTTGGTCGCCATAGGCCAGTGAATAGACAATGCCCGCCTCCGCAGCGCGCTTCGCGAGCAGGGGGCCGGCCAGCGCATCGGCTTCGACGTTGACCATGACAATATGCTTTTTGTGTTCGCAACACGCCAGCACATGTGCGATGCCTGCCGCTGGATGGCCGGTCGCGTCGATGATCACTTCAACATGCGGGTTGGTGATCAGCGCCATCGCGTCATCGGTAATGCAAGTGGTGCCGTGCTTGAATGCCTGCTCGAACGATTGCGCAGCAAACTGCTCGTCCTTCCAGCCCACGCGCCGTAATGATTCTGCAGCGCGTTTTGGATTCAGGTCGGCCAGGCCCAGCAAGTGCATGCCGGGGGTGCGCGGAATCTGCGAGAGATACATGGAGCCGAATTTTCCGGCGCCGATCAGGCCGATGCGAATCGGGTTTTTGTTGGCAGCGCGCTGCTGCATCAGGCGGGCAAGGTTCATGCGGTCTCCGAATCAGGTTTGTTGTTCTTCAAGTACGCGCAACAGATTGCAAGTATCCATCGTTCCCCAGCCATGCGCCATCAACCTGGACAGTTGTTCGTGCACCAGGGCAACCGCAGGCATCGGCAAGCCCTGCTGTTCGGCGATGTTGCGAACCAGTCCGAAGTCTTTGTGATGAAGGCGTGCCTCGATGCCGGCTGCGAAATCGCGTGCCGCCATTTTTCGACCCATCAGATCGAGCATCTTCGAGCCGGCCATCCCGGCCATCAGGGCATCGACCATCTTGGCGGTGTCAACGCCGTTGTTCTGCGCAAACAGCATGGCCTCGGCAATACCCTGGATGTTCACCACCTGCACGATCTGGTTGCAGGCCTTGGTGACTTGGCCTGCGCCGACCGCGCCCATGTGGAAAATATTCTTGCCGAGTTTTTCCAGCAGGGGCTGCGCCTTTGCCAGTACGGCCACATTGCCGCCAACGAGTATTGTCAGCGTTGCCGCTTCGGCAGCTTTGGCGCCGCCGGAAACGGGGCAATCCAGAAATTCGATGCCGCGCTCAGCGAGGCACGCGGCGATGTGGCGCGTTGCGTTGGCGTCGATGGTGGAGAAGTCGCACACGATACTTCCTGAACGCGCGCTTTCAGTGGCGCCACCGGCACCCAGCAGGATGGCCTCAACGTCGGCGGTGGCAGTGACATTGGTCATGATGAAATCTGCGTTGCGTGCCGCCTCAGCCGGAGAACTTGCGGCCTGCGCCCCCTCTGCCACGAATGGCGCCATCGCTTCTGCGCGCCGCGCGTACAAGGTGACCTGGTGGCCCGCCTGCAGCAGATGACGCACCATGTGCCCGCCCATGCTGCCCAAACCGATAAACGCAATCCGATTATGCATAAAAAAATGGCCAATCATTGTCGACTGGCCATTCTAACCTGAGCGAGGCCGTGCTCAGGAGGAGGAAAAAACAGGCGAGCGCCTTAGTCGGCGCCCAAGCTACGCAACCTTTTGCAATCGCGTATGTTCGAGTTCGGCAAATGCGGACCTCACATTGATCATGGCCTCCGCCAGTTCTGCCGAGCTCATCGTCAGTGGCGGTGCGAACCGTACTACCGTGTGATGCGTATCTTTCGACAGCACGCCGTGCTTTAGCAGGACTTCGCACACCTCGCGGGCGCTGGCCAGTTTGGCGTCAATTTCAACGCCGACCAGCAGACCCTTGCCACGCACATCGACAACGAATGGCGACTGCAAGGCGCGCAAGGCGTTCATCAATTCAACGCCCAGCTGTTCGGCGCGCTCCGAGAGGTGCTCATCGACCAGTACCTGCAAGGCCGCCTTGCCAACCGCGCAAGCGAGCGGGTTGCCGCCGAAGGTGGAGCCATGATCGCCCGGGTTGAACACCGCCATCACATCGGCGCGCGCCACGAACGCCGATACCGGCAACAGGCCGCCGCCCAGGGCCTTGCCGAGCGTCACGCCGTCGGGAACTACGCCTTCGTGTTGGGAGGCCAGAACGCGCCCGGTGCGGCCAAGTCCTGTCTGGACCTCGTCGCAAATCAGCAGTACGTTATGCCGTTTGCAGATTTCGGCGCAGCGGGCGAGATAGCCGCGTGGCGGCACGATGATGCCGGCCTCGCCCTGTACCGGTTCGACAATGAACGCCGCCGTATTCGCGGTGATCGCGCGCTCCAGCGCATCCGCATCGCCAAACGGTACATGCTTGAAGCCGGGTGTGAATGGTCCGAAACCATCGCGATACTGTTCCTCGGTAGAAAAGCTGACGATTGTCGTGGTGCGTCCGGCGAAATTTCCCGTGCAGACAATAATCTCCGCTTGCCCGTCGGCAATCCCTTTAACCTTGTGGCCCCATTTGCGCGCTGCCTTCACTGCTGTCTCAACGGCTTCGGCGCCGGTGTTCATCGGCAGCACTTTGTAACCGGTGAGTCCCGTGGTATCGACAATCGCTTTGAGGAAAGAGCCGAGCTGATCGGTATGGAACGCACGTGAGGTCACGGCCAGACGCGTCACCTGTTCAGTCAATGCGGCGACGATCTTCGGATTGCTGTGGCCGAAACTCACGGCGGAATAGGCGGACATCATGTCGACATAACGCTTGCCGTCTTCGTCCCACAAATAGACGCCCTTACCCGAGGCAAGTACGACCGGCAGCGGATGATAGTTGCGCGCGGAGTAGGTGGACTCCAGGGCGATCGCGAGCTGTGGTTTGGATGCTGCTTGCATGATGTTTTCTCCTCACATGGATTTAGTCCAGTGTAGGCGAGCGAGCGCGCAATCTGCTTGCATAATTTGCTAAAAAATCACATATATGCGTTAATTTATTACAATATTTTTAATTAAAGAGAAATAAAATGACGATTTTGTCGATAGACCGTGCAGACATACATATTCTGGAACGTCTTCAAGTCGACGGGCGCGCCTCGCATCAGGACCTTGCGGATGTCGCACACCTTTCGGCACCGCAATGCTTCCGGCGGGTGCGCAAGCTGGAGGAAAGCGGCGTGATCGATCGCTATGTGGCCTTGCTTAACCCGGTTCGGGTTGGCCTGGGGGTGACCGCTTTCGTCAGCGTCACGCTTAAAAGCGGGAAGCATCAGGACATGGCGAAGTTCAAGACGATCGTCGCGGCCATCCCGGAAATTCTGGAGTGTCATACCGTGACTGGTGAGGCTGATTACCTGCTTAAGGTGGTTGCGTCGGACCTGCGCGAGTTTTCGCGTTTTCTGCTTGAGCGGTTGGTGGAGCACTTCGAGGTCGTAAGCACCAAATCGGAAGTTTCGCTGGAGCAAATCAAGTTCACCACTGCCTTACCGGTGCGGGCATTAAAGTAATTTAACGCTATCGACTGTATTGGCTGCACATGGCAGCAAGCGGTCGACAAGCCTACGCGCTTGTATCTTGCCCAGCTTGAGCGCGAAATAGAACAGGTTCTGAAGGTACACGGTAGTTGAACATGGCCCAGACGTCGGGGGTAGACGTAAAAACGGCCACTTGCGTGGCCGTTGTTATTTTACGGGTGTGGCTTAAGCAGCGGTTCTGCGCTGCGTGGGACGCTTTTTATCATCCCAGCCGCTGGCGCGCTTTTCGCCCCAGCTGCCTTCTTTCTTGCCCGCAAAGGTGCCGGTAGCAGCGGGTTTCGACCAACCGCCAGGCGCGCCCGGACGTTTGCCGGCAAATTTCTTGGTTGCAATTCCTGGCTTGCGATCAAACACGCGTTGCTTCGGCTCCAGCCCCGGAATTACGGAAACCGGAATCGGTTGCGAGGTAAAGCGTTCGATGGTGCGCACCGTAAACTGCTCACGCACATTGGCAAGGCTGATAGCGATGCCGTTCTTGCCGGCGCGACCGGTACGGCCGATGCGGTGAACGTAATCTTCAGCCTGACGCGGCAGATCATAGTTGATCACGTGCGAGATGCCCTGGACGTCGATGCCGCGCGCGGCCACATCGGTAGCAACCAGTACACGCAAGCCGCCTTTACGCAGCATTTGCAGCGTGCGGGTACGCGCGCCCTGCTTCATGTCGCCATGCAGTGCGGCGGCTGAAAAGCCTTGCGAATGTAGATCATTGGCGAGGTCATCCGCAGCGCGCTTGGTTGACGTGAACACAATCGCTTGCTGCATATCAACGTCGCGCAGCAGGTGATCGAGCAAACGGTTCTTGTGTGCCATGTCATCGGCAAAGTGCAAACGCTGCTCGATGTTTTCATGCTTGGCGGCCTGACCGGATACATCAATACGCGCCGGGTTTTTCAGCATGCCTTGCGCAAGACGTGCAATATTGTTGTCGATCGTTGCCGAGAACAACAACGTTTGACGTGTCGCGGGTGTTTGCTTGACGATGGCTTCGAGATCGTCCTTGAAACCCATATCGAGCATGCGGTCGGCTTCGTCGAGCACCAGCATTTCCAGGCGCGACAAATCGACGCGGCCCGACTGCATTTGGTCGAGCAAACGGCCCGGCGTTGCCACCAGGATATCGGCGCCGGCCTTCAGCAGGCGGTTTTGAACCGGGTAGGGCATGCCACCCACAATTGACACGGTTTTCACGCGCTTCATGTTGCGACCATAGGTTTCAGCGGCCTTGCTGACCTGCATGGCGAGTTCGCGGGTCGGTGTCAGCACCAGAATGCGCACGCCGCGGCCTTCAACCTTGGCGGGTTCGGTCAACAACTGCAGGGCTGGCAGCATGAAAGCGGCGGTTTTGCCGCTACCGGTCTGGGACGAAACCATCAGGTCACGGCCAGCCAGTGCTTCGGGAATGGATTGCGCCTGCACCGGGGTGGGTGAGGTATAGCCGGCCAGTGCCAGCGCCTCGTTGAGCGGCTTGGCCAAGCCAAGAGAGTCAAAATTTACAGTCATTTTCAGTTTTCCGGCGAGACCATTCCGATGGCATCGCGTGGTAGTGCGTAAAGCACAATCGCAAAAAGAGGCGCACCGTCCGTAATCGGAAACGGCAATCAACAACACGCTTGGGGGTGATATGTCAGCGCGCCAACATCGGCGCCAACCATTTTGCGATTCAGAAGCGATCCGGAGGAACAACAGAGGATCAAATGAACAGCGAGGGCGGGGCAGATGAACGTAAACAATGCATAAAACGTAGGTTGCTGCATTGCACAAAACGGAGTTTACGCGATCAGCGGCGCATAAGCCAGTGATTTTATGTGCAAGTTTGTGTACGGGCAGGCAGTTATTGCGAGAACCCATGGCCAACGGGGCGCCGATAACGCGGCTTGGCGGCACCTCCGCGTGTGTTCAACACTGAACCCGCAGACAAAGTGCCGATTTGCAATCCTGGAATTTATGGAATATAGTTCTAATACGAACTATATTTATGACCCTTTGCAAAAGTCAGCAATGCGAGAAAAGCGCTTTTTAATGATGGTCCGGGAGTTGATGGAGTGCGCGCGCGGTTTCGAGCGTTACTCGGCTGCCCATGTGCGCGAACTGGGGCTGACGCCGGCACAATTCGACATCATCGCAACCCTGGGTAACACGCAGGGTATGAGCTGCAAGGAACTCGGTGAAAAGACCCTGATCACCAAGGGCACCATGACCGGTGTGCTTGATCGCCTTGAGGCCAAGGGCATGCTCAATCGCCATCCCTGCGCCGACGATGGTCGCAGCTGGATCACTAAGTTGACCCCCGAAGGCCAGGCGTTCTTTGAACAGATATTCCCGGCGCATATGCATAGCCTGCGCCCCCTGGTTGAGCATTTTGGCGATGATCAACTCGATGCAATGCGCGCCCAGCTGCAACAACTGCGGACTGCGTTCGAGACGATCCAGCCGGCTGACATCAAAATCAGGAGTGCCTGATGACTACTTCACGTTACACCCCGGTTGCCATCGGCCTGCATTGGCTGGTCGGCATCATGATTCTCGGCTCATTCGGTGTCGGCCTGTACATGGCCGATTTGCCGTTCTCGCCGCAGAAGCTGAAGATTTTTTCCTGGCACAAATGGGCCGGCGTGACTATTTTCTTGCTGGTGGCTATTCGCTGCCTGTGGCGGCTTTTTAACGCCGTCCCGGCGCTGCCCGCAGAACTACCGCAATGGCAGAGTCGGGTCGCGGCCGCAACACATTATTTACTGTATGCCCTGATGTTTGCGATTCCGCTCAGCGGTTGGCTGATGAGTTCCGCCAAAGGTTTCCAGACGGTGTACTTCGGTGTACTGCCGATCCCGGACCTGCTGCAGAAAAATGTGGACCTCGGCGACATCTTGAGAAATGTCCATGAGGCCCTTAACTGGCTGATGATTTCGGTGGTCGCGCTGCATGCGGCCGCCGCCTTGAAGCACCATTTCATCGACAAAGATGATGTGCTGCGCCGGATGCTGCCTGCAAAGCGCGAGTCCACCATTTCAACTCTGGATAATTCCTCAACATGAAAAGACTGCTGACCCTTCTGGTTTTAGCCACCGCAACATCCGCCGTACAGGCCATCGAGTACAGCGCCGTACTGGCGGACAAATCAGCGATCCAGTTCCAGTCAAAACAGATGGGCGTCACTGTGCAGGGGCGCTTCCCCAAGTTCACCGTCCAGCTCGCCTTCGATCCGGCCAAGCCGGAAGCGGCCAAGGTCAATATTGCTATTGATATCGCCAGCATTGACGCGGGATCGAAAGATGCAAACGACGAGGTTGTGGGCAAGCAGTGGTTCAACGCCAGGACATTTCCTGCCGCCACTTTTACGTCCACCGCGGTGAAAGCGCTGGGCGGTGGTCGTTACGAAGTTGCGGGACCGTTGACCATCAAAGGCAAAACCTTGCCGGCGGTCGCGCCACTGACCTTCAAGGCCGATGGCGCCAATGGCGTATTCATCGGTGCATTCACCATCAAGCGCCTCGACTACGCCATTGGTGACGGGCCGTGGGCCGATATTTCCACCGTCGCCAATGAAGTCCAAATCAATTTCAACGTGGTTGCTTCACCAGCAATCAAAACCAAGTAATTTTTTAACCCAGGAGATATCCATGAAACGCTTCGCAATCCTTGCTCTGGCCGCTGGTTTTGGCCTCCCGGCTTTCGCCGCATCAGAAACCTATGTCATCGACACCAACCATACCAAGCCGCGCTTTGAGTACAGCCATTTCGGTTACTCCACGCAATCCAGCCGCTTTGACACCGTAACCGGCAAGATCACCATCGACCGCGCGGCCAAGACCGGCTCGGCCGACGTCAGCATTGATGTGAAGTCGGTCAATACCGGCAGCGATGCTTTCAACGGCCACCTGAAAGGCGAAGATTTTTTCGACGCCGAGAAATTTCCTACCATCACCTTCAAGTCAACCGCCTTCAAATTTGAAGGCGACAAGCCGGTAGCCATCGACGGCGTGTTGACCTCCAAAGGCATCAGCAAGCCGGTGACGCTGGCAGTGACCTCATTCCAGTGCATGCCGCATCCGCTCGCCAAGAAAGATGCTTGCGGCGCCAATGCCACCACCAAGATCAAACGCTCGGACTTCAACAACGCCAAGTACACACCGTATGTGAGCGATGAAGTGACGTTGATCATTCCGGTTGAATCGATCAAGGAATAAGTTGTTGTCAGCTGCAATAAAAAGGCCACCGCGAGGTGGCTTTTTTACATGGTGGAGGTAGACGGGATCGAACCGACGGCCTTGTCATTGCGAACGACACGCTCTCCCAACTGAGCTATACCCCCGAATGCAGCAAAATTATTCTACGCATTCTGTGCTGCGCTCACAACATCCCCGGCTGTGGCCTATCGAGCACCGCGAATTTGCCAGAACACCGGCTCCTGCGGAAGTGCATTGTTAATGGCGTCAGCCAAACCGGTTGGATCGTCGGTCCCGACCAGAAATTGTTTGCCATTGCGCAGGCCGATGATTACCGCATCACGTCCCGAGACGCTGTACAGCCAGCCGCGCATGGTGATGCGTACTCCCCAGCCGGCGAATAACGAAGTTCGTGTTGGCAACGCGCCGGCAATCTCGGCAAGTTCAGTGCGCTTATTGGGCCAGCGCAGCAGACCAAAACGCAGCGTGAACGCTTCAGCGTCGACTTCAGTCGCGAGTTTGGCGAAGGTAATCGTGGTGCCGATCAGCATGATCACCAGACCAGCTGCCATCGGCAACATGACGCCGTTGAGCGGAATGGTGACCACTACCCAGAAGGAAATCGCGAGCCCAATGGCATTGGCGAAAATGGACAACCAGCCGGTTTGCAAATGTGAGTAGCGCATCGCCCGAGTATAGCGGGAGATGGTGGCGCTTTCGGTTCACTGCAGCCGCAGCGGCCAGGCCGGCATCAAACGTTGCGCGGGATAACCAGTGCGAAGTCGGTGCCGAGGGGACCAGTGGTTAATGTCGCGCTCACCTGGACGGGCGAATGTTCGGCATCCTCCAGCGTGATCACCATTTTTTGTGGAAGGAATACCTTGCCCAGACGCGCGTCACGCAATGTGGACATGACATCGGCATGCTGCGCGAGTGTGGCCAGATGCGGCCCCCACGTTTGGCGTGCAGCCGGATTGGCGTAGCGCACTACGCCGGCGACGGTAATCGCGATTACGGCATCTTCAACAGCATCGAGCAACTGATCAACACCTACGGATGTTCGAATGGCAATGACTCGTGCACCGCTTGCCTGGGTTGCTAACATGGTTCACCTCCGAACAGGGTGGACAAATTCATACGGGACAATTGCCCGATCGGATTCGTCTTGGTCTATTGTCGGCCCTGTGCGCCGAAAAAATAGAGCGGTCACAAAAGTTAACATCGATCATGCACACATACGGTGCGCGCAATCGGCGCGCTGCTGATTGCATCACACTTGCGGAATGGTGATGCCGCGTATCGCGACCTTATCGGTGTCGATGGTGTGCGCCAGCAATTGCGAGGCCTGGTAGATCGCGCTGATTGTCGGGGTTGGAGTGTTGGTCAGCGCACCGAGTTCAATGACGGCGCCGACCAACGCATCAATCTCGATGGCGCGACCGGCTTCCACGTCCTGCAACATCGAGGTTTTGTGGCGCCCGACTTTCTCCGCGCCTTCGATGCGCTTCTCCAGCGTCACCCTGAAGCTGGCGCCAAGTTTTTCCGCAACGGCCTGCGCTTCCTTCATCATGTTTGCGGCGAGCTCCCGGCCCGGCGGGAACTGGCAGATGTCCTGCAGTGTGGCGTGGGTCAGGGCAGAAATCGGATTGAAAGTGAGGTTGCCCCACAGCTTCAACCAGATTTCGTTGCGGATATTGTCCAGCACCGGTGCCTTCAACCCGGACTTGGCAAATACGTCCGACAAATCCTTCACGCGGTTGCTGATGCTGCCATCGAGTTCACCCAATGGAAAGCGCTCGCCTTCGATGTGATGCACTACGCCGGGCGCGACCAGTTCGGTGGCGGGATAGACCACGCAGCCGATGATGCGCTCGGCCGGGATGCCGTCCTTGCACACGCCGCGTGGGTCAACTGCCTTCACCGTGCTGCCAGCCAGATTGCCGCCGTGGTTATGGAAATACCAGAACGGAATCCCGTTCTGCATGGTGATCACCGTGGTCTTCGGCCCGAACAGGGGCCCCAGTTGATTCACCACCGATTCAACCTGATGCGATTTCAGCGCCAGGATCACGCAGTCCACATGGCCGACGGCGGCAAAACTTTCAGTAGCTTTTACCGACTTCGCTTCCAGCACCGTGCCGTCGCGCATTTTGACGGTCATGCCGCGCGTGCGGATCGCATCCAGATTTTTCCAGCGGGCGATGAAGGTGACATCCTCGCCGGCAAGGGCCAGCTTGGCGCCGACAAATCCGCCGATCGCGCCGGCACCCACAATACAGAAACGCATGACTTCTCCCAGAGCGGTGATTTACGGATGCCATGTGATGGCCATCCGTGAGATTTCCTCCGGTATCGCAGCACGCTGACGGTTGCGTCAGCTTTGTATTCACGGCTCGGGGTGACTGCGTGTAGACGTTCCGCGTCGCTTTTGGCGGATGCGGGAACGCGAATTCAGGATGGTGTGCGCGATACCAGCTGCCATTGTGCACTGCACCATTGATCTTGACAAGCTGCGGCTGAAATAACTGACCACGATACGGTGGCGCAATCAAAAAGGCTCATAGCGCGGGCCGCTACGGGCAGCCGCTCAGCGCTATATTTTCGCCGGCTGGCGATGGCTCCACAGCAGCATGCCGATACCCGCCACAATCATCGGCAGCGACAACCACTGCCCCATGGAAAGTCCCAGTTGCAGTAAGCCGAGGAAGCTGTCCGGCTCACGCGTGAACTCGGCCAGGAAGCGGAACGCGCCGTAGCCGATCAGGAACACCGCGGATACCGCCGCCACCGGGCGCGGCTTGCGGCTGTAAATCCACAACATGACAAACAGCAGCAGGCCTTCCAGCGCGAGCTGATAAAGCTGCGAGGGATGTCGCGCGGTCGGCAGGCGATCAACCTGCGGGAACCACATTGCCCAGGGGATCACGTTCGGGTCGGCAATTCGCCCCGGCAAT
>JANMXS010000101.1:0-7730 GCA_031394335.1 Burkholderiales bacterium
GCCGAGTGGCTTGGCGCCATTGCCGAGCGCAAGAACAAGAATCTCGCCAAGATGGCCGAGACCCTCGCCAAGGACCCGGTGCCGATGAACTTCCACAGCGCGCTGAATGTGGTGCGCGACATCATCAAGGCCAACCCGGACGCGATGCTGGTCAATGAAGGCGCCAACGCGCTCGACTTCACGCGCAGCATTGTCGATATGTACAAGCCGCGCAAGCGCCTCGAAGTGGGCACCTGGGGCATCATGGGCATCGGCATGGGCTTCGCGGTGGCGGCCGCCGTGGAATCGGGCCAGCCGGTGATCGCCGTCGAGGGCGACAGCGCCTTCGGTTTCTCCGGCATGGAAGTCGAGACCATTTGCCGCTATAACCTGCCGGTGTGCGTGGTGGTGATGAACAACAACGGCGTCTATCGCGGCACTGATATCAACCCGACCGGCGGCGCCGATGTGGCCCCCACCGTGTTCGTCAAGGGCGCACGCTATGACAAGCTGATGGAAGCCTTCGGCGGCGTGGGCGTCAACGCCACCACCCCGGCCGAGTTGCGGAAAGCGATGGAAGAAGCGATCCGCTCGCGTAAACCCACGCTCATCAATGCCGTCATCGATGAAACCGCCGGCACCGAAAGCGGCCGCATCACCAGCCTGAATCCGCAGAGCGCAAAGAAGAAATAATGCAAACCGTTGAGCGACGGCAGCTAGCCGTACACTGCCGCTCGCCCTCTGCCGAAGAATTTTAGGAGAAATGAATGGAAGCGCTTAAAGACGTAAGAATTCTCGACATGACTCACGTCCAGGCCGGCCCGACCTGCTCGCAGCTGCTGGCCTGGATGGGTGCTGATGTGATCAAGTTCGAGCCGCCCCAGGGCGATGCCACGCGCGGCCAGTTGCGCGATGTGCCCGGTGCGGATTCGCTGTATTTCACCATGCTCAATTGCAACAAGCGCTCGATCACGGTGAACATGAAATCGCCGCAGGGCAAGGAAGTGTTCGTCGACCTGCTGAAGAAGTGCGACATCGTGATGGAAAACTTCGGCCCCGGCGTGCTCGATCGCCTCGGCTTCACCTGGGAAAAAATTCACCAGATCAACCCGCGCATCGTGATGGGTTCGATCAAGGGCTTCGGCTCCAGCGGCCCGTACTCGGATTTCAAGGCCTATGAAAACGTCGCGCAGGCGATGGGCGGCTCGATGAGCACCACCGGCGTGCCGGACGGCGCACCGTTTGTCACCGGCGCGCAGATTGGCGATTCCGGTACCGGCCTGCATCTGGCCATCGGCCTGCTCGGCGCCTTGCATCAGCGCGACCGCACCGGCATCGGCCAGTATGTGGAAGTGGCGATGATGGACGGCGTGATGAACCTGTGCCGCGTCAAATTCCGCGATCACCAGCGCCTGCAACGCGGCGCACTGCCCGAATATTCGGTGCCGACCTATCAGGGCATGGGCGAAGTGCCGCGCGCGGGTAACGATTCCGGCGGTGGCCAGCTCGGCAACGCGATTCATTGCAAGCCGCATGGCTCCAACGATTATCTGTACATCGTGGTGCAGGAAGCGGTGTGGGAAGGCCTCGCCAACCGCATCGGCGCCGATGTCGGCATTCCGGACCTCGCCAAGGATGAGCGCTTCGCCACCATCGGCGAGCGTCGCAAGAACCAGCAACTGATGTGGACCCTGATCAACAAATTCGCCGCCAATTACACCAAGCGTGAATTGATGGCGGAGCTGAACCCGATCGACGTGCCCTGCGGCCCGATCATGTCGACCGAAGATCTGGCCAATGACGAGCATGTGCGCGGTCGCGAAATGTACGTCGAAGTCGATCACCCCAAGCGCGGCAAATGGTGGAACGTCGGCATGCCGATCAAGCTGTCGGCGTCACCTGCCAAGATCGAACGCTCGCCATTGCTCGGCGAGCATAACGACGATGTGCTGACGAATGTGCTCGGCTATGACGAGGCCAAGGTCGCAGCACTGAAATCCGCTGGCGCGTTTTCGGCCCCAGCCAAGAAATAAAAGGGACCTTCTAAAAACCGCGTCGTCCCGGCGTAGGCCGGGACCCAGTCCCTCCAGGTTTTTGATATTACGAAGGACTGGATTCCGGCCTTCGCCGGAATGACGAAATTTGAGGGTTTTAAGAAGTTACCAAAAAGCTAAACCCCAGCATTGGCGAGCTTCCCCAGCCTTTTTTGGCCCGAAAGCCGCCCCAATGCTGGAGTTTCAATATTTAATCGAATAGACGGAGCATAAAAATGAAAATCGCCATCATTGGCCAACAAGACTTTGGCAAAGCCGTACTCGAGGCCTTTCTCGCCCGTGGCGATGAAGTCGTCGGCGTATTTTGTGCACCGGAAAAAGAAGGCGCGCGTCCTGATCCGCTGCGCGTTGCCGCGCAGGAAAAAGGCCTGAAGACGTTTCAGTTCCCGAACCTGAAAGGCCCGGAAGCGCTGCAAGCAATGAAAGACCTGAATGCCGAGATCGGCGTGATGGCCTATGTACTACAGTTCGCGCCGCAGGAATTCGTCAATATTCCCAAGCACGGTACCATTCAGTATCACCCCTCATTGCTGCCGAAATATCGCGGCCCGTCCTCGATCAGCTGGCCGCTGATTTGCGGCGAGACCGTCACCGGCCTGACGATTTTCCGCCCGACCGATGGCCTCGACGAAGGCCCGATCCTGTTGCAGAAATCGACCCCGGTCAGCGACAACGACACACTGGGTACGGTGTACTTTGATCGCCTGTTCCCGATGGGTGTCGCCGCCATGCTGGACGCGGCTGACCTGGTGGTGGCCGGCAAGCACAAGGAAGTCGTTCAGGACGAAAACGTCGCCAGCTACGAGGGCTGGTGCCGCGCGGCAGAGTCAAAAATCAGCTTCAACAATAATGTCCATTTTGTGCACAACCTGATTCGTGGCTGCGATCCGGCGCCGGGTGCATGGACTACCCTCGCCGGCAAGAAAGTGCAGCTGTTCGGCAGCAAAAAACATCTGGTGCGCACTTTCGGCGCCGTGAAAGGCAAGCCGGGCGAGATCACCGCCATCAGCGATGCCGCGATGTTCATCACGGCGCAAGGCGGGCAGATCGAAGTCGCCAAGCTGAAGCATGAGGATGGCAAGAAACAATCGCCGACCGAGTTTGCCGCCGCCTATGGTGCCGCCGTCGGAACGCTATTCGGCACCTGACGCAATAATCGCGTAATACCACCAAGGCCGGCCCCGCGAGCGGGGCCGGCCTTTTTGTTGCGTCAGCGCGGTCAGGTGAACGCCGTCATTTCATATCCCGTCTTTGAGGGGCTAATCGGTAAAACCCTTTCTTGCTACAATCGGCCACGAATCGGCCTCTGTTCCGCGCAGCCATGCGCCGATGGAACCGTCTCACCCGCAGCTTGGAACAAAGGGAAATCATATGAAAAAGACGGGATTTTGGTCCAAGGACTGGTTTTTTGGTGTGGTCATCGTGGTGGTGGTGCTTGCGCTCAGCAAGTTGACCGGCTTCTTCGAGGCGTTGGACACCAAGGCCTATGACTGGGGCGTCAACGCAACCTCGAAGCCGCCTTCCGACAAGGTTGCCGTGATTGCGATCGACGATGCGTCGATCAACAACATCGGCCGCTGGCCCTGGTCGCGCGATGTGCACGCCAGGATGATCGACAAACTGGCCGAAGCCAAGGCCAAGGTGATCGGCAGCACCGTATTTTTCTTCGAGCCGCAGCAGGACCCTGGCCTGCTTTACGTCAGCAAAATGCTCGAGGTTTACAACAAGGCCGCCGGGGTTACACCGGCGGCGGATGGCGCCCCCGCCGCGCCTGCTGCGCCGCCGGCCAATGCTGATCTTGTGCAAATCGGCGCCCTGCTGAATGAAGCCGAACAAGTGCTCAACACCGACCGCACCCTGGCGGCCAGTATCAAAAAAGCCGGCAATGTATTGCTGCCCTCGTACTTCGAGCCCAATTTTGTGCCGCCCGTCGGCAAGCCCGACCAGCCGCCGCCTGCTTACGCCACCAAGGATGCGATTCCCGCAACCGCCGCCGGTGGCGTGATGTACGGCAGTCCCGGTGGCGCCTTCCCGATCGACGAGCTGGGCACGGTTGCTGCCGGTATCGGTCATCTCTCCGAACAGCGCGACGTCGATGGCGGTGCGCGTCAGGACGTGACCGTGATCGATTATTTCGGCCAGCAGTATCCCTCGCTGGCGATGATGGCGGCTGCAAAAAGCCTGAATCTGGGCGCCAAGGATATTCGCATCACGCCCGGCGAAGCGGTCGCTATCGGTAGCCTGCGCATCGTCACCAATGAGTACGGCCTGATGCTGCCGTATTTCTACAAGAATGTCGGCGACAAGCCCGCCATCCAGGTGGATTCTTTCTTTGATGTTTACTCGGGCAAGATTCCGGCGTCGAAATACAAGGACAAGATTGTCCTGATCGGCGCCAATGCCGCCGGCGTCGGCTCGCAGGCGGTGACACCGATCGGCGCACTGTCGCCGGTGGAAAAGCTGGCGCATTCGGTGTCGTCGATCCTGCAACAGCAATTTTTCCGGGCGCCGGTCTGGGCAATGTGGGTTTCCTTGCTGGCCATCGTGCTGGTTGCCGCTTACCTGATTGCGCTGCTGCCGCGCCTGAGAGCCGGCCCCGCCGCGTTGATTACGCTGGGCCTGTTTATCGCGCTGATGGCAACGCATTTTGCGCTGATGATGGGCCCCGGCATTTGGGTCAAGCTGATGGTGCCGGCCGCGCTACTGGTGATCGGCCACGCGTTGCTCACCACCAAACGCTTCCTGATGACCGAGCGCGGCAAGGAGCAAGCCGACGCGGCCGGCGCGGAATCGAATCGCATGCTGGGCCTCGCCTTCCAGCAGCAGGGCCAGCTCGATATGGCGTTCGACAAATTCCGCAAATGTCCGGTCGACGAGCAATTGCTGGAAAACATTTATTCGCTGGCGCTCGACTTCGAACGCCGCCGCCAGTTCAACAAGGCCGAATCGGCCTTCATGTATATCAACCAGCACGATCCCAAGTTCCGCGATGTGGCGGAGCGCATGAATCGCGCCAAGGCGATGTCGGAAACCATCATCCTGGGCGGCTCCTCGGCCGCGCGCTCCAACTCGGCCACGGTGCTGATCTCGGGCAGCGGCGAGAAGCCGATGCTGGGCCGCTACCAGGTCGAAAAAGAGCTGGGCAAGGGCGCGATGGGCGTGGTCTACCTGGGCCGTGACCCGAAGATCGGCCGCGAGGTCGCGATCAAGACCATGGCGTTGTCGGCCGAGTTTGAAGGCGATGAATTGCAGGAGGCCAAGGATCGCTTTTTCCGCGAAGCGGAATCCGCCGGCAAGCTGGATCATCCGCATATCGTGCGCATTTTCGATGCCGGCGAAGAGCATGATCTTGCCTACATCGCGATGGAATTCCTCAAGGGCAAGGACCTGGCGCCGTTCACCAAAAACCCGAACCTGATGCCGTTGCCCAAGCTGCTGTCGATCGTCGAGCGCGTCGCCGAGGGCCTCGGCCATGCGCATTCGATGAACATCGTGCACCGCGATATCAAGCCGGCCAATATCATGTACGACCCCGATGCCGATATGCCGAAAATCACCGACTTCGGTATCGCGCGCGTGACGGACTCCTCGAAGACCAAGACCGGCATGGTGCTGGGCACGCCTTCGTATATGTCGCCGGAACAACTGGCCGGCAAGAAAATCGACGGTCGTTCCGACCTGTTCTCGCTTGGCGTGATGCTGTATCAAATGAGCTGCGGGCGCCTGCCCTTCGAGGGCGATTCGATGACCCAGCTGATGTTCAAGATCGCCAACGAGCCGCACCCGAACATCCTCGAATACAACCCGGCCCTGCCGCCGTGGATGAAGGAATTTATCGACCGCGCGCTGGCGAAAAACTTCGAAGATCGCTATCAAACCGGTGCTGAATTCGCGGCGGCGATTCGCGGCTATCGTCAGGCGGGTTGATGGCGAGGCGCCCCCACGCATAGCAGCAACCATGTAGGTTGGATTAGACGCGGTTTTTTGCGACGTAATCCAACATCTTGCTGCTGCGGCCAAGATGCCAATTCTGGATGGTTTGTCGGGTTACGACCAACGGAAGTCCCTGTGGGACGCGATGAAGCTGCTAACCCGACCTACGGTATGAAATTTTCGTAGAACGCCATTTGGCGCGCTTCCCCAGGCGTTTTCGCCCCAAACGCCGCGCCAATGCTAGGGTTTGGCTTTTTGCATGTGGCCGATCACAGCCGCTGTGATCGGTTCGCAAAGGCTATTACAGGCGGTGATCGGTTAAACTGTCAGCCCGTTTCAAGCGTTTATCCGAGCCTTCCCGCATGCCGCTTTCCGCCCCCAAGTCGCCCCGTCAGCCCCTGCATCATCGCCAGATTTCCGTGCGCGGTTACAAGCGCGACGACGGCATGTTCGATATCGAGGGCCATCTGCATGACAGCAAGGACTACGACTTCAAGCTCGCCAGCGGTTTCAAGAAGGCGGGCGACCCGGTGCATTCGATGTGGCTGCGCATCACTATCGACCGCACCATGACCATCGTCGATGCCGAAGCCTGCACCGATTCCGCGCCGTACCCGGGCTACTGTGAGCAGATCACGCCGAAATACAAGGGTCTCATCGGCATGAGCATTCGCCCCGGTTTCAGCTATCGCGTCAAGGAATTGTTCAGCGGCACCAAGGGCTGCACGCATATCACCGACCTGATCAGCACCGTCGCCACCACTGCCTTCCAGTCGATGGCCGGGCAGGGCGTGGCCAATCCCGACAAGCAACCGTTCCAGCTCGACCGCTGCCACGCGCTGGCGCTGAACTCGGGCGCCGTCGCACGTTTTTATCCACGCTGGTACCAGGGTGTGCCTACGGGCGTTGTTGCCGATGCGAGCGAAACCGAAGACCACTGATCTGCATCAAGTGCCTTTCCTGCCCCCGGTCAATGCCATCAGCGAGGGTAAAATAGCAAAGTTTCGGTAATCGAAAATTAACGCAAAACAAGCGGGTCCCCAACCCGCGCAACGCCCCGCCAACCATCCTCAGAATCATCCAGAAGAGAGTCAAGCCATGAATGTCCATGAATATCAAGGCAAGGAAATCTTGCGCAAATACGGTGTCGCCACCCCGCGCGGCGTGCCGTGTTTCTCCGTCGATGAGGCGGTCAAGGCGGCGGAAGCGCTGGGCGGCAAGGTGTGGGTGGTCAAGGCGCAGATTCACGCCGGTGGCCGCGGCAAGGGCGGCGGCGTCAAGGTGGCCAAGTCGATCGAGGAAGTGCGCACCTATGCTAAGCAGATTCTCGGCATGACCCTGGTCACGCACCAGACCGGCCCCGAAGGCCGCCTGGTCAAGCGCCTGCTGGTGGAAGAGGGCGCGGATATCAAGAAAGAACTTTACGTCGGCATGGTGGTGGATCGCGCCACGCAGCGCGTGACGCTGATGGCCTCCAGCGAGGGTGGCATGGATATCGAGCATGTGGCCGAGCACACGCCCGAGAAAATTTTCAAGGTGTCGATTGATCCGGTGAAGGGTTTGTCGGATGCGCAAGGCGACGACACCGCACGCAAGATTGGCGTGCCGGAAGTGGCGGTGCCGCAGGCGCGCGCCTTCATGCAATCGCTGTACAAGGCCTTCGATGAATGCGATTGCTCGCTGGCTGAAATCAACCCGCTGATCTACACCGGCGACAACAAGGTGCTGGCGCTCGACGCCAAACTCAATTTCGATGCCAACGCG
>JANMXS010000102.1:0-3267 GCA_031394335.1 Burkholderiales bacterium
GCCAACCACCGGGATCGTCTTGCAGTCCATTTGATGTGCCTGGATTCCCATGACCGCTACTTGCGATTTGGATACGCCGCCTCGGACGAACAGATTCGCCACTACATCGATGGCCTGGACTTTGAACGTGACGAAATATTCGGCATCTACAACCGCAAGCTGGAAATGATTGCGATGGCGCATCTGGCCATCGATGTAGTGGCGAATCTGTTCGTCCGAGGCGGCGTATCCAAATCGCAAGTAGCGGTCATGGGAATCCAGGCACATCAAATGGACTGCAAGACGATCCCGGTGGTTGGCGCCGAGCGAACGAATTGGCACCATGAAGGGCGTGCGCGCGCGTTGACCTGGCTCGCCTGCTGCACCGGATTGCGGGGTCGACTGCGCCTGCCCGGCCGGTGCGGTCGCTCGATCCACGTCTGTTACTTCACTCATGGCATCAATATAAGGGTTTTCCCTTGCTTTACCAACCACAATAGCCCGCGCTGGCTGACTCAAATAGAGCGACCTGCCCATTCCGCACCCGAAAGTGGCAACCCTGTGCGGCGCATAAGCACCCGAGTCTGCCCGTAAACACGATGGCGTCGCCACCACCTCATCTCAAAGCAGCGCAAGCGTGTGGTCGATTGCGCTCTGATTGAGGGCCATCGCCAGATGCGCAACACCCGGCACCGAGCGGTTATCGGCGCCCACCAGTTGCGCCGTGGAGGCGGGCATCACGATGTTGTCGCAATGGGAGTAAAAACAGGTGAATCGGCGCGCGCGCGCCGGTAGCTCCCGGCGCGCCAGCTCGATCAGCCATTCGCTGCCACAGCGCATTTGTTCTCCATTGACAACTGCCCGCAGCTTGGGGGCCAGATTGCCCAGCAGGGTTCCATGGTGCGGCGAACCTATCGTGATCACATGGTGCACTGCTGCGTCGTCGTCGCTCGCGCGCAGCCAGGCCCGCGCCACCAAACCGCCCATGCTGTGGCATACCAGCAGCGGAGGTTTTCCGGTCGCCAGCGTGACCCGCCGTATCGCGTTGTCGACCATCGACGCATAACCGTCAATGCCGCCGAAAACCGGTTCAAGATTGACCGCGACGAAAACAATTTGGCGATGCCGCAATATTTCGAGCCATTTGCGCCATACACCCCGGTTGCAAATGAACCCATGTACGAAAACAATCCCGCGTTGTGGCCGACCATCAGCCGGCGTTCGGTTTTGATCTGGAATCGCATCTGAGCGAAACGGTTGCCACCAGAAAAAAACACGCGCAGCCACTATTGTCTCGACCAGCCAGGCCCACAACAATTGGCGCGCGGACGGCTGAGCAACCGGGTGCTGCCGGTTGATGAACGCCAGAAGACCAAACTGCATTGCCAGCGCACCGCTGTAGAGAAACAGAATACAGAAAAAGCCCGCCAGCGCGGCCAGCACGGAGTGACTCCACAACACCGCCAGCCAGCTGGTCGCGCAAGCAACGATGAATAGAACCGTGATTTGTTGCAGACGTGCCATCATGGGTGGAGCCCCGGGCGAATTGGAAGAACCGCCCCGCATTGTTGCCGATGCATTACACAACGGCCCGCGGAACAAGCTGCCGCCTGGTTGTCGAGCAGGTTTTTCAATCGTCGCTCACGGTAGACTGGCCGCCTTATGGAAGCCGCCGCAACGATTCGCGCCGCCGTAGCGCAAGTCGCCCGGTTACAACAGGATGCGTCGGCACATCCGCCGCTTGGAGCCGCGCTAAGCTGGATCAAACACTTTCAATCGAATCGGTTCGCGGCGACTTATGTCGATTTGAGCGCAGGCGACCAATATCGGGCGGCTACAAGATTTTTCCTGGAAGAACTGTACAGTGACGCGAGTTACGCGGAACGGGACCGGCAATTTTCCCGCGTCGCCGGTGCGCTCCAGCGGTTATTGCCGCAACCCGCACTCTCGACCGCGGTTGCATTGGCACAACTACATGCCTTGAGCGAGCAGCTTGACCATGCCATGGGACACGCGCTGCTGCTTGGCCCCAATGCCAAGGAGTCCGACGAAACAAGCCGCTACATCCATGCCTGGCGCAGCGTTGGCCGCCGCACCGACCGCGAGGCGCAACTTCAGGCGGTGTTGAAGATTGGGGCAGACCTGGATCGTCTGACGCGCGCGTCAGGGCTACGGCTGACGCTCAAGATGATGCGCGGCCCCGCCTATGCCGCCGGATTGGGCGCGTTGCAGCGTTTCCTGGAATTCGGATTCGACACCTTTGCATCCATGGGCAAACGCAAGCCCGGTGCAGGCGGCTTTCTTGCGATTGTTCAGGAGCGCGAATCCAGACTGATAGACCTGATGTTCGATGCGGATTTAACGACTTTGCAGGCCGACATTTTCGGAGCTTCAGGCTCTGACGCGCGATGACTCGACCTATTTCCTGGATCCGTGAGCCCAAGAGTGAAAGAGGCCCACCCTGTGGGTGCGGTCGATTGGAGATGATTGTGGAAAAGCGTGACCCATTTGGCGCGTTATTGCAGCTATTGCTATCACTGCGTCTGGAGTCCTCGCAATGCGCCCATGCATCGTCAAGCAACTCGACTGGCTGCGCCAGCGCATGGACGCGCGCGCTACTTGATCTGTTCGACTTCCTGTCACCGCGGAACGAGAAGCTGCTTGGCAGCGCGCGCGCGGACTATGGCGTGCTGCCGTGCGGCTGGTTGCCGCTGGACGTGGACACCTTTGCGATGGACAACGGGGGCACCGCTGGATCAGCGTGACGGCGCCGCCGTGGCCTTCGCCACCCTTGAGCCCAACGTCGTCGAGCAGATGGCGCGTGACCACGCGCTGCACCACCTGCGGCACCGGCGTGACCAGCTCGGATGTGCGGCCAGCAACATGCGCAGCGGCATCGGCAGCGACAGCACCCATTGCCGCACCGGCAGGTGCGGGATGACGCATCGGCGTGACGGCTACTGAATTACAATTGAGTAACTTTAGTAATTCAACCAAATTGGGCTCACCATGCAAAGCACCATCACCGCCAGAGGACAAACCGTTGTGCCCGCTGCGATACGAAACCAACTCCACCTGGGCCCCGCTGATCGATTGGAATGGATACTGGACAACGGCGGCATCCGTGTGGTTCCGGTGCGATCCAACCCGATCGACGCTTTCAGGGGTCAGGGCAAAGGTGGCGCAACTGCGCGTCTGCTTGCCGCGCGCAAACAGGATTTGGTGCGGGAATGAAACGATTCTTGCTGGATACTTCAGCCCTGTTGACCTTGCGTGACGATGAGGCTG
>JANMXS010000103.1:0-4816 GCA_031394335.1 Burkholderiales bacterium
CCTTGGTGACAAATTCGGTGCCGATATTGCCGCCGGCCCCGGCGCGATTGTCGATGATCACCGACTGCTTCCACACATCACCCAGCTTCTGGCCGAGCAAACGTGCGAAGGCATCATTGCCACCACCCGGCGCGAATGGCACCACCAGTTTTACCGGCTTGACCGGGAAGGTTTGCGCACCGGCCACGTTGCCCACAAGCAGCACCAGTGCGAGGCCCAGCAGAATCAGGGCGCGATTCTTTTTCGCTGTTGTTGTAACGTACATGGATTCATCCCGAGGTCTGGATTTTTGGTTTTAAGCAAGAGGATATTTATCCTGTGACAACGAGAAATTGATTTCCCGGCCGGTGGATTTTACGCGACACCGTTGTCTTTAAACCTGATCATGATTGATTTCCGACAATAAAGCCGGTCGGCAATCTCACCGCCAGTGGCGCGTAATCATCATGACCGAACTCAGCCATTTCAGGTCGGCCCCGTTGATTCGCCAGCACCCGACTTATTTACTGATTTCAGACCTGAAAAAATGCCCACGCCGTATTTCTACCGCGCGGGCATTATTGACAGAAACGGTATCGCCTGATCAGTCGTCCTTGTGTCCCTTGTGTTTCTTGCCTTTGTCATGGCCCTTGCCGTGATTGCCATGGTCATGCTCATCATCATCATCTTCATCTCGTTCGCCGCGATAGCGAGGCGCATAGACATTCTGGTACCAGTTATCCTGGACGAAGTAGACGGGCTGGCCGCATGCGTTGTATTGGCGGCAATGCTTGCTCCAGTCTCTCTCGTCGCCTGCTCGCACACGCAGGTAGACGGGCTGAACCACGATTCCAACCGGCAACGGCTGGATAATGACTGGCGCGGAGTAGATCAGCTGCGGTTGTGGTGCGTTGCCGAGATCAATACGACCGTAAAAGCCCGGCTGACCGATGTTTACCGAGACCCCTATATCGGCAGCCAGTGCTGACCCCGTCAAGGTGATCAATGCAACTCCAATCAGGAAACGTTTCATATTGAATTACTCCGATAAAGGTTGTTAATACGCAAGGGACCCGCCAAGCAACTATTGATTCCATTCCCGAAAAGATAGCTTGTCGTTTATATGCTCAATTGTCGCATGACACGAATTAACGGGGCGTGGCTCGACATATTTTTGACAGTTGCAATTTGCACCACCGAGGCGATGGCAATGCGTGTCGCCGAAAAATCACCTTCGCTTGCCGTGCACAAACTGCTCACTACCGGTTGATTTCGATGTTTTCCTTGGTGCCGCTGTTGGAGACGGCGACCATGATGCCAATGCCGATCGCGATCACAACGCCGATCACGGTCCACGTGGTGCCGATGCTGGCGAGAATTCCCAATTTCCAGAGCGCGGCCAGAAGACCACCAATCAGAACCACAAAACCAACTAAATACATGCCTGCCCATTTCATGACCAACCTCCTGATGAGACAAGACCCTTGACCCTGCAAGGGATGGATAAGAAAGCCTGCTTGCAGGCCTGGGCCTGCCCTGCTGGAGGTTCTGTTTCCCTGCATATTTTTACACATTGATATTCAAAGAATACGTACTGATGCAGGCACCGTCTGTGTGCTGTCGCACAAAAGACGAAAGTAGTAGCGCATCAATGGCACCTTGGCCGCCGCATGCCGGACTTGCGCTCATTTTCGGTCATCGTCATTTTTAGTTCTTCCTGTGGGCATTGCCCCCGCCTGTACGGCGTCGCGCAATCGGCATAAGCTGGTGACCATGCAACCGTCCGCTCGCCGTTGTTAGCTGATTGTCTTCACCTGTATCGCAACCGGAGCATGACATGATCAAAATCCTGATTCCCCTTGATGGCTCCGAACCTGCGCTGGAGGCGGTGCGCTTCGCCATCCGGCTGGCACAGGGCGGCCTGCACACCAGTGTGGTGCTGGCCAACGTGCAGGAACCGACCCATATTTATGAAATGGTGATGGCGCCTGACCCCGAGGTGCTGGCACACGTCAGCACCACCGCCGGCGCCACCGTGCTGGAAGCTGGCGCCGCCTTGCTGGAGGCGGCCGGAATGGTTTTTGAGCAGGAGGTTGCGACCGGTGACCCGGCGCATACCATCATCGACATCGTTGAACGCTTCGAATGCGACACCATCATGATGGGCTCGCGGGGTGTCGGCACCATGCGCAGCGCATTGCTGGGCTCGGTCTCGCACGAAGTACTGCATGCCTCAAAGGTGCCGGTGATGATCGTCAAGCCGGCCAGCGAGTAGCGCGACAACTACGCTCAGCCAGGCATCAACCGCCATAGCGAGGTCACTTCAGCCGCGCGTGCCGCATGCAGCGGGTCGCTTGCGTCAGCAACGCGTGGATGATGCGGTCGCACATCGCTGCGCGCGATTACCTTCACGCGGCCCTCATCAAAAATCTGCATCAGTTCGGCGCGCGTGCGCAGGCCCAGGTGCTCGGCGATATCCGACAGCACCAGCCAGGCCTCGCCGTCCGCTTCCAGGTGCGCCGCCAGCCCGCCGATGAAGCCGCGCAGCATGCGGCTGTCCGGATCGTAGATGGCGTATTCGATCGGCGCGCTGGGGCGCGCCGGAATCCACGGCGGGTTGCACACGATGAGCGGAGCGCGTCCCGGCGGGAACAGGTCAGCCTCAACAACTTCCACCTGCTGCGTAAAACCCAGCCGCGCCAGGTTTTCACGCGCGCAAACCAGCGCACGCCCGTCCTGATCGGTGGCAATGACCTTCTGCACGCCACGCTTGGCCAGCACCGCCGCCAGCACCCCGGTACCGGTGCCGATATCGAAGGCCAGCGAATTTCCATGCATGGCCATCGGTAGCGGCGCTTCCGCTATCAGGCCCACATACTCACCACGCACCGGTGCGAACACGCCGTAGTGCGGATGAATGCGCGCGTCGAGCGACTGAACGGCGACACCCTTCTTGCGCCATTCATGCGCACCGACAAGACCCAGCAACTCGCGCAGGGAAACCACAGATGTCAGTGACGATGTATCGTCGCCCGCGCCATAGGCTTCGGTGCAGGCGGTACGCAGATCCGGGGCGCGTCGCAGCGGAATGCGATAGTCCGCCTCCAGCGGAATCAGCAGCATGCCGAGGGTGCGCGCACGCTGCGCCTGTGCCAGCCGGTGGCGATTGAATGCGTCGCTGACCACTGCGGGATTTTCCGGCGCAGTAGCCGCTCGCGCCTTTTGTTTGCCCGCTGCCCGCCCCGCCTTGTGATCGATACGTCGCGCCAGCGCATTCAGCAACTGCCTTGCATTCTGGAAGTCGCCGCGCCATAGAAGCGCGACTCCCTCGGAGGCAAGGCGATAGGCCGCATCGGCATTGAGAGTGTCGTCGGCCACCATGACGCGACCTGGCGCCGCGACACCGGCTTCCGAGCGCCAACGTGCGCTGTGCGTCTCACCGGCCTCTTCCCATTGCAGCATTGGCATGACGTTCATGGTCGCGGCGCAATAGCGGCAGCTGGCCGGAATTTCAGACACATACTCCGTATACAGGCAACATCGGCAACCATGTAGAAAACCGTGCAAGATTTGATAATTTTTCCGATTCAACAAGGATGTTTGCAACCATTCACCTGAAAAGCCCCGGACATCGGGGCTTTTCAGGTGTCGTTTATGTCGCTCGTTTACGCCTTGTGCAGCGCACCGTCGACGCTGAACGAACCGCCGCCCACCGCCGAAAAATACAGGAACACAAAGCAGTACATCACCGCCAGCTCGCCCTGGTTGAGGATCGGCAGCAAGCCGCCGGGTGCATGCGCCATGAAATACGCGACAGCCATCATGCCCGACAGAACAAACGCCACCGGCCGGGTAAACAGCCCCAGCATCACCAGCAACCCCCCGCCGAGCTCCAGAACCCCGGCAAGGCCCGTCAGGGACATGATTTGCAAGCCGTCGAACATGGCAATATGCGGCGCGCCGAGCAGTTTGGCGCTGCCGTGCTGCAGAAACAGGAAGCCGGTCACTATCCGCAGTGCACCCAGAATGTGCGGTGCCCAGACGGCGAAGCGAGAGCCTATATTTTCCATGGTCGTTCCTCTCCGTAGAATCGGACCGCCAGTGTGGCAGAAATAATGCCAGGGAGTTGCAACTCATACTGCTGCACAGCCACCCCGGATGATGAAAATCAATGGCAATTTTTCTGCCGCCGTGCATGCTTCGCATCGACAAGACGGAACTACAAAACTCCGCCATAACAAAACACTGAGGAGCGATACATGGCACTGTTCCTGGCGCGCATTCGCCGAGCTTTCATCACCACGGTTTCCCTGCTGTTGGCGCTGCCGGCTGCGGCACAAACCTGGCCCGACAAACCGGTGCGCATCATCGTCCCGTTCGCGGCCGGCGGTCCGGCCGACGTTTATGCGCGCGTGCTCGGCCAGAAGCTGCAAGAGGCACTGGGGCAAACGTTCATTGTCGATGATCGCCCCGGCGGCGGCGCGATTGTCGGCACCGAGGCGGCCGCCAAATCGCCTGCCGATGGCTACACCCTGTTGATGATGTCGAACACGCACACGGTCAATGAATCGCTGTTCCGCAACAAGCCTTATCAATTGATGCGCGACTTCGTGCCGGTGGCCCCGGTGAATTATTCCGACCTGGTACTGGTGGTGCATCCCTCGCTGCCGGTTAACTCGCTGAAAGAGTTGCTGGATCTGGCCAAGGCCAAGCCGAACACACTCAACTACGCCTCCTCCGGCCCCGGTACGCCGTATCACATGGCCGGCGAATTGTTCAAGGCGATGGCGGGCGTCGAGATCATTCATGTGCCCTACAAAGGTAGCGCCGGTGCGCG
>JANMXS010000104.1:0-28749 GCA_031394335.1 Burkholderiales bacterium
ATTTGCGGATGCACCAGGGAATGTGGATGTATAGCGACAGCGGCGGCAATGCCGTTAGCGTAATCCGGCCATGCCTGCCCGCTGGAATCGGGCTGGAGGCTAATACGGGCGCGGGCT
Organism: Burkholderiales bacterium; assembly: GCA_031394335.1. Classification (GTDB taxonomy): domain Bacteria; phylum Pseudomonadota; class Gammaproteobacteria; order Burkholderiales; family Usitatibacteraceae; genus UKL13-2. The sequence goes on from JANMXS010000104.1 coordinate 118, forward strand.
TCGGCGACGTTGTCATCCCGGCACACGTTTAAGTTTTTCGGTCAAGGCGAGCATTGCCTTGCCGCGATGGCTGATGCGATTCTTGATCTCGGTGACCAATTCGGCGGCAGTGCAACCTTGATTGGGCAGGAAAAAATGCGGGTCATAGCCGAACCCGCCCACGCCTCGCGCCTCGGCCACGATCTCGCCATACCACTCGCCGTCGGCGATCAGCGGATGCGGGTCGTCCGCATATTGCACCAGCACCAGCGCGCAGTAATAAAATGCACGCCGGTCTTCCTCATCTTCCAGAGCCGCGATCAGGCGCTGATTATTGCGCGCATCCGACTTCGGCTCGCCGGCAAAACGGGCAGAATGTACGCCCGGCGCCCCGCCCAGTGCAGATACACAAATGCCCGAATCATCGGCGAGCGCGGGCAGGCCGCTGATCCGTGAGGCGTGGCGCGCTTTGGCCAGCGCGTTTTCGACGAAGGTGGCGAATGGCTCCTCCGCCTCGGGAATGCCGAGATCCGCCTGCGCAATGGCAACGAAATCAAACGGGGCTAGCAGCGCGCCAAACTCGCGCAATTTGCCGGCATTATTGCTGGCGATAACGATCTTTTTCATGACCGGGAGAATAGGCGCTTGGCTGCTATCAAGCAAGAAGCGGCAAGAAGCGCGCAAGCGCATCGCCGATGGACTTGGGCGAATCGCGGGCTTGCGGTAAAATCATGGGCTTATTTACCCGCTTGCACCTCGATTTCAACCCGCTCCCAGGATCAAAAAAATGACTATTCGCGTCGCCATCAATGGCTATGGCCGTATCGGCCGCAACGTACTCCGCGCCCACTATGAAGGCGGCAAGAAGCATGACATCCAGATCGTGGCGATCAATGACCTCGGCCCGGTGGAGACCAATGCGCACCTGACGCGCTACGACACCGCCCACGGCAAGTTTCCCGGCACGGTAGCGGTTGAAGGTGAGTTTCTGGTCGTCAATGGCGACAAAATCAAGGTGTTCGCGCAGCGCGATCCGGCGCTGATTCCCTGGGGCGAGTTGAAGGTCGATGTGGTGATGGAATGCACCGGCTTCTTCACCACCAAGGAAAAAGCTTCCGCACATATTCGCGGCGGCGCCAAAAAAGTGGTGATCTCGGCGCCCGGCGGCAAGGATGTGGACGCAACCATCGTCTATGGCGTGAACCACCATGTGCTGACCTCGGCGATGACGGTAATTTCGAACGCGAGCTGTACCACCAACTGTCTGGCGCCGATGGTCAAACCGCTGCACGACAAGATCGGCGTGGTCAACGGCCTGATGACCACGGTTCATTCCTATACCAATGACCAGGTGCTGACCGATGTGATGCACGAAGATCTGCGCCGCGCGCGTTCGGCCACGATGTCGATGATCCCGACCAAGACGGGTGCTGCCACCGCCGTTGGCCTGGTGTTGCCGGAATTGAACGGCAAGCTCGATGGCTACGCGATTCGCGTACCCACCATCAACGTCTCGCTGGTCGATCTTTCCTTCATCGCCGCGCGCGATACCACCGTTGATGAAGTCAACGCCATCATGAAAGCGGCAGCTGACGCGCCCGGCATGAAGGGCATTCTGGCCTACAACACTGCGCCCCTGGTGTCGGTCGACTTCAACCACGACAGTCATTCATCCTCGTTCGACGCCACGTTGACCAAAGTATCCGGTCGTCTGGTGAAGGTATCGAGCTGGTACGACAATGAGTGGGGCTTCAGCAATCGCATGTTGGATACGACTATCGCGCTGACCTCCGCCAAATAGGCTCGCGTCGATGAGTTTCCAATTCAAGCGTCTGGCTGACCTTGCGGCGAGCGGTCAGCTTGCCGGCAAGCGCGTGTTCATCCGCGCCGACCTCAATGTGCCGCAGGACGATGCCGGCAACATCACCGACGACACGCGTATTCGCGCCTCGATTCCGGCGATTGAGATGGCGCTGAAAGCCGGTGCGGCGGTGATGGTGACATCGCACCTCGGCCGCCCGACCGAGGGCGAATTCAAGCCGGAAGACTCGCTGGCGCCGATTGCCGCACGCATGTCCGCGCTGATGAAGCGCGCGGTTCCACTCAAGGCCGACTGGGTCAATGGCGTCGACGTCAAGCCGGGCGAATTGGTCCTGCTTGAAAATTGCCGCGTCAACCAGGGCGAAAAGAAAAACAGCGATGAGCTGGCGCAAAAACTGGCGGCGCTCTGTGATGTGTATGTGAACGACGCCTTCGGCACCGCGCATCGCGCCGAAGCCACCACCCACGGCATCGCCAAGTTCGCAAAAATTGCCTGCGCCGGTCCACTGCTGGCAGCAGAACTCGATGCGCTTGGCGCGGCACTGTTGAGCCCAAAGCGCCCGCTAGTGGCGATCGTCGCCGGCTCGAAGGTCTCCACCAAACTCACCATCCTGAAATCGCTGGCCTCGAAAGTGGACCAGCTGGTGGTCGGCGGCGGCATCGCCAACACGTTTTTGCTGGCGCAGGGTTTTCCGATCGGCAAATCGCTGGCTGAGGCCGATCTGGTCAATGAGGCCAAGGCCGTCATCGAGATGATGGCAGCGCGAGGTGCAGCCGTGCCGATTCCGGTCGACGTGGTCTGCGGCAAAGCGTTTTCGGCATCAACGCCTGCGGTCACGAAAGCGGCGAAGGATGTTGTTGCCGACGACATGATTTTTGATCTTGGCCCGAGAACCTCGGCAACACTGGCCGAAATCATGAAAAACGCCGGCACCATTGTCTGGAATGGACCGATTGGCGTATTCGAATTCGATCAATTCGGTCACGGCACTGAAACGCTGGCTCGCGCCATTGCGGATTCGCAGGCGTTCTCGATCGCCGGTGGTGGCGACACGCTGGCCGCCATTTCCAAATATGGAATTGCCGACAAGGTTTCCTATATTTCCACCGGTGGCGGCGCCTTCCTCGAATTTCTGGAAGGGAAGGCATTGCCTGCGGTTGAAATATTGACGCAGCGTGCATCGGCGTAAACTGTTTGGTCGAAATCCAAACAACAGGACGAACATGCCACGCGCTACCAAGATTGTCGCCACCCTCGGCCCCGCTACCTCGTCTGCTGAAGTTCTCGAACGCCTGATCGTTGCCGGCGTCGATGTCGTGCGTATGAACTTCTCGCACGGCACCGCCGAGGATCACTTGAGCCGCGCCGCGTTCGTGCGCGAGCTGGCTGCCAGGCATGGCCGCACCGTGGCGATCCTGGCCGATTTGCAGGGTCCGAAAATTCGCGTCGGCAAATTCGCCGATGGCAAGATCACGCTAAAGCCCGGCGACAATTTCATCCTTGATGCCGCCTGCGAACTGGGTAACCAGGAACGCGTCGGTATCGATTACAAGGAGCTGCCGCGCGACGTCAAGCCGCAAGATATGCTGCTGCTGAACGATGGCCTGCTGGTGTTTGAAGTCATCAGCGTCAAAGGCGCCGCGATTCATTGCCTGGTCAGGCAGGGCGGCGTGCTGTCGAACAACAAGGGTATTAACCGCAAGGGTGGCGGACTGACCGCGCCGCCGTTGACCGCCAAGGACATGGAGGACATCCGTACTGCCGCCAAGCTTAAAGCGGATTTTCTCGCTGTATCGTTCCCGAAGAGCGGCGCCGATATGTACATGGCCCGCGAGCTGATGCGCGCCGCCGGCGGGGATGCGATGTTGATCGCCAAGATCGAGCGCACCGAAGCGGTCACCAATGAGGCCTTGGTCGACATCATGAAGGCCTGCGACGGCATCATGGTGGCGCGCGGCGACCTGGCGGTGGAAGTCGGCGATGCCGCGGTGCCGGCCCTGCAAAAACGCATGATCCGCATGGCCCGCGAGATGAACAAGCTGACCATCACCGCCACGCAGATGATGGAATCGATGGTGTCCTCGCCGATTCCGACGCGTGCCGAGGTGTCCGATGTGGCCAATGCGGTGCTCGACGGTACCGATGCGGTAATGCTGTCGGCGGAGTCGGCCTCGGGACAGTATCCGGTGGAGACGGTGGAAGCGATGGTGCGTATCTGTACCGAAGCGGAGAAAAGCGCGGAAGTGAAGCTGGACCGCGAATTTCTCGATCGCGTGTTCACCCGCGTCGACCAGTCGATCGCGATGGCCGCCTTGTTTACGGCGCATCACTTGAAAGTGAAATGTATCGCCTCGCTGACCCAGTCGGGCTCCACGGTGCTGTGGATGTCGCGCCTCAATTCAGGCGTACCGATTTACGCCCTGACCCCGGAAATTGCCACCCTCACCAAATGTGCGCTGATGCGCGATGTGCGTCCCTTCACCCTCGCCTACGAAGGTCACGACCGCGAAAAATTATTGCGTGAGGCCGAGCAGGTCCTGCTGGACCAGAAGGTGGTCGAAATGGGCGATCTGGTAGTGCTGACCATGGGCGAACCCATCGGCCAATCCGGTGGTACCAATACGATGAAAATTCTCAAGGTTGGGGAACATCGGCCGGCTTGACCAAGAGCCGTCGTCCCGGCACCCCGAATGACGGAATTTGAGAGTTTCGAGACGTTACCAAAAAAACCTAAAACGCCATTCCGCGCGCCGTTTGAAGCATAAATGGTTGCGAAGGCGCGCCAAATGGCGTTCTACGCTTTTAGATGCGCGCCACGCTGACGTTCAAAATTCTCCGCTCGCCTTGGCCATTACGCGGATGACGGTCACGATGAAATATCGCTTATCTACCGCCAACGAGCCGCGACACCTCGTCCGCAACGACGTAAAATAGCGGTAACGTCGTTCCCCCCATTCAAAACACCAACGCGTACAACAACGCGCTTGCTTCGCGTTCGCGCCCAACTATACGTTTCTGAGGAGACCTCCATGCCGCTCGTATCCATGCGCCAATTGCTCGACCACGCTGCCGAAAACGGCTACGGTATCCCCGCCTTCAACGTAAACAATCTGGAGCAGGTGCAGGCGATCATGGAGGCGGCGTCCGAAACCGACAGCCCGGTGATTATGCAAGCCTCGGCCGGCGCGCGCAAATATGCCGGTGAGACCTTCCTCAAGTATTTGATTGAAGCCGCCGTCGACACCTATCCAAACGTGCCTGTTGCCATGCACCAGGACCACGGCCAAAGCCCGGCGGTATGCCAGCAGGCGATCCGTCTGGGATTTTCCAGCGTGATGATGGACGGCTCGCTCGAGGCCGATGGCAAAACCATCGCCAGCTATGAATACAATCTCGATGTCACCCGTAAAGTGGTCGATCTGGCGCATGTGGTCGGCGTCTCGGTCGAAGGCGAATTGGGCTGCCTCGGCTCGCTCGAAACCATGCGCGGCGACAAGGAGGACGGCCACGGTACCGAATCGACAATGACGCGTGAGCAATTGCTGACTGACCCCAATCAGGCCGCCGACTTCGTTAAACAGACTGGCGTCGACGCACTCGCCATCGCGATCGGCACCTCGCACGGCGCCTACAAGTTTTCGCGCAAGCCAACCGGCGATATCCTGGCGACTGATCGCATCAAGGCCATCCATGCGCGCATCCCGAACACCCATCTGGTGATGCACGGCTCATCGAGCGTGCCGCAAGATTTGCTGAAAATCATCCGCGACAACGGCGGCGACATGAAGGAAACCTATGGCGTCCCGGTCGAGGAAATTCAGCTTGGCATCAAGCATGGCGTGCGCAAGATCAATATTGACACCGATATACGGTTGGCCATGACCGCGGCGATTCGCAAATTTCTCAACGAAAACAAATCGCATTTTGACCCGCGCGATTATCTGAAACCGGCGCGTGCCGCCGCCAAGGCGATCTGCAAGCAGCGGTATGAACAGTTCAATTGCGTCGGTCAAGGCTCCAAGATCAAGGCGATCAATTTGTCGCATATGGCGGAAAAATATGCCAAGGGCGAATTGATGCAGGTGGTGAAGTAAGCGCAGCATCGCAGCCGCAAGCCCGTCGGATCGAGACGGGCTTTTTCATTTTTAAGTATCGAGCCTCTGACCATGTATGAATCGTCGATAACATCCCTGCCCTTGATCGCCCGCGGCAAAGTGCGCGATATCTATGCCGTCGGTGACGACAAATTGTTACTGGTCGCCAGTGATCGCTTGTCCGCCTATGACGTGATCCTGCCGACGCCGATTCCGCATAAGGGGGAAATTCTCGTTTCGCTGGCGAATTTCTGGTTCGAAAAATTGCAGCACATTGTGCCCAACCAGCTGACGGGTATCGACCCGGAAACGGTGGTGGCCGCGAACGAACGCGAGCAGGTGCGCGACCGTGCCATCGTGGTAAAAAAATTCAAGGTGCTGCCGATCGAGGCGGTGGTGCGCGGCTATCTGGAAGGCTCCGGCTGGCAGGAATATCAGGCGTCGCAAAGCGTGTGCGGCATCAAACTTCCGCCCGGTTTACAGCGCGCGTCGAAATTGCCGCAGCCGATTTTTACGCCCGCCACCAAGGCCGAGGCGGGTGAACACGATGAGAACATCGACTTCGCCACCTGCGAAAAACTGATTGGCGCTGCGCGCGCCGCAGAGGTGCGGGATGTGGCCATTCGTTTGTACTCGGCGGCGGCAGATTTCGCGCTCACCAAGGGCATCATCATTGCCGATACCAAATTCGAATTCGGGCTCGATGCGCACGACAAACTGCATTTGATCGATGAGGCGCTGACGCCGGATTCGTCACGTTTCTGGCCGCTAGCCGCCTACAAGGTCGGCGTAAGCCCCGAAAGCTTCGACAAACAATACATCCGCAACTGGCTGGATTCGATCGGCTTCAAGCGGCAGCCGCCGGCGCCCGACATCCCCGCCGATATTGCGCAGAAAACCAGCGACAAATATCGTGAAGCAATGACACGCCTTACCACGTAACCCGCGCGCCACACGCAATAAACGGCGCGGCAACTATTTGTCGTTGCGATCGTCCGGGGTCAGCCGCCGCGAAAATTTTCCACCGACGCGGTCGCTGTCATCCATCATCACCGAAAATTCGACCAGATAGCCCCACGTATCGCGATAACGATAATCCCACGCGGTCTGGCGCAAATTGTCGAAACGAATTTTCCGGAACGGCGGGCCGATACGCAGCAATACATCGGCAGCAACGTCGCCGATGGCGATTTGCTGGGTTACGTCGTCATTGAGCGCAACACGAACCTGCATCGCCGTTCCTGTGGCATTGAAATCGACCGCGTAAGTCGGCGCGCCAAATGGGCCGCCCGGATAGAACCAGCGCGTGCCCTCCGGCAATTTGACGGCCAGTGCGGGCTCACCGCTTCCTGCGCGCACCTCGCTGTCACGCAGGCCGGCGTGTGGCGTGACGGCGCATGCCGAGAGCACCGCGGTGCACAGCAAAACACAGATCTTTGAAACTGTATTCATCATGCCGCCTTAACTTGGTGAGCGAAATTGTTTGCGATTCACGGTTGCAACCAATGTGAAACGACTTGTGATTGAAACTGTTTGATAAGATGCCTGCAATGAAGTTCCGGTGCAACTACGCCCTCACGCCTGATCGATTCCGTTGGAGAACTCCATGCCTTTCCCCCGTCCCGCCCAGCTGACCCGTGAGCTGCTGCAGTTCAATACGATCAACCCGCCCGGGGCAGAGCGCGATTGCGCACGGCGATTGGGAAAAATGCTTGAAGACGGCGGTTTCAGTGTCAGCTATCACGAGTTTGCCGACACGCGCACCAGTGTGGTGGCCACGATCGGCGGCAAGCGGGAAAAGCCGCCAATTTGTTTCACCGGGCATCTTGATGTGGTGCCGCTGGGCATGGCGCCGTGGACGCGCGATCCCTTTGCCGGCGACACTGATGGAGACCGGGTCTACGGACGTGGCGTTAGCGACATGAAAGGCGGCGTCGCGGCGTTTGTGGTGGCGGCACTGAACCTGGCGCCGCTACTGAAGAATTCCGCTGGAATAACGTTGGTGCTTACTGCTGGCGAAGAGGTTGGCTGCGAGGGGGCCAAGTTTCTTGCCGAACAGAAGGTGCTGGATCGCGCCGGCGCCATTGTCATTGCCGAACCCACCGCCAACTATCCCTGCATCGGCCATCGTGGCCTGCTTTGGGTGGAAATCGAAACCAGGGGCAAGACCGCACATGCGTCGATGCCCGAGCAGGGTATTAACGCGATCTTCAAAATGAACAAGGTGATTGATGACCTTGAACACTTTGACTGGCAGCATCATTGCGGCGTCGATTGTCACCCCTTGATGGGCAAACCAACGATGAATGTGGCCACGGTTCACGGCGGCCTCAATACCAATTCGGTGCCGGATTCAGTAAAGCTCACCGTGGACATGCGCACCGTTCCCGGCATCGATCATGTCCATTTATGCAACTCCATTCAAACGCTGATCGGACAGAAGGGTACCGTGCGCAAGCTGGTGGAAACGCCGGTGTTGTACTCGGAACCGGACGAGTGGATTGAAAGCGTGTTCGAAATTGCCACGCCGTTTATCGACGGCAAACCGACGCCACGTGCAATCATGTTCTCGACCGATGGCGCCGATCTGAAACGCGCCTATGGCGGAAACATCCCGGCGGTGATCCTCGGTCCAGGTCAGCCGGAAATGGCGCATCAGACCGACGAATGGTGTTCGATGCAGCGTATCGATCAGTCGGTAGAAATTTTTGACCGGGTGATGCGCGATTGGAACGGAATCTAGTCGTTTGCGCCAGTTCGCTGTTGATCGCTAGACCGAAATCGCCATCTTGATCGCGAGCGCCACCAGAAAGACCATGAAGATTTTCTTCAGGATCGCCACCGGCATGCGGTGCGCGAGCTTGGCCCCCCAAGGCGCCACCAGAAAACTGGTGATGGCGATGCCGACAAAAGCAGGCATGTATACATATCCCAGGCTCCACGGCGGCAGGTTGCGATCAAGCAAACCGGTTGCGACATAGCCTACCGTACCCGCCAACGCGATCGGGAAGCCGACCGCCGCCGACGTGCCGATGGCATCGTGAATTTTCACGTTGCACCAGGTCAAAAACGTAATGGTCAGCACGGCGCCGCCGATACCGGCGAGGCTGGACACAAAGCCCATCAGCAAACCGAACATCGTCATGCCCAGGCGACCTGGTAATTCGCGATGCATCTGCGGCTTCACATTGAACACCAGTTGCGCCGCAAGGAAGCAGATGAAGCCGACGAAGAAATATTTCAGGAAGGCGGTAGTGGAAAAATAGGCGAACACCGTGCCGATCAGAGTGCCCGCGAGAATTCCTGGCGTCATCTGCTTCACCACGGCCCAATTGACGGCGCCATGCGCATGGTGTTCACGTGCGCTGGCGAAAGCGCCTGGCAATATTGTGGCCATCGACGTTGCCAGCGCCATATGGATGACGTGGTCTGTGGAGTATCCCAGCTTGATGAAGGTGAGCGAAAGAATCGGCACCATCACCGAACCGCCACCGATGCCGAGAAGTCCTGCAAAAAAGCCGACGAATACGCCGGCAGCAAGGTAGATAGCCCAGTAGCTTGGGTCAATCAGCATGGCTGAACGGGATACGAATCAAGAGCTTCGCCAGGCAAACTCGAGTTGTGAATGGAGGCCGAAGGCAAAAAATTCCTATCAACGCTTATCGATCAGCTTGGAAATATACTTCCAATGCGACGCGGTTACCGGTGTGATGGACAGGCGATTGCCGCGTTGCAAGATCACCATGTCTTCAAGTGCCGCATGTTCGCGCAGTTCCGCCAGGGAAATCAACGGCGTCTTCCGGGCCAGTTTTACATCAACAAGGAACCAGCGCGGGGTCTCCGACGTCGCCTTCGCGTCGAAGTATTTACTTTTTTTATCGAACTGTGTGGTGTCCGGGTAAGCGGGTGTTGCTACCCTGGCGAATCCGGCGATACCTGGCTCCGGGCACGACGAGTGATAGAACAGCACCTCGTCGCCAACTTTCATCTGGTCGCGCATAAAATTGCGCGCCTGATAATTACGCACCCCAAACCACGCTACGGTCTGATTCTTTGCCGCCACCAGATCGTCAATGGAAAACTCTTCCGGTTCAGACTTCATCAGCCAGTAGGCCATAGACGGTAATAATGACGTGAGGAGTAGTGACTCGAGCAGTGGTGCGCGAGTGTGATTGAGTGTTCGCTTGGGGCCGCACGCTTGAACCAGGGGTTCAAGGCGGAAGCTCACCGGATGCCGTCAGGTACGTCCGCGTAGGACGCGCACACTGGCACCACTTGGGCGGGCTTCCTCGACTTACGTCTATCGGTTCAAAGGTTGTAAGCCCCAAGCGAACACCAAATCACATTCTTGCGGTGACTTGACGCTACGCAGTCAAAGGGCTGTTAAAACAATTTCTCCTGATCGGAAACTGCTTTTTCAATGATCCCTTCAAACAATTCCATTTTACGCCTGACGTAATCTTCGTCAACGGAAATATCCGCCGATTTATGCGGCCTGCCGACCTGCAATTGCAGGTGCTCATGGGCGATGTTGAGCGCGGCCATGATGGCGATACGTTCATTGCCAACAACCTTGCCGCCATCGCGGATTTCCTTCATTTTCTTGTTGAGCAATTCGACTGATGCAACCAGCTGGCGTTCCTCGCCCTCAGGCGCGGCAACGCGGAATTCGCGTCCCATCACGTTGATGGTGATGCCTTTGGCTTCCTTCGGTTCGCGTGTGGTACTCATGGGCGCTCATCCTCGGTTTCGGGAATTTGCGCCAGCAGCGCCTCAATGCGCGTTTTTGCCTGGTCGAGTTTTTCCGACAAGCGCTTGACTTCGTCTGACTTGGCGGCGACGGACTGGCGTAGCTCATTGTTTTCAGCGCGCAAACGCTGAAACAGCGTAACAAAATTGTTGAGCTTCTCTTCGAAGCGGAGAATATCGGGTTCCATGATCCGAATGTATCGGAAAAAGCCCTGTTCGGTCAATGGTTAAGCGCACAAAGTGAAAGTCTCTTGGGAAATTGACGTCAATACGGGCGGTCCAGCAGACGCGCAATGGGGGCCTATCGCGGTAGCAACGAAAATGATAATAATCCTTGCATGATTTCTCCATCGTCGCCCGCTTACATCGAACATGACGCAACCGCTGCCCAGCAGTTGCGGTTGCTGGCTGACAATCTGCCGGCGTTTATTGCGTATTTCACCATTGAGAATCTGCGCTGCCAGTTTGCCAATAAGGCCTACGCGCAGACCTATGGGTTCAATACAGAATCCATAGTCGGCAAGAGCGTGCTGGAGGTGATCGGCGCGGAGGCCTATGCAGCCATCCGTCCCTACATCGATCGTCTGGTCTGCGGCGAATCCGTCAGCTACGAGCGCGAACTGACGTTAATCGATGGCGGAATGCGCATTATCGAAGTCAATCTGCTGCCCCATATCAACGCGCTTGGCAAACCCACCGCAGCGTTCGTGCTGATCCACGACATCACCAAACACCGGCTCGCCGAACAGGCAATTCGCGACAGCGAAGAGCGCCTGCTGAAGTTCGCCGATGCAACCAATGAGGCCATCGTGTTTTTTGAGAACGGTATTGTTACAGACATGAATGCTGCCGCCGCACGCCTGATACGCCTCCCGCTAGAGCAGGCAATTGGCCGCCAGGTGATGGACTTTGTCGCTCCGGAATCGGTTGAAATGGTCACTAACAACATTCGCGCCGGATTTGAACGCCCTTATGAAGGCGTGGTGCTGCGGGCGGATGGCACCACGGTTGCCGCTGAATTCGTCGGCAAATCCATCGTCTACAAAGGGAAGACGCTGCGCATGACCGTCGTCCGCGACATCAGCGACCGCAAGCAAGCCGAGGCGCGCATACAGTTTTTGGCACACCACGATGTGCTCACCCATCTGCCAAACCGCGCAATGCTGATGGACAGGCTGCAGGTGGTGCTGGCTGGTGCCAAGCGCCAAGGTACGCAAGTCGGCATTCTGTTCATTGACCTCGACGATTTCAAGGCCATCAATGATTCATTGGGCCATTATGCCGGCGACCAGATGCTAAAGCGCGTTGCGCAGCGTTTGCAATCGTGCCTGCGCGGCGCCGATCTGGTGGGGCGCTTGGGCGGCGATGAATTCCTGGTGGCGATAACCGATCTCGAAAAGGCGGCCGATATCACCCCGGTAGCCGAAAAGATCGCGCAGTCGATCTGTGAACCGTTTTCATTTGAAGATCATATGATCACAGTGTCGGGTTCGATAGGCATCAGCGTTTACCCGCAGCACGGTGAAAATCCGGATGTGCTGATTCGTAACGCCGATGCAGCGATGTATCGCGCCAAAGAACGCGGACGCAACAACGTCCATTTTTTTGTATCAGGCCTTGGTGCATCGAAGCATGAAACGCCGCCGATGGAGTCGTAAATCCGGCAGCGATAAAGTGTGATGCGCGAAGCGTGCGGATTCAATTGTCGTCAAGCGTGTAAGATGCGAAGCGTACGAGGTGCCTCACCCGCGAGGGTGAGGTTAAACGGGAAGCGTGTGACGTCTGTTCGATATTCACGCACTGCCCCCGCAACGGTGATTGGGTTTTATCGGCGCACATAACCACTGGATGGCTGCATCGTCCGGGAAGGGTGCGTTCGGGAACGATTGCAACTGATATCGTTCGCCCGTCAGTCCGGATACCGGCCTTGCACCGCCACGAGTTTCGTCCACGAAATTCGTCGCGCCGGTGTGCGCAGATTGCAGCAGCGCTGCGCATGAAGACCCATACGGCTTGCGGGGACGCTTGCCGATTTAATGAAACCCCATCATGAAACCAATATCACCCGATCGTAATAAAGCGCGATTCGCATCTGCACGTCTGCAATCTGCGTTACCCTCGGCACGCATTTTTTCACTTTCCATCCTTGCAGTTTCAACATCGGCCGCGCTGCACGCCGCGCCCAATACTGCGCCCGGTATACCGCTGGAAAACATTGTTGTCACCGCTACCCGCACCCCGCAAGGAGTTGCCGACACGCTTGTGCAAGTTGCGGTCATCACCCGCGACGATATCGAAGCGGCAGGTTCTTCCACCCTCGTCGAACTGTTGCAGCGCAAGGCTGGCGTTGAAATTCGCTCTACGGGCGGTGCCGGACAGCCTGCCGGCGTATTCATCCGCGGCGCCAGCAGTTCGCAAACCCTGTTGCTGGTGGATGGTCTGCGCGTAGGCTCGGTAACGGCCGGAAGCCCGGCATTCGAAAATATTCCGCTCGACCTGATCGAGCGCATCGAAGTCGTCAAAGGCCCGTTGTCCGGGCTGTACGGATCGGACGCAATTGGCGGCGTGGTGCAAATCTTTACCCGGTCCGATAGCCGCCCGCGTCTGAGTGCGGATGTGGGTGCGGGCTCGTACTCGACGCGCACTTTCAATGCGGGGCTTACGGCAATACAGGGCAGGACTGCATTTACCCTGAACGCCGGCTATCAGGATGTTGCCGCTCCGCGTTCGGCAAGCAACCCGGATGCCGGGCCTTATATCTACAATGCGGATCGCGATCCCTACCGAAACTCAAATGTGCTCGCCAAGTTGTCGCATACCTTGTCTTCGGGTGCGAATCTGTCCATCAGCGCCTGGCAGTCTGTGGGTCATACCAAATTCGACGCCGGTCCGGATGACGATGCCTCAAACAAGCAAATTTTATCCGGCATCCAGGCCAGCGGCGAAAGCCAGTTCACCACGTTTTGGAAATCGAGTCTGCGAGTCGGCCAGACGACCGACGATATTCGTTTCGCATCGGCGTTTCCCGATACCTTCAAGTCCGGGCAAAACCAGGGTGTCTGGTTCAACGAATTCAAAACCGGCATTGGCGATTTGAACGCAGGGGCGGAGCTGCGCAAGGAAAAGGTTGCATCCACCAATACCGACTACGACGCCAAGACCCGCGACACGCGCGCGGTATTTGCGGGTTATCTGGGGAAACTGGGCGCCAATCAGCTGGAGCTTGCTCTGCGCCGTGACCAGGAGGACCAATTTGGGCGACGCAATACGGGTTCGCTTTCCTATGGCTATGCGCTAAGCAACGCGCTCAAGGTATACGCGCGCGGCGGCAGGGCGTTTCGTGCGCCGAGCTTCAACGATCTTTACTATCCGGGTTTTTCCAATCCGTTGCTGAAGCCGGAACGCAGCAGGCAGGCGGAGGTTGGCTTGCGGCTCAACGAATCCGGCTATAGTGCGAGCCTGGTTTATTTCGACAATCGCATCGACGATCTCATCGTCTTCGACCTGGCGACCTTTTTGCCGCAGAACATTGCGCGCGCCCGTATCAAGGGTTGGGAACTGGGTGGCGACACCGTCGTTGGCGGTGTCGCGCTCAAAGCAGCGTTTACGGTGCAGCAACCCGAGGATGTTGAGACCGGTAAGCAGTTACGCTCACGCGCCCGACAGTTTGGCAATTTGAGCGCGTCGCGCTCATTCGGTTCGCTGGCCGTAAGCGGCGACATTACGGCCAGCAGTCGGCGCTTCGACTCCAGTGATGAAGACGCGGGTTCGCGAATGGCGGGCTACACCTTGCTGGGCGCTGCCGTTCGCTATCGGGTGGACAAGACCTGGAGCATCGAGTTGAGTGGGCAGAACCTCACCAATCGGGACTATGAACTTGCCCGGGGTTACAACACGCCACAACGCACCGTGTTTATACGCGTCAAGGCGGTTGCGTTCTAGTTTGACGAGCGGCAGCCGGGCGGGGGAGCTGCGCCCGCCTGCCGCGTCGGTTGTGTTTGTGGCGGGGACATGAATTCTGCTATCTTCATTACATGCTCAAAGACGCCGTAAATCTCGTCGATGTCCAGCGCACGCTGGTCATCAAGCTTCGCCATCACGGCGATGTGCTGCTGACCTCCCCGGTCTTCCAGGTGTTGAAAAACCATGCGCCGCATATGGAAATCGACGCATTGGTGTATGAAGACACGCGGGAGATGCTGACGCAACACCCGGCCATCTCGCAGGTGTTTACCATTGACCGCGCGTGGAAAGAAATGGGTCTCATCACCCAGGTGACGCGCGAGGCAAGCCTGCTCAGACAGCTACGGAAACGCCACTACGACCTGATCCTGCACCTGACCGAACATCCGCGCGGCGCCTGGTTGACGCGCCTGTTGCGTCCGCATTTTTCAGTTGCGCAACGTGCGGTGGGCATTAACGAGGGCCGCGATTCGCGCTGGTGGAAAGCGAGCTTCACCCACACCTACCCTACACCGCGCGCCACTTTCCGCCATACCGTTGAAAGCAATCTCGATGCGCTGCGGCGCATCGGCGTGCAACCGGAGCGCGCGGAGAAAAAGCTGGTGCTGGTACCGGGCGAAGCGGCGGAGCGCAAAGTCGAAGCCCTGATGGCTACCCATGGCATCAGCAACAAGCGCTTCATTCATATCCACCCGACCTCACGCTGGTTTTTCAAGACCTGGCCGGCCGCCGGCTTTGCCGAACTGATTCTGGAACTGGGCCGTGCCGGGCAGCGCGTGGTGCTCACTGCCGCCCCAACGACCGACGAGCGCGAGATGATCGCTGCGATCAAGACCCAGCTGAAGGCGCCGGTAGTGGATTTGACCGGTGCACTATCGCTCAAGGAATTGGCCGCGCTCACCGCACGGGCGCGCGCCTTCGTCGGCGTGGACTCAGCCCCTATGCATATAGCCGCGGCAATGCAGACGCCGACCGTGGCACTGTTTGGCCCGTCTGGCGAGGCACATTGGGGACCGTGGGGAGTCGTACATCGCATCGTCTCCTCGCAGGACCCGCGCCATACCTGCCGCCCCTGCGGCAACGACGGCTGTGGCGGTTCAAAGGTGAGCGAATGCCTGACCGAGCTGCCGATGTCCCAAGTGCTGGCGGCGGTTAACGAACTGCTGGCGATGACGTGAAACTGGCGCTGGTGCGGGCCAGGTACAACCCGTTTGGCGGTGCCGAACGTTTTTTGAATGACGCGGTTGCCGCACTGGCGACGAGCGAGCCGCCGGTTTCCCTTACCTTGTTTACGCGAGAATGGCCTGCCCAGGGCGGCGGCGGCATGGCGCACCGGATTGTGAACCCGGGCTATCTGACTTCAACCGGTCGCGACCGCGGCTTTGCCGACGCTGTGCGCCATGCGCTGGTGTCGGAGCCTTTCGATCTGGTGCAATCCTATGAGCGTATTGCCGGCGCCAACATCTATCACGCGGTTGACGGCGTCCATGCGGAATGGCTTGCACAACGGCAACGCATACAAAGCGCAGTCGGGCGCCTTGGGGTGGCGTTAAATCCGCATCATCGCTGCGTGCTCGATGCGGAGCGCGCCATGTTTATGTCACCCGCCTTCAAGGCCGCAATCTGCATCTCGACCATGGTGCGCGACGATATTCTCCGTCATTTCGATATCGACCCCGCCAGACTGCATGTGATTTACAGTGGCGTCGATGCGCAGAAATTCTCGCCAGCCTGCCGCGACGAATTCCGTGCGGAACGGCGTGCCGCGCTGGGAATCCCGCAGCATGCGCCGGTCGCACTGTTTGTGGGCTCGGGTTTCGAACGCAAGGGACTTGCCTTGTTCCTGCGCTCGCTGGTCGATACCGCCCGATCCGGTGCCGCGCCAGCCGAGCGCTGGTATGGCCTGGTGGTCGGAAATGACAAGCGTATCGAGCGCTATAAAGCGCTGGCCCGCAGTCTTGGAATCGCCGATCACGTGATTTTCACAGGGGGGGTTTCCGATACGCGGCCGTTTTACGGCGCCAGCGATGTGTTTGTGCTGCCCACCATTTACGAGCCGTTCGGCCTGGTATGCCTTGAGGCGCTGGCATGCGGCTTGCCTGTGATTACCAGCAGTTCTTCAGGCGCCGCTGAAATCATTCAAGCGGGAAAAAACGGCTACGTCACCGATGCGCTGGATACCGGCAGCATTCGCGCCGCAATGCAGTCGGCCATTGCAAATCCCGCCATGGCAATCGCCGCGCGCGTCAGCGCGCAGCCGTTCACGTCGGCGGCAATGTCCGGGCAATATCGGTCCCTGTATCGCTCGCTACTGGACAATTCATAGCGTAGTCTTGCCGGCATTGATCTAATCCACGCATAAAATGGCGTTGAATCCCGCCATATGATCCCCATAACCTGACCATGACATCCTCGTTTTCCCGCGATCGACGCCTCTACGCCCGCCTGTTTGGCTATGTGAAGCCGTATCGCTGGGCCTTCGCCGGCAGCGTGCTTGCCATGGCGATAGGCGGTGCTGTGCAGGGACTGTTTGCCTGGTTTCTCAACAATTTGCTGGAAAAATTATTCGTTCAGGGAAACGAGTCCTACGCCGCCTTTGCGGCGGTCGGTATCGTGGTCATTTTCCTGATTAACGGGCTTTCGCATTTCATTGCGGGTTACGGCATGCAGTGGGTGGGCAACAAGGTAATCCTGGACTTTCGCAATCTGATGTTCCAGCGTCTGATCCGGCTGCCCGAGCCATTTTTCAGCCAGACCTCCACCGGCACGCTGATGTCCAAAGTCACCAGTGACGTGATGGGCCTGCAGGAAGCCGCTACGAATACCTTGAATTCCATGGTCCGTGGCAGTGTCACGCTGGCGGTCGCGTTGGGGTACATGTTTTTTCTCAGCTGGAAGCTGACGCTGATTACCTTTGCCACAGTGCCTATTCTTGCGTTGATCATCGGCACTTTCGGCAAGCGGCTTCGTCAAATCAGTCGCGAATCGCAAGTTGCGCAGGCGGCTATTACCGATGTGCTTGAGGAGTCGATCCGCGGACACAAGGTGATCAAGATTTTCGGCGGAGAACGCTACGAGTCCGCGCGCTTTGACGCAGCGGCCAATCGTATTCGCAAACTGAGCATGAAGCACGGCGCTGCTGCTGCTGCGGGTACACCGTTCACGCACTTCATTGTTTCCATCGCGATCGCCCTGATCGTTTATCTGGCGGCCAGTAAAACCCTTGGCACCGGGCTCAATGTTGCCGGATTCATCACTTACATTGTTGCTGCTGCCGGTTTGGTTCCGCAGATCAAGGGGCTGACGGGGGTCAGTGAACAGCTCCAGAAGGGCTTGGCGTCAGCAGAAAGTGTATTTGCCTTGATTGACGCGCCCCTGGAAAAATCCCATGGACACATCGAGATGGCCCGCGCTGAAGGCGTCATCCGGTTCGACCATGTCAGTCTGAAATATGCCGGCCAGACTGCGCCGGCGCTCGATGACGTAACGTTGGCCATCAATCCCGGAGAAACTATAGCGCTGGTCGGCCCGTCAGGCGGGGGCAAGACCAGCCTGGTTAATCTGATTCCGCGTTTTTTTACGCCTGACACGGGTGCTGTCACGCTCGATGGCCATCTGCTGGACGATATCAAGCTCGCAGACTTGCGCAAGCAAATGGCGCTGGTCAGTCAGGATGTGGTGCTGTTCAACGATACCGTCGCCGCCAATATTGCCTACGGGCAGGAAGACTGCGCGACCCGCGAGGCGATTGCCGATGCGGCACGCGCTGCAAATTGTCTGGACTTCATCAACGCGCTGCCCCAGGGCATGGACACAATCATCGGCGACAACGGTTCGCGGCTCTCGGGGGGACAACGCCAGCGGCTGGCGATTGCGCGCGCGTTGCTCAAGAATGCGCCAATTCTGTTGCTCGACGAAGCGACGTCCGCGCTCGACAGCGAATCCGAGCGTGCCGTACAGAATGCGCTTGAGACCTTGATGAAAGGGCGGACCACCATCGTCGTCGCCCATCGCCTGTCAACGATCGAAAACGCCGATCGCATCGTCGTGATGGAACGTGGCCACATTGCCGAGATTGGTTCGCACGCTGAACTCATCGCCAATAGCGGGCTCTATGCGAACCTGCATAGCCTGCAATTCGATCGCACCTGAAGCCGGTGGTTTGGTCAGTCGTCAGTCGACTTCTTCGATAACTCGATCAACTTGGCGTATTTGGCGAACGCGGCAAAGCAGCCGATGGCGACGTGCGCAAACCCCGGACCGCCATCGAGAAATCCGAGCCGGATTACATAGAATTTGATGAAGCGCGCAAGCGGGCTGAGGAATAGCTTGCCGTAGCCCGCGCGTACGCCCTGGCCGAACAGGGCTTGCGCGTGCAGGCTTGAGTAACGGTTCTGTTTGGCGAGATAGGTCGTCACGTCTTCGGCAGAGTCGTGCAGCAAGTCGCCGGCGAGTGTGCCAACGGTCGCCGTGGTAATCACGGTTTCATGCACTTCATCATTGCTCCAGCTGGCCGCGCCACGATGAAACATGCGCAACGACCAGTCCGGGTAGCCCTCGCCATGCTTGAGCCAGCGCCCCAAAAAACGGTTGCGGCGCGGCATGCAATAAGCTTGGTGTTGGGGTGCTGCCACGGTGGCGACGACGCTCGCGGCCAATTCAGGCGAGATGCGTTCATCGACGTCCAGACACAGCACCCAATCGTGTTTGGCCGCGCTGACCGCGAATTGCTTTTGGCGGCCGAACCCCAACCACTCCTTCTCAATAACGCGGCAGCCGCGTACATCGGCAATGGCGCGCGTCGCATCTTCCGAGCCCGAGTCGACCACCAGAACTTCGTCGGCAAAGGTGACGCTGTCGATGCACGCGCCGATTTGCGAGGCTGCATTCTTGGCGATGATTACGACCGAAAGAGGAATCTTGGCGGTTGGCAAGTGAACGGTGTTGAATGGATTGAGGCCTGCATTGTAAATCGAATAGCTGAAGTAAATGAGCGCAGCGGCTCGGCTCGGCTAGAATGCTGCGGTGCGCGTGCTCCTGGTCAAACTCTCTTCGATGGGCGATGTGATCCACAATCTTCCGGTGGTGACGGATTTGTTGCGCGCTTTCCCCGACATCAAGATTGACTGGGTTACTGAAGCGCCCTATGCCGAAGCGATCAAATTGCATCCCGGCGTCAGCCAGGTGCTGAAGGTTCATTTGCGCTGGCTGAAGAAGTCGTGGTGGCGAGACGCGCCATGGCTGCAACTGGAGCGCGACCGTTATGCGCTGGTTGAAGAGAATTACGACGCTGTTCTGGATACGCAGGGCCTGGTTAAAAGCGTCATGGTTGCACGCTGGGTTGAAGGGCGGCGCTATGGATTTTCACGACAAAGCGCGCGCGAACCATTTGCCAGTCGTTTTTACGACCGTACCTTTGACGTCCCAAAGGGCGAACACGCAGTGACGCGAAATCGAAAGCTGGCTGCCGCCGCATTCGGGTACGCCATGCCTGAGCAGCTCGACTACGGCATTACGGCTGATCCGGCACTGCCGACATGGCTCACGGCCTCACCTTATGCGGTACTGTTGCACGCTACCAGCCGACCCGACAAGCAGTGGCCACAGACACATTGGGTGGCGCTGGGGCAGCAGCTCAACAAGCGTGGCTTGAAGATCGTATTGCCATGGGGCAACGAAATCGAAATGCAGACGAGCAAGGCCATCGCGGCACAACTTGACGATGCCGTTGTCCCGCCCGCGATCTCGCTTGCGGAGGCAGCAACGGTGCTGGCGGGTGCCGCGGCCGTAGTCGGTGTGGATACCGGGCTGGCGCACCTGGCCGTCGCCCTCGGTCGGCCAGCCGTCGGTATCTATGTCTCAACCTCGCCAGCACTGACCGGATTGTTCGGATCTGCAAACGCGGTAAACCTGGGGGGAGGAAGCAAGTCGGCACCGACCATACCCTCTGTTGACACCGTTCTGGGCTCGTTGCCGCTGCCGGGGTAGCCATGCTGCGTTTTGTCTACAGCACATTGTTCGCGCTGGCACTGCCGCTGGTCCTGCTGCGTCTTTGGTGGCGCGGGCGCAAGGAGCCTGGTTATCGTGCCGGCATTGGCGAACGTTTTGGCCGCTTCCCGCAAGCATCTACATCGGGCGCCATTTGGGTACATGCGGTATCGGTAGGTGAAATGCGAGCGGCGGTCCCCTTGGTGCGCGCATTGCAGGACAAGTTTGCCGGCGTGCCGCTGTTGCTGACCTGCATGACGCCCGCCGGCCGCGCGATGGCAGGCACGCTGTTCGGTGCCGACGCCACCGTCACCCTTGCCTACCTTCCCTATGATTTGCCGTGGCTGACGCAACGCCTGTTGCGGCATTTTGAGCCGCGGGTGTTGCTGGTCATGGAAACCGAAATCTGGTTCAACCTCATTCATGTCTGTGGCGCACAGCGGCTACCCGTGTTGCTGGTTAACGCGCGACTTTCTGAACGTTCGCGCGCCGCCTATGCCCGGCTGGCGCCGATTCGCACCTTGACCCGCGAAGCACTGTCCTCGATGGCGGTTATCGCGGCCCAATCTGCGGCAGATGCAACTCGATTCGCATCTCTGGGCGCCCACAAGGTGGTGGTGACAGGAAACATAAAATTCGATATGCCGGTAGACAGCGCACTTGCAAGCCAGGGTGCAGCGTGGCGTGAGGCCCTTGCGGGCAAGCGCCAGGTACTGCTGCTTGCCGCCACGCGCGACAGCGAAGAGACGTTACTGCTCAACGCCTATCGCCAGCTGTTCGACGAATCCGCGCGCAGCAGGATCTTGTTGGTGATCGTCCCCCGCCACCCGCAACGCTTTGACGAGGTCTTCTTGCTGGCGAGTGCCGCGGGTTTCCGCGCCGCACGGCGCAGTCGGATTGTCGCAGTGCAGGACGACATTGAAGTGTGGCTGGGCGATTCGATGGGCGAGATGGCCGCGTATTACGCGATGTGCGATGTGGCCATCATCGGCGGAAGTTTTGCCCCCCTGGGCGGTCAAAACCTGATCGAGGCCGCCGCATTGGGCAGGCCGACCATCATTGGTCCGCA
This sequence comes from Burkholderiales bacterium, assembly GCA_031394335.1. Taxonomy (GTDB): domain Bacteria; phylum Pseudomonadota; class Gammaproteobacteria; order Burkholderiales; family Usitatibacteraceae; genus UKL13-2. The sequence continues at coordinate 21,782 of JANMXS010000104.1, forward strand.
TGTGTTCAACTTCAGCGATGCGGTAAAACTCGCGAGAGAAGCGGGCGCTTTGCAGCAGGTGACTGATGCGGGAGACGCAATGCGTACCGCCTGCGCCCTGCTTGCCGATAACGTAAAAAGAAAAGCAATGTCAGGAGCGGCGCTGGAATTTACCGAGACGCATCGTGGTGCGACGGACAAGACAGTCGAGCTCATCATGGCAGCGATGGGTGCCGAATCCTGACTCGCTCAAATCAGTAGCGATCTGATCAGTTTGCCAGCAAGCGGTTGACTTCTGCCACATCGTCCTCCTGTAGGCGGCCCACGGCCGACTTGAGCTTGAGCTGCGAAAGAATGGTGTTGTAGCGAGCTTGTTGCAGGTCACGACGCGCCTGGAAAAGTTGTTGTTGCGCGTTCAGAATATCAACATTGGTGCGGACGCCGACTTCGCGGCCGAGGATGGTCGAATCGAGAGACGATTTGCTGGATACCAGCGCCGCCTCGAATGCTTTAACTTGCGCGACGCCATTGGTGACGCCAAGGTAATTCTGCCGCACATTCTGCGCTACGGTGCGCTTGGTATTTTCGAGATCTTGCTCGGCCTTTTCGCGCAAGGACAAGGACTGACGGATTCGAGATTGGGTGCCGCCACCCTGAAACAGCGGAAAGGTCAGTTGCAAGCCGATCTGGGTCGATTTGGTTGATAATTGCGGCCCGACTGTGCCTAGCGAGTTGATGCTTGGTGAACGGCTGTCCGAATACGTTCCCACCAGGTCAAGCGTCGGCAAGTGGCCGGCTTTATTACGGGTAACGTCGCGCGACGCAATTTCATAAGTGGCACGGAACTGCGCGATCACCGGGCTGGTTTCCTCGGCAGATTTCACCCATTCATCCATATTGGTTGGCTGCGGCAGGGTCAGTGACACGCCATCCTTGAGTGGGCTCAGGCCCGCGGGTAGCTTGCCAATCAATTGTTGTAGCGCGCGCTTCTTGATCTCGAGATCGTTCTGGTCGGCAATTTCGCGCGCGCCGGCGAGGTCAAAGCGGGCCTGTGAGTCGTAGGTGTCGACGATGGTGGCGGTGCCGACTTCGAAGTTTCGTTTTGCCTGCGCGAGTTGTTCGGAAAAAGCGGTTTTTTGCGCACCTGACAGAGCCACATTGTCTTGCGCGAGCAGCACGTCGAAGTAAGCCTGCGCCGCACGCAAGATCAAGTTTTGTTCAGCATCGGCGAATACGGCATCGGTCTGTTTGACTTGCCAATCGGCCTGGGCAGCCACGATCCAGTTCTGTACCCGGAACAGGGGCTGAGTCAGGCTCAGCGTATAGCTCTTGCTGTTGAAATCGAATTTCGGCGCGCCATTTGTTTCGCGCTCGTTACGGTTGTAGGCACCGGAAAGGTTCACGTTAGGCAACAGGCCTGCGCGCGCCTGGGGATACGCCTCCTTTCCCGCTTGGGCACTGGCGCGAGCCGAGGCATAAACGGGGTCTTGGTCGCGTGCGTCCCGGTAAACGTCGAGCAAATTGGTGGCGTAGACCGAGTTTGCCGTGGTGCCGGCGAACAAGGTGGCGATCAATATGGAAGCAGTTCTGAGGTTCATTATGTGTGTTCCGCTTTTGGGGTGGGACAAAATACATTCGAGTTGGCAGCGCTTGGCCGGATTGGACGCGGCAAGCTTTGCGTCGGGATGTGCTGGCAACATGTTTTACAGGCGGCCGGTATCAATACACCGCAATACGTGGGTCCACGTCCCGCGACCAGGCATCGATACCGCCCTGCAAATTATGCAGTTTGTCAAAGCCCTGACGCTGCAAAAATGCGATGACTTGCAAACTTCGCATACCGTGATGACAAATTACGACCGTAGGATGCGTACGGTCGATTTGGTCAATGTTTGCCGGGACTTGGCCCATGGGCATATGCCGGGCACCCTCGATATGTGCAAGCTGCCATTCCCAGGGCTCGCGCACATCGAGCAAAAGCGGCTTTTGCTCGTCCGCCGAGGTCAGCATGGTTTGGAGTTGCGGGGCAGTAAGCTGGCGCATGAGGTGATATTCGGGAAGGTTGCAGCTAGAAAGCGAAACGCGAAGGCTGGGTAGCGTTGATAAGGGGGGACAATACGGTCTCGAAGATTTCGTTGGACATGAACGAGACTTCGTCTATCTTGGTAAAAACCGTGGCCTTCATTACCGGGATGTCGCCAACCACCGCAAACAGGCGGCCGCCTATATTGAGATGGGCGAGCAAGGCGGGTGGCAGCACCGGCACCGAAGCGGATAGAACGATCACATCGAAGCGCGCGCCGCTACCGATCAGACCGGCCAGATCTTTCGCTGCGTCGCCGGTCTTCAATTGCACGTTGGCGATCGACGCTTGCGCAAGGCGGGCCGCGGCGGCGCGAGACAGGTCCTCGAAATACTCAAGCGAAGTCACGTGCGCGGCCTGTTTGGCCAGCAGGGCGGCGAGGTAACCGCTGCCGGTGCCAATTTCGAGCACTTCGTCCGTTGCCTTGAGCGCGACTTCCTGCACGATGCGTGCCTCAAGCTTGGGCGCCATCATCACCTGGCCGTGGCCGAGCGGGATTTCCATATCGACGAACGCCAGCGAACGATAGGCCGCCGGCACAAAATCCTCACGCTTCACGGCAAACAGCAAATCGAGTACAGCTGAATTCAACACTTCCCAGGTGCGGATCTGTTGTTCAACCATGAGAAAACGCGCTTTTTCGAAATCCATAATCACCGTGCTTTGAGTCGTTACAAAGGGAGGCTGCGATTTTAGCAAAGCTGGGGGGGCGGGTCGTGTTTAGATTAAGGAGTGCCGGGCGTTTTGTTGACGGTTGCTCAAGTCTTGTTGCGCGGCACCGCTTTGCCGTTGGCAGAAAAAGCTTCGGGCAACTCCAGGGCGTGCAACAACATATCGGTATGTGCATCCAGATAGGCGCGCGGGTCCATCTGGTGCGTATCGCACAGGTCGAAGGAATTGCGCCACAGCATCAGCATCAGCACCGGGGCGCAGGCGATACGTGGCGCAAATTCCAGCGGCACTTTGCGGAACTCGCCTGCGACGATGCCGCGCTGTATTGCAGTCGCGAACAAGCCCATACCGCGAACCACCACCTCGTCATGATAGAACTTGGCGAGCTCGGGAAAATTGCCAGCTTCCGACATCATCAGTTTGGCGATTCCACCTAATTTGGTTGAGCCGATCTGGTCCCACCAGTCGTAGACCAATTCGCGAATCAGCGCGGTGGTGGGGCCATGGTAATTGCGGATGCGTTCTTCGGCTTCGGCGATACGCGAGACAATGCCCTCGCGAATGACCGCCTTGAACAGGTCTTCCTTGCTGTCGAAATAGAGATAAAGCGTACCCTTGGAGACGCCGGCACGCCTGGCGACATCGTCAAGGCGGGTAGCCGAAAATCCCCGCTCCACAAACAACTCCAGCGCCGCAGCCGCCAACTCGCCGGGACGTGCGTCCTTGCGCCGTTCCCAACGGGGTTCAATGATTTTGGCTAGTGATGACATGGGTTGTTCTGGTAACTGACTGGCTGGTCAGGAACATACTGCCAGTTGATCATTCCGTCAAGTCAAAACCAAGCCTGCATATGGCTTGCTTTGTAGAGTATGCGTTACGGCATCGGGTTTCAAATCCGCGACTGGCTCCCGTTTCTTGATCCGGCTCGTTTGCGCATGGCCGTACATTGCTTTACTGTTGTACATATCGCTAGGGGTTCCCGCCAGCGCGGGATGAGACAGACCCTTGGAACCTGAATCGGCTAATACCGACGGAGGGAAGCGATGGGACGCCAGGCATTCGCCTGAACTACCCCCTTCGCTCCTGCCGCCTATAAGTAAAAACCGCAAAAAAACGCAATTGCGCAAGGAGTGCACATGAACGCCAATCCCAAGTTTCTGGAATCCACCGCCCACGTTGATGAGGCTGCCGTCCAGCCACTACCCAATTCGCGCAAAATCTATGTTCAAGGCAGCCGCCCAGACATTCAGGTGCCGATGCGGGAAATCTCGCAAAGCGACACACCCACCGGCATGGGCGGCGAAAAGAACCCGCCGATTTATGTCTATGACACGTCCGGCCCGTATACCGACCCGAAGGTGCATATCGACATCCGCTCGGGGCTGGCCCCGCTGCGCGAAAAATGGATTGTCGAGCGCAACGACACCGAGCAACTGCCCAGCATCACCTCGGAATACGGCCTGGCGCGCCTGCACGACCCCAAGCTGGCCGAGATGCGCTTCAATCTCAAGCGCCATCCGCGCCGCGCCAAGGCCGGCGCCAATGTCTCGCAAATGCATTACGCGCGGCGCGGCATCATCACGCCGGAAATGGAATACATCGCCATTCGTGAAAATCAGCGTCGCGACGGCTTGTCCGAACTCCTTACCCGGCAGCATCCGGGCGAATCATTCGGCGCCTCGATTCCAAAATTGATGACGCCGGAATTCGTGCGCGATGAAGTCGCTCGCGGCCGCGCCATCATTCCGGCCAACATCAACCACCCGGAAGCGGAACCGATGATCATCGGCCGCAATTTCCTGGTGAAGATCAACGCCAATATCGGCAATTCCGCCTTGAGCTCATCGATCCATGAGGAAGTGGAAAAAATGACCTGGTCGACGCGCTGGGGCGGCGACACGGTGATGGATCTTTCCACCGGCAAAAACATTCACGAGACCCGCGAATGGATCATCCGCAACTCGCCCGTGCCGATCGGCACCGTGCCGATTTACCAGGCGCTGGAAAAAGTCGACGGCAAGGCCGAAGACCTGACCTGGGAAATTTTCAAGGACACGCTGATAGAGCAGGCCGAGCAGGGTGTGGATTACTTCACCATCCACGCTGGCGTGTTGCTGCGCTATATCCCGATGACCGCCAAACGCATGACCGGCATCGTCTCGCGCGGCGGCTCGATCATGGCCAAGTGGTGCCTCGCGCATCACCAGGAATCGTTTCTGTACACGCACTTCGAAGACATCTGCGAAATCATGAAGGCCTATGACGTCTCGTTCTCGCTCGGCGATGGCCTGCGCCCTGGCTCGGGCTACGACGCCAACGACGAAGCGCAGTTGGGTGAACTGAAAACCCTGGGGGAGCTCACCAAGGTAGCGTGGACGCATGATGTGCAAACCATGATCGAAGGTCCCGGCCATGTGCCGATGCATTTGATCAAGGAGAACATGGATCTGCAACTGAAGTACTGCCATGAAGCGCCGTTCTACACGCTCGGGCCGCTGACCACCGATATTGCACCGGGTTACGACCACATCACCTCGGCAATCGGCGCCGCCATGATCGGCTGGTACGGCACCGCCATGCTCTGCTATGTCACGCCCAAGGAACATCTGGGCCTGCCGGACAAAAACGATGTGAAGGACGGCATCATGGCCTACAAGATTGCGGCGCATGCCGCCGACTTGGCAAAGGGTCACCCCGGCGCGCAGATTCGTGACAACGCGCTGTCCAAAGCGCGCTTCGAATTTCGCTGGGACGACCAGTTCAACCTCGGCCTCGATCCCGAAAAAGCCAAGGAATTCCACGACGAAACCCTGCCGCAGGAAGGCGCCAAGCTGGCGCACTTCTGCTCGATGTGCGGGCCGCATTTCTGCTCGATGAAAATCTCGCAGGACGTGCGCGACTTTGCGGCCGCCGAGGGCCTCAGCAATGAAGATGCGCTGAAGAAGGGCATGGAAGTGAAGGCTATCGAGTTCGTGAAAAAGGGTGCCGAGCTCTACCACAAGGAATAGCCAAAACCGTAGATCCAGCATCGGCGCGGCGTTTGAGGCATTTATGTCTGGAAAGCCTCGCCAGTGCTGGAGTTTAAAATCCGTGTATAGCGGGCCAAGTCCATTGTGTTTATGCTTGTTTTGTTATAGCATAAATTAATGGATACCAAACAAACCGCTGCTTTTGTCGCGCAACTGCGCACCCGTCTCAACCTGAGCCAAGAGCAACTGGCCGCCCGGCTCAACACCGCGTTCGCCACCGTCAACCGCTGGGAAACGGGCAAGTCCAAACCCCAGCGAGCACAGCGCGATGCCCTTCTGGCCTTGGCCGAAGAGGCGGGCCTTGACCCCGCAGAGGCTGACGCGCCGGTCTCCGCCACGGCCGATACACCCCCGCCCGCCACCCGTCGCCGGCGAGGGGTTTCGCAAAGCAGCGTGCTCGGCAACAAGTCGATGGAACAAATGCTGTGGGATGCTGCCTGCGCCATTCGTGGCGAGAAGGATGCGCCCAAGTTCAAGGACTACCTGTTGCCGTTGTTGTTCATCAAGCGGCTGTCGGATGTGTTCGACGATGAAATCCAGCGCCTCGCCGAAACCTATGGCGACCGCGATACCGCGCTGGCCGTGCTCAATGCCGACCACAGCCTGGTGCGTTTCTATCTTCCGCCTGAATCGCGCTGGGCCATCATCAGCGGTCGCGAAGCGTTTGTCTGGCCTGAAGGTGAAGCGCCGAAAACGCTGGGCGAACATCTCACTACCAGCGTGCGCCATATCGTCAAGGCCAACCCCGATCTGGCCGGCGTGATCGACACCGTCGATTTCAACGAATCCCGCAACGGCGAGCGCGAGATTTCCGACAAGGCCTTGAAGAGCGTCGTCGAGACTTTCTCCGACCCGCGCTATCGCCTCGGCCTGCGCGATGTCGAGCCCGATTTCCTCGGTCGCTGCTACGAATACCTGCTGCGCAAATTCGCCGAAGGCCAAGGCCAGAGCGCTGGCGAGTTTTTCACGCCGCGCGAAGTCGGTTTCCTGATGGCCGACATCCTGCGCCCGCGTCCGGGCGAGGACGCCTACGATTTCGCCTGCGGCAGCTTCGGCCTCCTGATCAAGCTGCAACTAGTCGGCAAACGCCTCGACCCCTTGAGCAAGATTCCGCTCAAGCTCTACGGGCAGGAACTCACCGGCTCCTCCTACGCCATCGCCTGCATGAACCGCATCATTCACGATATGAAGGGCGAAGTGCTGCG
>JANMXS010000105.1:0-13927 GCA_031394335.1 Burkholderiales bacterium
GGCGGCAATCGCGTACCTCCGCCCTGAAATTCGTGCTGCGCAGCGGCGACTGATCGCCGGCGATATTTTTGCAATTCCCCCTGCTACCGCTTTCAACAAGGAACAAGGAAACGTCATGACATCCTCTCTCAAAAAACTTGCCGCGCTGTCCGCTTGCCTGGGCCTGGCTCTCGCCGCCGCCGCTTATCCGGTGGCCGCCCACCACTCGACGACGATGTTCGATCACGCCCAGAGCTTGGCGATTTCCGGCACCGTCAAAGAGGTGCAGTGGACCAATCCGCACGTGGCGATTTTTGTGTTCGGCACCATCAAGGACGGGGATGCACCCACGCTCTGGTTGCTCGAATTGACCAGCCCGGGCAATTTGGTGCGCGCCGGTGGATGGACGCGAACGGCTGTGAAGCCGGGTGACAAGGTCACCGTCAACTTCAGTCCGCTCCGCGATGGCCGCAAGGGCGGCGCATTGAGAAAAATCACCCTGGTCGATACCGGCAGGTTCCTCACCGCCGACATTCGCGCGCAGGAACGGGCAAATCTTGAAGAATCACCGCCGGCCAAATAAGGCAATCGGTGCGGTCGGGCGTGCTCATCCGTAATTTCGCGCAACAACCATTATTGCCAACAGGCTTCGCATGAGAATCGCTTTCTGGATCAAACGCACTTCGCTGGTGTTCAGCGTTGTTTTTGTCGTCTTGGTGGCAGTTGAATTGCTCAAGGGCCACGGCCTCGAGGCGGGCGCGCAGTTCGCCTTGCTCTGGTCGGCGATCGCCACCGCAACCTTTATCGGCACCCGTATCTTCTACGTCAGCCGCGGCAAGAACTGCCCGCTGTGCAACGATCTGCCGCAGCGCACGCCCGACAGCGACGCAGCACCCAAGCCCTGACCGGGAATTCACCATGAAGCCTGGCGCGGTGATGCGCGTGGCGCGGCCCAGCGACAACCTGGTGGCGATTGCCGACATGTATCAACGCGGCATGGGCTTCGAGGTGCTGGGCCGCTTTGAGGATCATGCGGGTTTCGATGGCGTGATCCTTGGTCATCCGACCCAGCCTTATCATCTGGAATTCACCGCGCATCGCGGACAAGCGGTGGGCAAGGCGCCCAATCAAGATCATCTGCTGGTGTTCTACATTCCGGATCGGGCTGATTGGGAAAGCAGCTGCGCACAAATGCTGGCCGCAGGTTTCAGGCAAGCCACGTCCTGCAATCCGTACTGGAATGCGCAGGGACGCACCTTCGAAGACCTGGACGGCTATCGCGTGGTGCTGCACAACGCAGCCTGGGGCAAATGAGATGGCGAACATGATCGAGTTCAGCACGGCGCGGTTACGCATGCGTCAATGGCGCGATGCCGATCGCGCGCCTTTTGCCGCACTGAACGCGGATCGGCATGTGATGGAATTTTTCCCCGCCACCATGGACCGCCAGGCCAGCGACACCATGATTGAGCGCTTGAGTGCGCAGATTGCGGAGCGCGGCTGGGGGCTGTGGGCGACCGAGCTCAAGGCCAGCGGCGAATTCATCGGCTTCATCGGCCTGCAGATTCCGTCAGCGGTATTGCCCTTCGGCTCCTGTGTGGAAGTCGGCTGGCGCCTGGGTGCGCAGCACTGGGGCAAGGGCTACGCAACAGAGGGCGGGCGCGCGGCGCTGGGTGTGGCCTTCGCCGCGCTCAACCTGCCCGAGGTGGTGTCGTTCACCGCGATCAACAATCAGCGCTCGCGCGCCGTGATGCAAAGAATCGGCATGCACGACACCGGCGAAAACTTTGAACATCCGAGCATACCCCTCGGCAATCCGCTGCGTGCCCACTGCCTGTACAAGATCACGGCGGCGCAGTGGAGTGAGGGAATGCCGGTTCTGCGAAACGGCCCTTCTTAAAGGGTGAGGCCTGGATACGACACGACGAGCACTACCATGTCGACTTCTCGGTGCCTTGCAAGCCACTGAAAAACTAGCCCACTACGACGCCTCGATAAATCTCACCGAACTCAACACCGCATCCGAACGCCCCGCCGGCTCCTTGTTGCGCATGAAGGTCTGCACCATTTCCAGCGCGGTCTTGTCGCAGGGGGGCAGTTCGATATCGCTGGTGGCCACCGGCGTGAGACGCTGACCCCAGCGGATCAGATGCGTACTCAGGGTGAGTCCGGCACCGAAGGCCGGCATCAGCACCAGGCCACCGGCCTTGACGCGACCGGCTTCGATCGCTTCCACCAGGGCCACAGGTGCGGTGGCCGCACTCATATTGCCGTACTTGTGCACGGTGAGAAAAACTTTATCCATCGGTGCGCCGGCGCGTTTGGCCACCGCTTCGATAATGCGCAGATTGGCCTGGTGCGGCACCACCACGTCAATATCGGCCATGGTCACGCCGGCCTTGGCCATCACCTCGATGCTGGCGTCGGCCATGCCGGTGACGGCGCGCTTGAAAATTTCCGGGCCGTCGAAGTCCCATAGCGTGTCGCCGTAGGGCATGCCACGGTTGACGTAGAGCGCGCCCTTGCCGCGCACGCGCAGGGTGTGGCGCGCATCGGCGAAGCACTGCAGCTTCTCGGCGATCACGCCTTCCTCGTTATCACTGGCTTTCAGCACAAATGCGGCGGCGCCATCGCCGAACAGTACCGACACATTGCGGTTGTTCCAGTCCATGAACGGGGAAATGACTTCGACGCCGATCACCAGCACGTTTTTTGCGGCGCCGGATTTGATCATCGCATTCGCGGTGGAGAGGCCGTACAGAAAACTGGTGCAGGCGGTGTTCACATCCATCGCCGCCGCCTTGTTCGCTCCCAGTTTTACCTGGATGCCGGAGGCGCTATTGGGTACATGCTCGTCGGTGCTGCAACTGCCATACAGAATGAGATCGAGCTCGGCCGCGTCCATGCCGGCGCAGGCCAGCGCACGCACTGCGGCCACATGCGCGAGCTGCAGCCCGGACACATGCGAGATGCGGCGTTCCTTCATGCCGGTGCGGGAAACGATCCAGTCGTCATCGGTCGGCAGGAAAGTGGCGAGATCGGCGTTGGTCAATATCGCGGGGGGCAGACATTTACCCCATCCGACTAAAGCGGCATGTGTCATGTTTATTTATTTTCTGGTCTCCGGGATTCGGATTGTCGCCGAAATGCCGGGCCTTGGGTGGATAGATCGGCCAATGCTGCGCATATGCGAAACTACGCTCTCGCTTCCTGCCTGTGTGCAATCGACGAGGATGTTACTCATGCAAAACCCGTTGCTTCATTTCCGCTTTACAAACTCCAGTACTGGCGCGGCGTTTGGAGCAAAAATGCCCCAAACACCGCACCAAATGGCGTTCTACATGTTTTTGCTCAGGCGATTTTTAATCTCGGCAATCGCCATCGCGGCAATACTCACGCTCGCCGCCTGCAGCAAAACCCCGCCATTACCCAAGCTGGACGCTGACGCCACCGTGCTCGCGTTCGGCGACAGCATCACCTTCGGCACTGGTGCTGCGCCGAATGAATCCTATCCCGCGCAATTGCAAACGCGCATCGAACGCAAGGTGATCGACGCCGGCGTTCCCGGCGAGCTCAGCGCCGATGGGCTGGCGCGCTTGCCGGAGGCGCTTGATGAAACCAAACCGAAGCTGCTGATTCTCTGTCATGGCGGCAATGATTTCCTGCGCAAACTTGATGAACGCAAGGCCGCCGACAATCTGCGCGCGATGGTGAAGCTGGCGCAGGATCGCGGCATTGCCGTGCTGCTGATCGCCACGCCCAAGCCAGGCTTCTCGGTATCTCCACCTGACTTCTACGCGGACATCGCCAGGGAATTCAAGCTGCCGTTCAACGACAGCGTGCTGCACAAGGTGCTGACCGATAACGAACTGAAATCCGACCTGGTCCACCCCAACGCCAAAGGCTATGGCGTGATCGCCGATGAGATTGCCAAGCTGATGAAGAAAGCCGGCGCGGTGTGAGCAGGCGTTTGCATGCCGTTATCGCTGCACTCGATCGCCTGATCCAGCGCATCACATCGGCCGGCCTGGTGCTGGTGATTCCGCTGTCGCTGCTGCTGTTCCTGCAGTGGCCGCTGCGCGATCTTGTCGGCAAGTATTCGCGCGAGACCAACGATATCGCGCAAATCCTGTTCGCGTTTTATGTAAGCCTCGCCGTAACCTACGCAACACGGAACGCCAGCCATCTCGCGGCGGACAGCGTGGCGCGACGTTATTCGATGGCGTTGCGTTTACGCCTGATACGCAGCGCCTCGCTGCTGGTGCTGCTGCCCTGGTCGCTGTTCATCATCTACGCGAGCTGGTCTTCGGTGCTGGACGGTGTGGCGCAGCTCGAACATTTTCCCGAGACCTTCAACCCCGGCTATTTCCTGATCAAGCTGTGCATCTGGCTGCTGGCCCTGCTGGTATGCGCGCAGGCCTTGCTGGATGGTATGCGGGGCAAGCGATGATGCCGACCGCCGGCGTGTTCATGCTTGCCTGCGTGGCGATCCTGATGATCGCCACCGGCCTGCCGGCGTGGATGCTGCTGATCGGCGTGGCGCTGGCATTTTCGCTGGGCGGCCTCGCCATCGGTGCATTCACCCTGCCGCTGCTGACCGCGATGCCGGCGCGCCTGCTCGGTCTGCTCGAACACGATTTGCTGCAGGCCTTGCCGCTATATGTATTCATGGGCGCCATGCTGAACCGGCTGCCGTTGGCGGAGATCCTGTTCCGCGTGGCGAGCCGTGCCTTCGCGCGAACCGGCGCCGGCATGCCGCTGGCCGGACTCAGTCTCGGCGTATTGCTGGCGCCGATGAATGGCTCGGTCGGCGCCAGCGTGGCGATGTTGTCGCGCGCGGTGCAGCCGAAGCTGGACGCAGCCGGCATGCCGCTTGAGCGCAGTGCCGCACTGACTTGCATGGCCAGCACCATGGGCGTGGTGATCCCGCCTTCACTGGTGCTGATCCTGCTGGGCGATGCGATGCTGCGCGCGCATACCGAGGCAGTCAATGTCACCGGCCCCTTGCTGGACGGCGCGCGCATCATCAATACCCAGGACGTGTTTCATGGCGCATTGATTCCGGCAGCGCTGTTGTTGGTGCTGTGCGTACTCGTCACCTGGGTAATTGGCCGCATGAATTTGCCAAAGTCCGCATCCAGCTTGCCTCCCAGGGCAATTGGCACTGCACAAACATCGCCAGCCGATTGGTGTATCGCCATCGCTACTACTGTTTTCATCGTTGCGCTGTTGGCTGGCGTGGCGCTGGGCTATCTGTACGCCGTGGAGGCTGCCGCCACCGGCGGCGTCGCGCTGTTTTTGTTCGGCCTCGCCACGCGCGCGTTGAACGGGCCGCTGCTGAAAGAAATTTTGCGCGACACCATGGCTATCACCGGCGCGCTGTTCGCGCTGCTGATCGCAGCCACCATGTTCACCCTGGTGGTGCGCGCCTTCGGCAGCGACCGCTGGATCGCCCTGCAGCTGCAGGGCCTCGGCAATCACCCTCATCTGGTGCTGTTCATCGTGCTGGCCATCCTTGCCGTCTGCGCCTTTGTGCTTGACGCTTTCGAAATGATCTTCGTGGTCATCCCGCTGGTGATTCCGCCGCTGCTGATGCAAATCCCCGACGCGGTCTGGGTGGCGGTGTTGACCCTGCTGATCCTGCAAACCAGCTTCCTGATTCCGCCGTTCGGCTATGCGGTGATGATGATGCGTAACCGCTCCGTGCATACACTCTCCACCGGCAAGCTGGTGCGCGCGCTGTTGCCGTATCTTATCGCCCAACTAATTGTGCTGGCTGCGGTGATCGCCTGGCCGAATCTGCTGTGGCGCGACAATGCGCTGACCGCCAAACCGACCGAGTCCGCGCCCGCGGCAACCGAATCGCTGGAAGAAATGCTCAATCGCCAGCAAGCGCCGCAAGAACCGAAGTAGAGATGCGCGGTCAGACGGTAGAATAATGCGCATCGGATTTTGCACCTACAGAGGGCAACAACACTGTGACAAAAGCTGAAATCAAACTTGGCATTGCAATCACCCTGCTGGCCTTGTTGTCGGGCTGTGCGACACAGGCTGTCGCCCCGCTCGTTGCTGCCGATGCCATCGCCACACCGCTGACGGCCGCGCCGGGTGATGCCGCTCGCGGCAAGGCCATCGTGATCTCTCGCGACGGCGGTCATTGCATCCTCTGCCATCATGTTCCGGTTGAGGAGGTTAAAATTTTCGGCAATGTGGCGCCGGCGCTGGACGGGGTGGGCAGTCGCCTTACCGTTGCGCAGCTTCGTCAGCGCGTGGTCGATATCACCGTGGTGAATCCGAACGCGGTGATGCCGGCATTTCACCGAACCGGCAATCTGCAACGTGTTGCCAGGGAGTATCGCGAGCAGCCGGTGTTGAGCGCACAGCAGGTTGAAGATGTGGTGGCCTGGCTCGCCAACCTGAAAGGTTGAAACGATGAAACAGAAACTGTCCGGGACGATACCGCGCCGCCTGTTCTTGAAGGGCGCCGCCGCCATGGCCGTGGCCAACGCAGTTCCGCTGCAAGCGCAAACCTCGCGTTTCGAGGCCGACATCACGCCCTTGCTGAACGCCCTTAGCGGCGGCAAGCCGATCGTGCCGGGCCGCGTGCAAATGGAAATCCCCCTGCTGGTGGAAAACGGCCAGGCGGTGGCCTTGCGTGTCTCGGTGCCGGATGCGGCCGCCGGCAGCGTGAAAAGCATTCATGTGTTCGCACCGCGAAACCCGCGCGCCAACGTCGCCAATTTTTTCTTCGGCAGCGCCAGCGGCAAGCCGGAAATCATCACCCGGGTACGCCTCGGCGGCACCCAGACCTTGCAGGCCGTCGCCGCCTTTACCGATGGCAGCTTCGCATCGGCCAGCGCCCCGGTCGAAGTCACCTCCTCCGCCTGTCTGGACCTGTCTTCCGAATGAATAACTTTCGCCTGTCCGTGCCCGCCACTGCCAAGCGCGGTGAGCTCATCGCCATTCGCCTCATCATCCAGCACCCGATGGAAACCGGCTTTCGTCTCGATGCCGCCGGCAAGGCGTACCCCAAGAATGTGATTCACGACATCGGCTGCCGCTACAACGGCGTGGAAGTGATGCGCATGGAACTCTCCAGCGGCATCGCCGCCAATCCCTATCTGGAATTTTTTGCGCGGGCCGATGCCAGCGGCGAGATCGTCATCGACTGGCGTGACGATGTCGGCGACAAGGGCCAGGCGCACGCAGCCATTACGGTGAGCTGATGCGCAGCGGCAAATTTCTGGCTGTCGCTTTAATCGGCTTCCTGACAATGGCTGAAGCCAGCGCGCAAGCGCCGGAGCGGTGGCTCAGCGTGCTCAAATCCGGCTTTGAATTTCAAAGCGACAGCATCAGGAAATTGCAGGCCGATGATTTCGCCAATCCCGGCTCGCTGTGGACTTCGCGTGGCGAGCAGCTGTGGACCACGGTTGCCGGCGCCGCGCAGAAAAGTTGCGCCAGTTGTCACGGCGCCGCGGCGATGTCGATGAAAGGCGTGGCGGCGCGCTATCCGGCGTTCGATAAATCGCTGGGCCGCGTGCTCGATCTGGAAGCGCGCATCAACAGCTGTCGCGTCAACCATCAGGTTGCCGCGCCATTCGCGGTCGAATCCGATCAGCTGCTGGGCATGACCGCCTTTGTGGCGCAACAATCGCGCGGCCTGCCGTTGGCGGTATCGATCGAAGGCGGTGCACGCGCCACTTTCGAGGCCGGTCGCACCTTGTACTACCAGCGTATCGGTCAGTTGAATCTCGCCTGCAATCACTGTCACGAACAGAACTGGGAGCGCAGCCTGCTCAACCAGCCGATCACGCAGGGCCATGGCAACGGTTATCCCGCGTATCGCCTCGACTGGCAGAAAATGGGCTCGCTGCAGCGGCGGCTGCGCGCCTGCTTCTACGGCGTACGCGCCGAGTTGCCGGCATTTGGCGCGGATGATCTGATCGCGCTGGAGCTGTTTCTGGCCTGGCGTGCACAGGGACTCAGTATCGAAACCCCGGCGGTCAGGCGATAGGCGAAATGCCAGGTTGAGTCGACAGGCTTTCAATCAGCGCCACTGCCTCGTTCACACCATTTTCATCATGCATGGCCTGCGCCAGCGTTCGTGCACGATCACGCATCGTCGACGATGCGCCCACCGCACCGATGGCGGCGGCAAGGCGTTTTACATTGAGCTTGCGTAGCGGGATCGGCGCGGGCGCAACACCCAGGCGATGCAATTGCTCGCCCCAGAAAAATTGATCGGCCACATGCGGGATGACAATCGAGGGCACACCCGCACGCGTCGCCGTGTGGGTGGTACCGGCGCCACCGTGATGCACGATCATGGCGCACTGCGGAAACACGCGGCGATGGCTGATGAAACGCACATAAAAGATATTCGCGCTCGGCGGCAGCGGGCCCGGCCACTGCGTCGGCAATTGCACGATGGCGCGGCGGCCAGTGCGTCGCAGCGCCCCGTCAAAAATGGCCAGATGCCCGGCAAGCGTGGCGCTGTCCATCGGCATCAAACTGCCGAAGGTGAAAAACAGCGGCGCATCACCAACCGTACCCGCAGCGATGAAGGCCGCCACCTCGTCGGGGATAGCGTCGGATTTCGAACCTGCCGGCAAATCGAAGAAGCCGCACTGACGGTAGCTCGCCGCCCAATCGGCGGGCCGCGGGAACAGCTGCGGACTGGACGCGATCAGGTCGAGCTGTGCACCCGCAAACACTTCGGTGAGATAGTCGCGCTTCGGGGCCAGGGACAGACTTTTTCGATAGGCATTGGCATCGCCCAGGAACATGGCATTGATCACCATGCGTCCCAGCTTCCACCACAGCCGATTGAACCAGGGCCCCCAGTCGGGCGCGCCGCTGGGACATACCCGCCGCGACGGCGCCAGGATCGGCGCCAGCGCAACGGACACGTGGGGCTTGCGGGCGTGTTCGGCCAGGGCCCGCAGAAAATATAAAAAGAAATGGCCGATCAGCACATCGCAGTCGCGCACCAGGGCGACGGCCTCGGCTTGCATCGCCTCGACCGCTGGCACAAAGGTCTCGCGGTAAATGATGCCGCTCTGCGCGGCGACGCTGCGCGCCTCGATGCAGCGCCGGCCGATTGCATGCAGCGCCGCCGCATCGGCAATCACCGGCGTGGCGATTTGCGTGACGCGAAACCCGTACTCCTCGCCATAGTGCCGGTAGTCGCGGCTATCGATATCGGTAACCACCAGATGCACCGCATGCCCCGCCTGCGTCAGCCCGGCGGCGAGCGCGACAAACGGACGGATGTCGCCGGTACTGCCCCAAGTTTGAATGCCGATGCGCATGGAGATGTTTTACGTTGACGTTACCAATAAAAACGGCCGGGGAACCGCATGGATATTGGTTCTCCGGCCGATGTCATTGCCGGGCAATTCACCCGGCGGTAGGCGGGACTTAAACGATCTTGATCGACAGATCCGGTAGCTTGTCGATATGGCACACGATCACATCACCCTTGACCACCGGGCCGACGTTTTCCGGGGTGCCGGAATAAATGATGTCGCCGGGCATCAGTTCGAAAGCCTCGGACAGCTTGCTGATTTGCTCGGCAACGCTCCAGATCATCTGGCTCAGATTGGCGTTCTGCTTGATCTCGCCATTCACTTTCAGCCAGATCGACCCGTCCTTGACATGGCCCAGCTTGTCGGCGGGATGAATCGGCCCGATCGGTGCGGAATGATCGAAACTCTTGCCGATTTCCCAGGGCTTTTTCTGGTCGCCCATGCCGCGCTGCAAGTCGCGGCGCGTCATATCGAGACCCAGCGCATAGCCGTAGACCAGGTCGAGCGCTTTATCGATCGGTACATTGCGCCCGCCCTTGTTCAGGGCCGCGACCAATTCCACTTCGTAATGATAGTTTTTGGTCAGCGTCGGATAGGGATGATCGACGCGTTCGCCGATCGGCACGAACTGGATGGCGTCGGTCGGTTTCTGGAAAAAGAACGGCGGCTCGCGCGTCGGGTCCGAACCCATTTCACGCGCATGCGCCGCATAGTTGCGGCCGATACAGTAAATGCGTCGTACCGGAAAGAGATCATTGCTGCCGACAATTGGAATCGTGGTGTCGGCCACTTCAAAAATTGCCTTGCCCATGGCCTGGTTCCCTGTGGTTTGCGCACTGGTGGCGCAACCGGCGACCGCGCCCAGCGACAGTGCAGCGCCGGTCTTCAGTACCGTGCGGCGGTTGATCAATTGATTATTGTCCATTCCCGAATCCTCCATTTTTGGTTTATTCGACCGTTGCGGTGCAGCGGGTTCATATAGGCAACCGCGCTGGAAGGATCTTCATATTCCCCGCATTCTTTGCCGCATACTTTTCCAGCGCCGTCGCAAAAGATATCAATCGCCTGAACATGCGTGGGCGCTACTCGATACACGAGCGCTTATTGTGCAACAAAATTGCCAGGCCGATATTGACGCCGGTGGGGTACCGCGGAGCGGAACGACCGTGAGCGGAGCGAAGGCAGCAACTCAGGCCGCAGGCGGCGGCTCCATGTCCATTTCGGCGATTTCGAGCATGCGCAGCTTGGAGAGATAGTGCCGGTCAACACGCCAGTCCTTGATCATGCCGATGGCGAGTTCGAATTCCTCGTGATTGAGCTCGTTCAGCTCACCCAACGAGTAGGGGGCACTGTTTTCAATGGCCACTGCCAATGCCGACAGCGCCCTGGCGCCGGGTGCCGCCGGGTTCTTGTAGATGTATCTCGCGGCTTTCTTGATCCTGTTCACGCGCGCTCCTTGGTGTGTCTTTGAAACAACCCTATTGCCAACCGGGAGCGAAATCATGGCAGTGCGACAGGAATTGCGCAATTGTCATATAAGTTTAATATTCGGCGCCATCGCACGCTCGGGTTAACCTGTGGACAGAGGTGTGAATCGGTGATCTGTTGCAAGGCACAAATCATCAAACGCGAACGCGGAATTTACCATTTGCCTGTTTTTGACGACATTCTGGCGACATACTGCGCGCCCGAACCGTTACTTTTCCGCGTCGCGTGCACTGTGGCAGGGAAGGCATGCCGGATCGGCCCAACACCAAGCGCCAATATCGTGCAGCCTGACATCGACTTGCTATCATTTACGCACCGCGCCCGGCGTCTTACACCTGGCCCCACAAAGGAAACACCTTGATCATCGCACTGTTGGGCGATATCCACTGCAACATCGATGCCCTCAACGCCTGCCTGGCGCACGCCCAGTCGCGTAACGCGAGCCGTTTTGCATTCCTCGGCGATCTGATGGGTTATGGCGGGGCGCCGCTGGAAGTGCTTGAGGTGATCGAGCGTTATACCGCGCAAGGTGCGGTAGCGGTCAAGGGCAATCACGATGAGGCGATTGCCTTGAATGCGTCCTATATGAACGATTCCGCACGCGCCGCCATTGAGCATGAACGCGCGCTGCTGTCGCCTGCACAAAAGCAGTTTCTGTCCGGGTTACCGCTGGTCCTGCGCGAGCCGCAGCTCTGCCTGGTGCATGCCTCCGCCCACCAACCGGAGAAGTGGCACTACATCGACAGCGCCACGGCGGCGGCACGCTCAATGGTGGCTGCGGAACGCAGCTACACCTTTTGCGGCCATGTGCACGACCAGCGGCTTTATTTCGAAGCCACGCCCGGTCGGGTTACCAGCTTCCATCCGGTGCCGGGTACGCCGATCCCGGTACCGCATCATCGACGTTGGCTGGCGGTAGTCGGCTCGGTCGGGCAGCCGCGCGACCGCAACCCGGCCGCCGCCTACGCGCTGTTTGATGCGGCACGCGAAGTGCTGACGTTCTTTCGCGTGCCTTACGACAACTTCGCGGCGGCGGCCAGAATTCGCGCAGCCAGGTTGCCGGAGTCGCTCGCCTACCGCGCCGAGCGGGGCATCTGATGGGCGCACCCCTGAACATCGGCAGCGAAATCGACGGCTACCGCATTGCCGAGGTACTGCATGCGGGCGGCACTGCGTATTTATATCGCGTCGAGGCCGCGACACCCGCTGTCAGCAGCGTCGAGCGCGCCCTGCCGATGGTGATGAAGCTGCCCAGGATCGGCGCCGGCCAGCCTGCCGAAGGCCTGCTGGGCTTCGAGACCGAGGCGATGATTCTGCCGGCGCTCAGCGGCAAGCACGTACCGCGTTACATCGCCGCCGGTGCGATTACCGCCACGCCCTATGTGGTGATGGAATGGATCGACGGCGAAGCGCTAAGCGCGTTGGTGAAACATGCGCCGCTGAGCATCGATGAGGTGGCCTGCTTTGGCGCAATGATCGCCGATGCGCTGGTGGATTTGCATCGGCAGGGCGCGATCCACCACGATGTAAAACCCGACAACATCATGCTGACGCCCGACGGTCGTGCCGTGCTGATCGATTTCGGCTTTGCCCATCATCTCCGTTACCCCGACTTGCTGGCCGAAGAGATGCGCTACGCTGCGGGTTCAGCGCCCTATGTGTCGCCGGAGCAGGTGAGCGGCACGCGCAATGACGCGCGCAGCGATCTGTTTGCACTGGGCGTGCTCATCTACCAACTCGCTACCGGCGAACTGCCCTTCGGCATACCGGAAAGCGCCGGGCAATTGCGCAACCGCCTGTGGCTGGTGCCTGCGCCGCCGCGCGCCCTTAACCCGGCCGTGCCACCTTGGCTGCAGGAAATTATCCTGCGCTGCCTGGAGCCGGACGCCGCCGCCCGCTACCAGAGCGCCGCGCATATCGCCTTCGATTTACGTCACCCCGGGCAGGTTCTGCTCACGCCCCGCGCCGAGCGCCGCGAACGCGCCGGCGTTCTGACGCAGGCGCAGCTGTGGTGGCGCGCACGGCGGGCGCCACCACAGCGCACGGCGGCGGCCACCACGCCGGGCAATGGCGCACCCATCATCATGGTGGCTGTCGACACCAGCAATCCCGATGATCCGCGCCATCGTGCGCTGCAATGGACCACCCGGCAAATGGCCTCGCTCAATATCGATTTCCGCATGATCTGCGTGTCGGTGATTCACCGCGTGCTGGAAAGCGGACAGAGCTTGTCCGCTGCCCAGCTTGAGCACAAGGCGCGGCTGCACCACTGGGTTGCGCCGCTGCGGCTGCCGGCGCATCGGCTCTCGCTGCATGTGATCGAGGACGATGATGCGGCCGGCACCCTGCTCGAATTCGCGAGGCGCAATCACGTCGATCTGATTGTGATCGGCGCTCCTGGGGCCCACGAGGTCACGCTGGGCTGGTGGCGCTCGGTCGCCTCGAGTGTCACTGCCAATGCCGCCTGCAGTGTGCATGTGGTACGTATCCCGGAGCGCCCGCGCGCTGAATGGCATGACTGGGCGCAGACCACCGGCGGCGAAGCGCACTAAGGCGCGATAGATACCTCAGCCGCGCTGTTCGCGCACCGCGATCGGCACATTGCACAAATCGATATAGCCCGCCGGCACCTTGTACCAGTCGCCGCCGCGATTGCGCAACGCCTCGACCATCGCCTTGAAGGTCTGGCTGTCGGTGCGGATCACCTCGAGCTTGCTGCGCTCGGCGAGCGGCACATCGGCGGCAACGCGCATCGATTTGATCGGCACATGCTGTTCCGGCTTGTCATAAAAACCCATCGCTCCGGCGCCACGCGGCAGCACGGTGAGCAATGACATGCCCTGGACCACACGGCCAACCAGGGTAATGTTGCGGTCGAGCTGGCGCGGCGAGTGGCCGGTGACCACATAAAGCTCGGTGCCGCCCCCGGAATCCACCGCGCTGTCGCGACCGACGCCCAGCGTGGCCGTGCAATGCGTAAGCCAGGTGCGCCTGGCGGCGGGATCGCGCGCCGCATGAAAGCCGTTACTGAAACCAACTTGCGGCGCATAGCCATCGGCATCCGGCAAGCGCGTGAACGGAATGTCTGCGCTCAATGGCGCGGTAAATTCCGGCGGCAGGGTGCGCTTGGCGTTCCTGATCGGCTTTTTTTC
>JANMXS010000106.1:0-2555 GCA_031394335.1 Burkholderiales bacterium
CGCTTCTGCTCGAGCCAATCCGAGTAGTTGCCCTTGTACGGATGCCCGGAGCCGCGATCGAGCTCGAGGATCCACTCGGCCGCGTTGTCGAGGAAGTAGCGATCGTGCGTCACCGCGATCACGGTGCCGGGAAATTTCTGCAGGAACTGCTCCAGCCAATCCACGCTCTCGGCATCCAGATGGTTGGTGGGCTCGTCGAGCAGCAGCATGTCCGGCTTGGACAGCAGCAGGCGGCACAACGCGACGCGGCGTTTTTCACCGCCGGACAAATTCTTGATGATCGCTTCCCACGGTGGCAGGCGCAGCGCATCGGCGGCGATTTCGAGTTGCACCTCGACGTTCTCGCCATCGGAGGCGCCGATGATGGCTTCAAGCTCGGCCTGTTCGGCGGCCAGCGCATCGAAATCGGCATCGGGCTCGGCATAGGCGGCATAGACCTGATCGAGCCGCGCCTTGGCCTTCAGCACGCCGCCGATACCCTCTTCCACCGCCTCGCGCACTGTCTGCGCCGGGTTCATCTGTGGCTCTTGCGGCAGATAACCGATGTTAAGGTTGGGCATGGCAATCGCTTCGCCCTCGATCTCTTTATCGAGACCGGCCATGATCTTGAGAATGGTCGATTTACCGGAACCGTTCAGGCCCAGCACGCCGATCTTGGCGCCGGGGAAAAACGACAGCGAAATGTCTTTGAGAATCTGGCGTTTGGGCGGAACAATCTTGCCCACGCGGTTCATGGTGTATACGTACTGTGCCATTGGAATGCCATCGGTTGTTGCGGGAAGAGGCGTAGCTTACAGGAGCAAGGCGGGTTTCTGCATAATGGGCCCGCAATCAGCCCGGTTTTCGCTCCCGTTGCAAGAGGGGAATGGCCTGGAACCGGCATGGATATTGGGCTTCGGGCCATTCCCATGCGCCGCCAGGCCGCGACGGAACTTGACGCCGGTTACGCAGTCGATGCAAATTCATAACCACCACATTTGTTACCAACGTCCAACATGAGCGAAACCCCACCCGTCAGCATCGAACAACAACTGGCCGAACTCGATGTCGAGTGCCGCTTCCGGCAGACCAAGATCCGCCAGTCGGCCTCGATGAAAGACGTAATGCAACTGAAGGATGTCGAGATGCGCGGCGAGCTGCGCGATCGCGCCCATGAAATCGCCGGGCCGAAGGCGCTGGAAACTTCGGCCGAAAAACGCATGCGCGAACTTCTCGATGGCCACCTGATGGATTTGCGCGGCCAGCGCGATGTGCCGGCGCTGGACGCGATGCGCAGCCAGTTTCTGCATCGCGAATGGGTGTTCCTCAAGGCATCCTTTCCGATCCTCTACCGCGAAGCGGAAATCGAATCGGAAAAACTGATCATTCGCCTGGAGCGCGAAACCGAATCCAAGCGCAAACGGCTGCGCGGCAAGGGTTGAGCGGCGCTCCGTCATGGCCCCCGAAGACCTCCAACTGCTCGTCACCCGCGTCATGCCCTACGGCAAATACAAAGGCCGTCTGATTGCCGACCTGCCCGGAAACTATCTCAACTGGTTTGCGCGCGAGGGGTTTCCCGAAGGCGAAATCGGCCGCCTGCTGGCGTTGATGCAGGAGATCGACCATAACGGCCTCTCACCCCTGCTGACTCCGCTGCGCAAAGCACACAAGCCGGGCTGATTCAAACCCGGCTGAATGATGGATAATTGGCACTTTCCAATGCCGGAGTGCCCATGTCCATCGCCCGCTCGCTACTGATCTCGCTTGCTGTTTTTTCTTCCGCCGCGTTTGCGCAAAATTTTGACAAGGTTGAAATCAAGACGCAGAAGTTGAACGACAGCACTTACATGCTGGTCGGTGCCGGCGGCAATATGGGGCTGTCGATCGGCGAGGATGCGGTATTCCTGATCGATGATCAGTACGCGCCGCTGACGCCGAAAATCGAGGCGGCGATCAAGGCGCTGACGGCGAAGCCGGTCACCTTTGTGATCAACACCCACTGGCACGGCGACCATGCCGGCGGCAATGTAAACATGGGCAAGGCCGGGGCCTTGATCATCGCCCACGACAATGTGCGCAAGCGGCTGTCGAGCGATCAGTTCAACGAGCTGTTCAAGTCAAGCACACCGCCCATGGCGAAAGCCGGATTGCCGGTGGTCTCGTTTTCGCAGGATGTCACTTTCCATCTCAACGGCGAAGAAATATTTGCCTTTCATGTGCCCAAGGCACATACCGACGGCGACGCCATCATCCATTTCCGCAAGGGCAATGTGATTCATACGGGCGATACCTATTTCAACGGCCTCTATCCGTTTATCGACTATTCCAGCGGCGGCACCCCCGATGGCGTGATCGCCGCGGCGGACCGCGTGCTGGCGATAGCCGATGACAACACCAAAATCATCCCCGGCCACGGCCCGCTGTCGAACAAGGCTGAATTGAATGTTTACCGCGAGATGCTTGCCACCGTCACCGGGCGCATCAAGGCGCTGCTCAAGCAGGGCAAGAAGCTCGACGACATTCTGGCGGCCAGGCCCACCGCCGATTTCGACGAGCGCTGGGGCAAGGGATTTTTA
>JANMXS010000107.1:0-6115 GCA_031394335.1 Burkholderiales bacterium
CATCGGTCGGAGTATCGGAGCGCAGGGTGCAATACAATTGACGGTATCTCCGGCAACGCCAAGGTGTTGCACAACAGGCTTCGCCACCTTTATTTTGAGTTATTACAATGAACGCATCCCCCCTCCAATCGTATCCTTCCCTTGTTCAGCGGCGCTACCTTCCCGCTGGCGAGTTCGGGCCACTGTTCCCAGTCTGCCTGACGGTAAAAGATGGCGAGAAGACGTCGCCTGTCGCTTGGCGCCGGCGCGGGTTGAACCGACAGTGAGAATCGTAAGCGGCATTCTCGATCGCATCATCCTCGTCGTCGGCGTCATCGGCGGCGGCACCATTCCCAGCTTTGTCGCGCAGTACCGCCAGCGCATCGGCGGTGCGCTTGAGCAGGTGCTGCGCGATCTGGCGCCGTTTCAGGAAATTGCCAATCAGCGTTATGACGGCAGTTTGCAGGCGCTGGTTGAACATCACCTGCACAGCGCCGACGCGACCTTCCACAGCGAGGGCGCGGCCATTACCGCGATGATCGAGTCGGCACAACGTTTGCGTGAGGCGGCACAGGCACTCAATACGGATTTGCTTCACCAGCTTTTCTATCTGCTGAAAAACGCAGATGCGCAAATGCTCGCGGCGACCTGGGGCATCTTCAAACCGTCGTTCGGTTTATCGATGGACAGCCTCGTGCTGGCTGCTGTTACCGGTGTAGCCGCCTGGCTGGTGTTCCTGGGCCTGGGCTTTGTGCTGGCGGCGTGGTGGCGGCGGGTCAACGGTCACCGCGCGCATCGTACTTATGGTTAGCGAAAATTTTCGCAGAACGCCTGTACAAGCGCCGTTTCAGCCATTTTTGCCCCAAACGCCGCGCCAGTGCTGGAGTTTGCATGTTTTATCGAGCCACGCCATGATTGGCTTTGCACTGAACGGCGCAAGGCAAACAAGTCAAAAAAAGATTCTCAAGAAATCTCATGAATGAAAACGGTAAGACCATGCAGCTAGACCTGAGCGCGACCAATTTTTTCAAGGCCTATAACCAGCCGCTATCGCCAGGCAAGGCGCTGGTCGTCGAGGGTGATGCGTTTGTTGCCGATTATGCCGGCCTGAAGATTGCGTCGGCATTCCAGCCGCTGTTGAGCATGACGCATTCGCGGGTGGTGGGTTTTGAGGCGCTGGCACGTCCCTACGATAATGCCGGCAATGCCATTACCCCGACTCGCTTGTTCTCGGATGAATTTTCGGCGCTGGACCTGATTCGCCTTGACCAGCTGGCCCGCGAAGCGCATGTGATGAATTTCGGCGCGCAGGTGCGCGGCCCGGAATGGCTGTTCCTGAATACCACGCCGGATATTTTTGTGCGTCTCGTCGAGGGCGTTCCCTTTGAAAAACTGTTTCCCGAGCTTGACCAGCTGAGCGACGCGCGCGTGGTGCTCGAACTCACCGAGCATGCTTGCATCGATGAGCCGATGATGCGCGAAGTGATCACCGCGCACCGCGACGAGCGCTATTTGATCGCCATCGATGACTTCGGCTCGCAGCAGTCCAACTATGATCGGGTCGAAGCGCTGCGCCCGGAATTCGTCAAGCTGGATCGCTCCCTGACCAAGCGCTCGGGCGAGGATGCGGTCACCCGTCGCGTGTTGAAATCCATCGTCTCGACCATTCACCAGTTGGGCGCGATGGTGGTAGCCGAAGGCCTGGAGACGACCGAAGAGGTGCTGGCATCGATGGAAGCCGACGTCGATTTTTTCCAGGGCTTCTGGTTCGCGGAGCCGGCTCCCAGCTTGTCTGCCTCGGCGCAGTAGGTGCTGCCGTTTATTGAACTTGCCTGGACTGAATTCATTTCGCGTGCCAACGGTGCCGAGCAGCGTGCACAGGACGTATTGATCCCGTTTCGCCAGGCGATCGCCGACGCCGCTGCGCTTTTTCTGCGCCCGCAGAATCTCTCTGCCGCCGCCGCCGCGTTCCTGACGACACCAGGAGCGCTACGCGTGTTTCTGCTCGACGCCCAAGGTATCCAGATCGGCAAATCCATCATTGGTACCCAATCGACGGGGGCCAAACTGGCGCCGCTGTTTCCGGATGCAGGCGCGAACTGGTCGCGTCGCCGCTACTTTACCCGGGCGCTGCAAACGCCTGGCCAGGTGGTGTTTGCGGGGCCGCATTTTTCGCTTACCGACGGCCGCGATTGCATGACGGCGGGGCTGGCGGTTTCGCGCGAAAATTCAACTTTCGTGCTGTGCTTCGATTTTCAGCTGCCGCTGTAGTTGACGGCCAAACCGATGGCGCATTTACGCAGCCTCTTCAAAAATCCCGCTCATCTGGCCGCAATGGGTCGACCGTGACGGCGACTGCCCCCTCAACGCGCACCTGGAAGCCGGTACTGATTGCCGCTGCGGCGGCGATTGCCATGGGGGCGCTGGGTGCGCTCATTACCGATCTCAGCCCCTGGTACTACGCACTGAAAAAGCCCGCCTTCCAGCCGCCCGACTGGCTGTTCGCGCCGGTATGGACCACGATTTTTGTGATGCTGGCGATATCCGGCGTGCTCGCCTGGAAGTCCGCAGCCAATGCCAAGGCTCGTACCTGGGTCCTAGGCCAGTACGGCCTTAACCTGTTCCTGAACGTGTTGTGGAGCGTGCTTTTTTTCCGCGCGCAGCGCCCCGACTGGGCCTTGTATGAAGTGGTGTTTCTGTGGGCATCAATCGCGATCCTGATCTGGTCGCTACTGCTGCGTTCCAGGCTGGCAAGCTGGTTGCTGGCGCCCTATCTGGCGTGGGTGACTTTCGCGGCGATCCTGAACATGGCGGTAGTACAAATCAATGGTCCGTTCGGCGGGCGCTGATGGCATCCCTGCCGGCGCACTTGGCCGATGCCCGCGCTGGAGCGGGCAACGCTTTTGGGCTATAATTTGCCCCTTGATGTGCTGACCGGAGCGGGTTTCAACAGGTGTTTTTTTGCCGCCGTCGCAGGGCCCGTGAAAGTTGCGCAATCCGCTGAAAATTCGCAAGAAATGGTTCTGAGGGCGATGCCAGTATGGCGCTGCCGGGCGAAGGGCGAACTTTCCTGAAGTTCGCTTTTTTTGTATCTGCATTCATCCGCTTCCATCCGCTTTCATCCGATATATCGTCGTAATTTTTCATAAGCGTCCGCCGCCATGCTCGAAAAGATCCGCAATGCCACCAATACCTGGCTCGCCAAAGCCATTCTCGCCATCATCACGGTTCCGTTCGCGCTGTGGGGCGTGGAATCATATGTTCGCACCGCGCCCGGCCAGGACATTGTCGCCCATGTCGGCGACGACAAGATCACGGCGATCGAATTCAATAATGCCTTGCGCAACCAGATGGAGCAGTTTCGCCAGCAGTTCGGTGGAAATATCGACGCCTCGATCATGGATACGCCTGAGATGCGCAAGTCGGTGCTTGAGCAGATCATCGACCAGCGCCTGGTGTCGGCAGCCACCAAATCCTCCGGGCTCAGCGTAAGCGATGTTGCACTGCGCGAGTGGTATATGACTCAACCAGTATTTCAACAGGATGGTAAATTTTCTCAAGAGAAATACGATGGTTTTTTGCGTGCGCGAGGCACAACTCAAATCGCATTTGATGTGCTTGTGCGCCAGGACCTGGCACGCCAGCAATTTATCGAAAGTGTCGCCAATACGGCTTTTGTCGGCACTGTCAGCGCCCAGCAGTATTTGCTGGCTGCGGAACAGTCGCGCGAAATCGCGATCGTCAATGTGTCGCCTGAGCAATTCGCAGCCCAGGTGAAAGTGACGCCTGAGCAAATCAAAGCCTATTACGATTCGAAGCCGGCGGAGTTCACCATTCCCGCCCAGATTCGCCCTGAATACGTGGAGCTGACGGTCGAGGCGCTGACGCCGCAGATCCAGGTTGTCGCAGACGAAATCAAGGCGTATTACGACGCCAACAGCGCCCGCTATGTGCAAAAGGAAGAGCGCAAAGCCAGCCATATCCTGATCGCGGCAGGGGCCACCGCCAGCGATGCGGAAAAGAAAGCCGCCAAGGAAAAGGCGGAGAGCCTGTATGCGCAGGTCAAAAAGAACCCTGCGGCGTTTGCCGATCTGGCCAAAAAGAATTCGGCTGATCCGGGCTCGGCGCCGAATGGCGGCGACCTCGGCTTCTTTGCGCGCGGCGCCATGGTGCCGCAATTTGAAGAAGCGGCCTTCAAGGCGAAGAAGGACGAGATTGTCGGCCCGGTAAAAACCGATTATGGCTTCCACATCATTCGCGTCACCGAGATACGTGCAGAGAAGGCCAAGACCCTGGCCGAGGTCACGCCGGAAATCGAGGGCGAGCTGAAAAAACAGAAGGCGCAGCGCAAGTTTGCCGAGCTGGCCGAGAAATTCACCAATCTGGTTTACGAGAATTCAACCAGCCTGAAAGCGGCCGCCGATGCCGTGGGCCTGCCGATCAAGCAGGGCCCGTTCATCAGCAAAGGCGCCGCGCTTCAACCGCCGTTCAACAACCCGAAACTGATGACTGCACTTTTTTCCGATGAAGTGCTGAAGAACAAGCGCAATACCGAGGCGGTGGAAGTCGCCACCAATTCCCTGGTCGCGGCGCGGGTGCTGGAATCCAAACCGGCGGTGGTGCGTCCGTTTGCGGACGTGCAGGCGGCAATCGGCGCGCGCCTGTCGCGCGAAGCCGCGGCCAAGCTCGCGCTCAAGGATGGCGAAGCCAAGCTGGCCTTGCTGCGTGACGGCAAGCCCGCCGAGGTCAAGTTCCCGGCACTGCTCGGGGTCAGCCGCAACAATCCGGGCGGACTGGCGCCTGATGTGATTGAGGCGGCCATGAAAGCCAATACCAAATCGCTGCCGAGCTATGCGGGTATCGACAATCCGAACGGCGGCTATACGCTGATACAAATCGCCAAAGTCGTGGAGCCTTCGCTGGCCGACGATACCAAGGTCAAGGCCATGCGCGCCCGCATCGAGCAATCGATGGCAATGCAGCAGATCCAGGCGATGCTTGCGCAGGTCAAGAGCAAGGCGGATGTGACCGTGGCCAAAGATGCGCTGGTGAAAAAAGCGGATCAGTAAGCAACACTAGACGTAAAAAACGGGCCGCTATTGCGGCCCGTTTTTTTGGCAATCAGCGGATACAGAAGCGCATCAGTTCAGGCCATCCAGCTTCGGCCGATTCTCTTCCTTGAGCGCGAAGGGATCGCGCGGATTCTGCAATGCGGCGATATCCTCGAGGCGCAGCTTCACCGTCGCCATGATTTTCGGGTGGGTGAGGATATAGAAGCGATTGTCGCGGATCGCATCGAAGGTAATTCTCGCCACATCGGCGGCGCTCATCTTGCCCGAGCTGACCGCCTTGTGCGTCATCTTCTGCGCGACCTTCATCGATTCGGTTGGCGCGACATCGTTTTGCAAATCATCCGGCCGGTTGCGATGCGATTGGCTGATGCCGGTCGGCACGAACGCCGGGCACAGCACCGAGCAGCCGATCTTGCCCGCGTGGTTACCGGCGACCGCATTGAGGTCATGGAACAGCGTTTCCGATAGCGCCACCACCGCATGTTTCGAAACGTTGTAGGCGCCCATCAGTTGTGGCGACAGCAGGCCCGCCATCGACGAGGTGTTGACGATATGGCCCTCGTAATCCGCCTCGCGCTGCGCCTGCGCCAGCATCAGCGGCGTGAACACGCGCACGCCGTGGATCACGCCCCACAGGTTCACGCCCAGCACCCATTCCCAGTCCTTGACGGTGTTTTCCCACACCAGCCCGCCGGAACCGACGCCGGCATTGTTGAACAGCAGATTGACGCCACCGAAAGTATCGATTGCGAGTTTGGCCAGCGCTTCGACGTCCTCGCCCTTGCTCACATCGCAGCGCATGCCGACCACTTGCGCACCCTGCGCGGTCAATTCGGCAACGGCAGCATCCAGGGCCTCCTGTGCTACATCCGCCAGCACCAGTTTCATGCCGAGTGCGGCGCCGACATTGGCAAACTCGCGCCCGAAGCCCGAGGCGGCGCCGGTGATGACGGCAATTTTATGCTGGAAATTTTTCACGGTTTACCGAGGAGAAGATTATGTAGAACGCCATTTGGCGAGACTTTTGGAGAAGAAATGGCTGGAAAGCCGCGCCAGTGCTAGAG
>JANMXS010000108.1:0-16769 GCA_031394335.1 Burkholderiales bacterium
GGCAACCTGACCTACCTCGCACTTAAAGCTGATCATATTTCTTGCTCGACCCACGTGCTTTTTCAACGGGATATTTTTTGGCGTTGAGGAGCATTTTTTCTTGTGCCGAGGCGATTAAATCGATGTTTAATTTATCGCTCAACCGGATCAAATACAGCAGCACATCGGCCGCTTCCAGACTCACGGCGTGGCGCGATTCGGCGGAAAGGTTTTTGCTTTCATCCTCAGTGAGCCACTGGAAATGCTCAAGTAATTCGGCGGCTTCCACCGACAACGCTGCGGCGAGATTTTTGGGGGAATGAAATTGTTCCCACTCGCGTTCGCTCGCGAATTGGCGCAGCGCGTCGCGCAGTTTGATGAGTTCGCTGTCACTCAATGCAAAACCCGGATCATATGTGCATCATGCCCAGATCACGACTGAAAAAATTCATCCTCAGCTTCACCGGAAATGGCAGGGATTGCAGGAGCTGCGGCAGGCGGCGGTGCGGGTGGTGGATCAAATGCGACGCTGCCTTCAAGCGCCTCTTGCAACGCGCGTTGAATCGTTTCCGCATCCATCGGCACGCGGCCTTGCGAACGCAGCAAAATACGCGAGGGCAAATCGAGCAGGCGAACCTGCGGAATGCGCAAATTCGCCGCGACGTTCAGGGTCGGCAACAAATAAGTGCCGCGAAAACCGGGCTGGGCGCGATCCATGGCATCGATAATGGCTTGTTGTGAACGAGCGATGCCGGCCAATAATTCCGCGAGTTGTTGGTGAGTGAGGGTCATATTTTTATATGTATAAGTGGAAACTAATCCAAATATCTTATAACTGCCTTACAGGTGCAAAACTAAACGACGAGCGGCGCAATGGGTGCGCGGTGTGGCGTGCGTGGGGCACACTGGCAGGCGCGCCGGCGCGCTGGAGCAACATGGCTGGCATCGCGCTATGGTTTGCCAATACTCTGAGGCATAATCACTGCGCGGTTTTCTACCAAATTTGCCGGTCTGGCTGCCATGTTTTTTCACTCGTAATACTTGGCGGTAATTAAAAAAAATAAAAGTTACCTTAAGGGAGCTTAACGATGAAAAACAGTGAAAACGATTTGCTGGATCGGATGCAGTTGCGCGCCGATCCGCTCGCGGATGAAACGATGGCGAAAATCATGGGTGATTGGGGCGATTTGGCTCCTTCAGGCGAGACCGCAGGCGGCGTGTTTCCATCGGGCGCTGAATGGCAAAACCAGTGGAAGAAAATCGCTGCCGTGACCAAGGTATTTGGCGATTGGACGACCAACGAAAATCTAGGCGCGTGGCAGCCGCCGGCCGGTCTGGCCCCGGAAATTACCGCGCCGCTTTTGCACTATGTTGCTGCCAGCCGCGAGCTTCCGCCGTGGGCAGACCATGCAAAGCTAGCGCGCGCGGAAGAATTGTTTATGGACTATGGGGCGCTATCGGTCACGCTGTTGTTTTGCGCAAGTTTGCCCGAGTGCTATGTGATTCCTGATTTGTCGGCGGTGCTGCATGTGACCGGGCAATTGGAAAAGCACACCGATTATCGCGTGCGCTCGACCGGTGCAATGATTTTTCCGGTGATGATGCACGGCGGTTTAACGGACGCCAGCGGCGGCGGCATGGCGCAAATTTTTAAGGTGCGCTTGATTCACGCCACGATTCGTAACCTCATCCTGCGCGATAGTCCAGAGCACGCCGTTGCCGATCTTGCCCGTGATGCGGCGGGCGTGGTGCCACCGCTTGTTGCAATTGCTGATTCCACCAATATGCATCAAGTGTTATTTGCGCACGGCTGGAAAACTGGCGAGGAAGGGCTGCCGTGCAATCAGGAGGAATTGGCCTACACGCTACTCACGTTTAGCTATGTGTTTCTGCGCGGCTTGCGCACGCTGGGGCTGGGCTTCCAACGCACCGATGAAGAAGCGTATTTGCACACCTGGAATGTTACGGGCCATATGTTAGGTATTGATCGCATCCTGATGGCCGACACGATGGAAGGCGCTGAAAAATTGTTCGCGCAAATGCAGGCACGTGGACGCGCGGATCAGCCGGCGCATGCCAGCGATCCGCGCCCGGATCTGGGCAATGCCTTGATTAATGCCATGAAAAGCGTGATCCCGTTTGCTATTTTTAAACCGTTTCCGCAGCTCATGACCTGCCATTTAGTTGGTCGCGAAACATCGAAAGATCTGGGGCTAACAGCAAGCGTTCCGTGGCTATCGCAAATTTTGTTTTATGCCATGTTGGTGATCTCGCGGGTGATTGATACGGTTGCGCGCCTGGTATGGCCCGAGTTTTCGATCACGCGATTTTTCATGCGGATTTTGGGCTATCAGCTGATCACCAAGCTCATGATGGATCAAACGCGACCACTAAAACTTCCGCAACATCTGCTAAACCGGGTCAGCGACATGGTGGAAAGCTGGAGTGACGACAAAAAGGCGCCAGGTTGGCTGAATTCAGTCGAAGATCGCATCACCACCCGGGGCGGCTGGAGCAGCTCGCGCACCAGCTAGCAGACGGTCGGACTCGCAGCACTGATCCAATTCATTTCTTTTGGTATGAATGGCTGTCTCGTGCTTGTGTCTTCACTGTGGCGCTGTGATAATCAATCCGTTAAGTGTGCGGCACACGGCACGATGTGAAACGAAAGCGCCGCAAACAGAAATAGTTTTTCTACGTTGAAGCTCACCGTCCCGCACTCCACAGCCAAATTACAAAAAAATAATAATCACCTGCCTTTGCCAAATGAGAAGCTTTGCCCTGCCGCATAACGCACAGCACAAAAATATATTGAAGCGCTTTTTTTGCCGCACGCAAGCGGCAATTAGTGCGCTGGTTTTAGTTGCGCTCATCATGCTTGGGGCGCCGCTCGCCCTGGCTGCACCAACGGTTGCGTTGAACAACAGTACCACCACGGTTGAGGTCTGGCCATCGGTCACGTTTATTCATGACCCCGACAGCAAATTGAGAATCGCGGATGTGATTGCTTCCCCGGATAAATTCACGACGCTTCAATCTGCCTACGCGACACTCGGCCTGCGCCAGAAAGTAATGTGGCTGCAAATCCCGGTTTCGCTCGCCGCTGATGCCCGTGAAGATTGGGTTCTCGATATCGACTATGCGTTGTTGAATCGCGTGGATGTTTATCTCGTGCGCGATGGCAAGATTATTCGCGAAGCAAGTTTGGGCATTGCACTTCCGCAAGCAAGCCGCCCGATGAATAGCCGCTCGCTCGCGGTCGAGCTCGATTTCAAGCCCGGTGCCGCGCACACGCTGATTTTGCGCGTCGACACACCTGGTGCGATGATTTTGCCGATCACGTTGAGCTCGCCTTCTGCGTTTCATGCCCACGCAATGAATGAACAAATGTTGCAGGGCTTGCTGACAAGTTTAGTGCTCTGCCTTTTGCTATACAGCCTGCTGCAGTGGATGAGTTTGCGCGAACCGCTGTACATCAAATACGCGCTGCTGATTTTCGGCAGCGGACTATTTTCGGTACATTTTTTTGGTATTGGTGGGCAATATTTGTGGCCCGATGGTAGCTGGATTGCTAACCATGCCGCTGGCCTAAGTTCGCTGCTGGCAGCATACGGCACGACCTTATTTGTGGTCGACGTATTGGGTGGTGATATGAGCCCGAAATTGCGCCTGGCGATGCGCATTGTTGGCGCGATATTTGTCGTCACCGGCATCGGTCACGCGTTGAATATCCTCGATATCTATTTCGTCAGTATGATCATGAGTTTTTTTAGCGCGCTGCCATCACTCTTGGGCGTGCCGGGGGCGATTGCGCGGATGCGGCGCGGCGACCATACCGGCGCGTATTTCATCGCGGCGTGGGTGACGTATGCGATTGCCAGCGTGATCATGATCGGCGTCGTACGCGGCGCAATCGGCGCGAACTTCTGGACGCTGCATTCGTTCCAAATCGGCGCGACCGTCGACATGCTGATCTTCCTGCGTATTGCGGTGCTGCGCTCCGCTGCCGTACACCGCGCCGCACAACAAGCGACGCTCGAACACGACGCCCTGCTCTCGCTAGCGCATTCAGATCCGCTCACGGGATTGTTGAATCGTCGTGGTTTGCAGGCGACCTTGCTCACGGCATTACCGAACGCGACTGCGCAAAATATTTTGGCGGTTTACATGCTGGATCTGGATCAATTCAAGCCCGTCAACGATCAGCACGGCCACGATGTCGGCGACGAATTGCTGGTGGTCGCGGCGAGCCGCTTACGCGCGACCATGCGCGCGGGCGATGTGGTGGCGCGATTGGGAGGCGACGAATTTGTGGTGATGGCGAGTGGACTGCACAGCGAAAAACAAGCGCGCGAGCTGGGCCACAAATTGCTCGACGCATTTCGCCTGCCGTTCAGCCTGACGCAACATACCTGCCACGTCGGCATCACCATCGGCTACGCGTTGGCACCTGCGGATGGCAACGACGCACTCGGATTATTGAAAAACGCTGACGCCGCGATGTATATCGGCAAACAAAACGGCAAGAACTGCGTGCGGCGAATCGGCATGACACTCGCCTCTGCTGAGTAGATAAAAATAAGCGTCAGCACAAATGAAAAGGGCTTACATTTCTGTAAGCCCTTGAATTCATGGTGCGCCCAGCAGGATTCGAACCCACGACCCCTTGGTTCGTAGCCAAGTACTCTATCCATCTGAGCTACGGGCGCATAAAGTAAAATTATAGCAACTACAATGCGAAAAACCAACCCAAAAGGCCACAACGGCACAGCAGATACTGCTTCCATGCATATGGCGCGCCCGACAGGACTCGAACCTGTTACCCCCGGCTTAGAAGGCCGGTGCTCTATCCAGATGAGCTACGGGCGCGAATCAAACGCACGTCGGACATTTCTCTTGAGTGGCCCGCAGACAAAATTGGTCGGGGTGATAGGATTCGAACCTACGACATCCTGGTCCCAAACCAGGCGCGCTACCGGGCTGCGCTACACCCCGTGCGGACATTCAAGCGAAGGCGGATTATACGCCGGCAAGCGCCTTTACCGCAACGAAAAACGCATCCCGCCGGATTTGTGGCCGGCAACGATGAAGCCGAATGCCCAAACAAAACAAAAGCGGCCCGAAAGCCGCTTTTGCATTACCCGAACTGGCGCAATTATTACTGCGGGGCTGCTTCGGGCGCACTCTCGGTCGATACTGACTTGGCTGGTGCATCAAGCAGTGCTTTCATGCTCAACCGCACACGGCCTTTGTCGTCGGCTTCTAGCACCTTCACTTTGACGATCTGGCCTTCTTTCAAATAGTCCGCAACCGCATTGACGCGTTCGTGGGCAATTTGCGAAATATGCAGCAGGCCATCCTTGCCGGGCATCAGGCTGACGATCGCACCGAAGTCGAGCAGGCGCAGAATCGGGCCTTCGTAGACCTTGCCGACTTCAACTTCGGCAACGATATCTTCGATGCGCTTCTTGGCAGCAGCACCGGCTTCAACCGATACGCAGGCAATCGAAATCGTGCCATCGTC
The DNA here is from genome assembly GCA_031394335.1 of Burkholderiales bacterium. GTDB lineage: Bacteria > Pseudomonadota > Gammaproteobacteria > Burkholderiales > Usitatibacteraceae > UKL13-2. Next base: position 5,504 of record JANMXS010000108.1, read on the forward strand.
CTGGATGTCGATTTCGGTGCCGGTCTCACGGGTGATGGCCTGAATGACTGCGCCGCCCTTGCCGATAACTTCGCGAATCTTGTCCGGGTTGATCTTGATCTTGATGATTTGCGGCGCAAATTGCGAGAGTTCGCCGCGGGCGCTTGGTACCGCCTGCTTCATCAACCCCAGAATATGCATGCGGCCTTCTTTCGCCTGCTTCAGCGCAACATCCATGATCTCCTTGGTGATGCCGGTGATCTTGATGTCCATTTGCAGCGCGGTAATGCCTTTGTCCGTGCCCGCGACTTTGAAGTCCATATCGCCAAGGTGATCTTCATCGCCCAGAATGTCGGTCAGCACCGCGAAGCGATTGCCTTCCTTGATCAGACCCATCGCCACACCGGCAACGTGCGCCTTGATCGGCACGCCGGCATCCATCAGCGCCAGGCATCCGCCGCACACCGAGGCCATCGACGATGAACCATTCGATTCGGTGATTTCGGAGACTACGCGCATGGCGTAACCGAATTCTTCCTCGCTCGGCAACACCGCAATAAGCGCACGCTTGGCCAGACGACCGTGACCGATTTCGCGACGCTTCGGGCTGCCCACGCGACCGGTTTCGCCGGTGGAGTACGGAGGGAAGTTGTAATGGAACATGTAGCGGTCTTTGAACTCGCCTTGCAATGCGTCGATGATCTGCGAATCCTTGAGCGTGCCCAGGGTGGCGACAACGATTGCCTGCGTTTCACCACGGGTGAACAGGACCGAACCGTGAGTGCGCGGCAGGATGGTCGGGCGAATCGAGATCGGGCGCACGGTACGGGTATCGCGACCATCGATGCGCGGTTCGCCATTCAGGATCTGGCCACGCACAATTTTGGATTCGATATTGAACAGCAGCGTCGACACGGTGTTCTTGTCGGGCGCGCCGGCTTCATCGGTACACAAGGCCGCAACGACACGGTTCTTGATCGCGGCAAGCTTCTCGGAGCGAGCGCCTTTGGCCTTGATACGGAAGGCTTCGTTCAAATCGTTGGCAGCCATAGCGTTAATCTGATCGATCAAGGCTTGCGGCGGCACTGGCGCGGTCCAATCCCATTGGTCTTTGCCGGCTTCGTCGGCAAGCTCCAGAATCGCATTGATGACGGCCTGCTGTTGCTCATGGCCAAACACCACGGCGCCGAGCATCACCTCTTCGGTCAATTCGTAGGCTTCGGATTCCACCATCAATACGGCGGTTTCCGTTCCGGCGACAACCAGGTTCAAGGTTGACGTTTCGAGTTCGGTCTTGGTCGGGTTCAATACGTATTGGCCATTCAAATAGCCAACACGCGCAGCGCCAATCGGGCCGTCGAACGGCAAGCCAGCCAAGGTTACCGCAGCGGAGGCGCCAATCATGGCAGGAATATCCGGATCAATTTCCGGGTTGCATGAAAGCACCGTAGCGATGATCTGCACTTCGTTGTAGAAACCGTCCGGGAACAGCGGACGCAGCGGACGATCGATCAAACGGCAGGTGAGAATTTCTTTCTCGGAAGGACGGCCCTCGCGCTTGAAGAAACCACCGGGGATCTTGCCGGCAGCAAAAGTCTTCTCCTGGTAATCAACGGTCAGCGGGAAAAAATCCTGGCCTGGTTTGGCATCGCGACGCGCTACGGCGGTGACCAGCACCACGGTATCGTCCAGCGAGACCAGCACAGCGCCGTCTGCCTGACGGGCGATCTCACCCGTTTCAAGCGTCAGCGTGTGATGCCCGTACTGCAATGTTCTTTTAATGGCTTTCATTCGGGAATTCCCTTCTTAAGTTTCGCTTTGTGAATATCTTTTATCAACATGGAACTGGGTGCAGCGCAGATGCCGCCCCAGGTTAAACATGAAAAAGCCCCGCTGAAGTGCAATTCAGAGGGGCTTTATCGAAACAGATTCGCTCAATTCGCGATTATTTACGCAGGCCGAGTTTTTCAATCAGCGAGCGATAGGATTCCATTTGGGTACGCTTCAGGTAATCGAGCAGGCTGCGACGCTTGCTGACCATGCGCAGCAAACCGCGGCGGCCATGGTGATCCTTGACGTGCTTTTTGAAATGATCGGTGAGTTCGTTGATGCGATTGGTCAGCAACGCAACCTGGACTTCGGGTGAACCCGTGTCGCCCTTGGCGCGCTGGAATTGCTGCATGACTTCTGCGGTTCTGCTGGTGGTGGTCATCGTATTTCCTATGCTCAATTCACGTATCTTGCGCAGATACTTGCGGCACCGCAGCCGGGAACTGAAACCAGCCGCATTGCGGGAGGCGAATTATAGGCCGAAACGGTGCCGGGAAGCAATCCAAACCGGTCGTTAAGGTCGTCGGGCACGTTGCCGATTACGATTGACGAAAATGGGCACTTCTCGAAACCTTAAATTTTCGTCATTCCGGCGAAGGCCGGAATCCAGTCCTTCGTTGAATCAAACAGTTGGACGGACTGGCTCCCGGCCTGTGACCAACGGAAATCCCTGTGGGACGCCGGGACGACACAGTTTTTAGAAGTTCTCAAATATGCGGATCGCCATTTGACGCGGTTTTTGAAGCATTTTTAACTCAAACGGCGCGCCAGTGCTTGAGTTTGTCTACTGGGAACTTCTCGAAACCTCGTCGTCCCAGCGCAGGCTGGGACCCAGTCCCTCCAAGGGTTTGATGATACGAAGGGCTGGATTCCAGCCTTCGCTGGAATGACGAAATTTGACGGTTTCGAGCAGTACCCTACTTTTTCCATCTGGCGCTAATTTCCCGACATCAGCCGAACCGCCGTCAGCGTGGCGCGATTGTCTGCGCCCGCGATCATGCCAATGCCGAGGAAACGCCCATCATCGGCATAGATGCGGAATTCGCCCGCTAACTGGTCGCTGATAGCAATCACCTGACCATGCCCGAAGGCCTTGCTGGCCACCGCATCCAGAGTGATTGCCGGCACCGCCAGACAGAGCGCATCCGGCGCCAGCAGACGTGCGTCGCGCTGCTCGGCGCCCAACGCTTCCAGCTGCTCCAGGGTCAAGGCATCGGCGAGCGAGAAACCACCGGTCGAGGTGCGCCGGAGCGCCGTCAGGTGTGCCCCGCAACCCAGGACTTCGCCGATATCTTCGGCCAGGACGCGAATGTAGGTGCCTTTGCTGACCTGCGCATCGACCACCAATTCTTGGCCATCAAGCGAAACGAAATCCAGGGCATCAACCGTGATCGCGCGCGCTTCACGCACCACCTCGATGCCCTTGCGCGCCAGCTTGTAGAGCGGTACACCATCCTGCTTCAGCGCGGAGTGCATTGGCGGGATTTGCGTTTGTGGGCCGAGGAATGTCGTGAGTACGCTGCGCACTTTTTCAACGTCAACATTCACCTCGCGGCGTTCGTCAGGCTCACTTTCGGTATCGCCGGTCGGCGTGGTTTCACCCAGCCTCAGCGTGGCCCGATAGCCCTTGTCCGCATCGAGCATGAAGCGCGCAAATTTGGCAGCTTCACCGAAACAGATCGGCAGCAGCCCGGTTGCGAATGGGTCAAGGGTACCGGTATGCCCGGCTTTTTCCGCCTGGAAAATCCATTTGGCGCGGCCCAGCGCGGACGTCGATGACAATCCGGCGGGCTTATCGAGCAGCAGTACGCCTGTCAACGCGCGGCGTTTGGTGCTCATGCAGGGGCGCTGCTACTCGGCGTGTTTGCTATCGTCGGCGAGCGCGTCGTCGATCAGCTTCGACAGCCTGACGCCGCGCTCAATCGACGTATCAACGGCGAAATGCAAGGCCGGCACGGTACGGATCGGCAATCGATTCGCCAGTTGCGAACGCAGGAAACCGGCGGCGCTTTGCAGGCCGTGCTGGCAGGACTCCACTTGCTCTTCGGTGCCCAGGGACGTGAAAAAAACCTTGGCATGGGCGTTGTCGCGTGTTACCTCGACACCGGTGAGCGTGACCATGGATACGCGCGGATCGCGCAGCTCCAGCCGAATTAGTTCGGATAGTTCGCGCTGGATGGCGTCGGCGATTTTGCGGTTGCGGGTTTCGTTGGACATGATGTTCCGGGAGGCGCAGGGTTGCCACTGCGCCCCGCAGTTCAGGCGAGGGTACGCGCCACTTCAACTTGCTCAAACGCTTCAAGCTGATCGCCGATCACGATGTCGTTGAAATTCTTCAGCGACAAGCCGCACTCGAAGCCGCCCTTCACTTCCTTTACGTCGTCCTTGAAGCGTTTCAGCGAATCGAGTTCGCCGGTGTGAATGACGACGCCCTCGCGAATCAGGCGAACGGTTGAAGAACGCTTGATGATGCCGTCGAGCACATAGCAGCCCGCCACCGCGCCGACTTTCGACAGTTTGAAGACGTTGCGAATTTCGACGGTGCCAAGAATGCTTTCCTTGATTTCCGGCGAGAGCATGCCGCTCAGCGCGGCTTTCACGTCGTCCACCGCCTCATAAATGATGCTGTAGTAGCGAACCTGCACGCCTGACGTTTCCACCAGCTTGCGGGCGCCGGCATCGGTGCGCGCATTGAAGCCGATGACAATTGCTTTGGAGGCCAACGCCAGATTAATGTCGGATTCGGTAATCGCGCCGACAGCCGCGTGCACCACGTTGACCCTGACCTCCGGCGTGGAGAGTTTGCCCAGCGCGTAGGCCAATCCCTCGTAGGAACCCTGCACATCGGCCTTGATGATAACGGCCAGAGACTTGACCGCACCCTCGCCCATGTTCTCGAACACATTCTCGAGTTTCGCCGCACGCTGTTTGGCAAACTTCACGTCGCGGAACTTCCCTTGACGGAATAGCGCGATTTCGCGCGCCTTGCGTTCATCGTTCAGCACCATCATGTCTTCGCCGGCAACCGGCACGTCGGTAAGGCCCTGTACTTCAACGGGAATCGACGGTCCAGCTTCATTTACCGGCTTGCCGTTTTCATCGAGCATCGCACGCACCCGGCCGAACACCGCGCCGGCAAGCAGCATGTCACCTTTTTTCAAGGTGCCGGATTTCACCAGAATGGTGGCCACTGGTCCACGCCCTTTATCCAGACGCGCCTCAATGACAACGCCTTTGGCGGGAGCCTGCTTGACCGCTTTCAGATCCAGAACCTCGGCCTGCAGCAGAATCGCCTCAAGCAATTTGTCGATCCCGACCCCAGTCTTGGCCGATACCGGCACAAACATGACCTCGCCCCCATATTCCTCGGGCAGCACATCGTTCGCGACCAAGTCCTGCTTGACGCGTTCGAGGTTCGCTTCGGGCTTGTCGATTTTATTGACAGCCACAATCATCGGCACGCCGGCCGCTTTGGCGTGAGCAATCGCTTCCTTGGTCTGCGGCATGACGCCGTCATCCGCAGCCACCACCAGCACCACCAGATCGGTGGTCTGCGAGCCGCGTGCACGCATGGCGGTAAATGCCTCGTGGCCTGGCGTATCCAGGAAGGTAATGACGCCCTTCGGGGTCTCAACGTGATAGGCGCCGATATGTTGGGTAATCCCGCCGGCTTCGCCGGAGGCGACTCGTGCCTTGCGAATGGTATCGAGCAGCGAGGTTTTGCCGTGGTCTACATGGCCCATGATAGTGACAACGGGCGGACGCTGCTCCGCGACCGCGTCCGAGTGCTCATCGGACGCAACCAGATACGACTCCGGATCATCCGCCTTGGCGGCTTTGGCGGTGTGGCCCATTTCACCGACGAGAATCATCGCGGTTTCCTGATCGAGCACCTGATTGATGGTGACCATCGATCCCATTTTCATCATCACCTTGATAACCTCAGCGGCTTTAACGGCCATTTTCTGCGCGAGTTCACCAACGCTGATGGTCTCCGGAACCAGCACTTCGCGGATAATGGGTTCGGTCGGCGCCTGGAAATTGCTTTCCTCACCATCATTACTGTGATGTGCCTTGGCCTTGCGGCTACGCCAACCCTCGCGACCGCCCGATGCATCACCACGCGTCTTGATCGCGCGGCGCTTGTTGGCATCGTCGGTCCATGAGGTTGCGGCCGGCTTGGCGACTTTCTTCGCGCCTTTTTTGTCGGCCGCTTTCGCATCTTTCTCACCAGGCTTGACGGCTGGCCGATGCAAGGTGCCCTCGCTGGCGGGAGGCGGGTCTTTCTTCAACACGACGCGTTCGCCAATGCGCGGACGGCCTGCTGCATCCACCGCAGGCGCCGCCGTCTTGCCGGCGCCAGTAACAGGTGCAGCGGCGGGCTTTTCAGCGGCCGCTGCTGGTGCTTCCTTGGCGCGCTTGGCGGCCTTCGCTTCCGCTACCAAATCTTCGGCTTCAGCTGCATCAGCGGCTTCTTTGGCTTCTTCCGCCTCGGCTTTCTTACTGCGACGCTTCGGCGCAAGCTTGGCTTTTTCTTCCGCCTGCTTGGCGACCAACGCAGCCTGGCGGTCATCCTCGGCTTTGCGCTTGGCGATCTCACCCTGATCAATGATGGGTTGCGGCGGCGCGACCGGCTTCGCGGGTTCTTCCGGCTGTTCCGCTACCTCGACAACCTCAGCTTTGTCGACTTTCAGGAATGTGCGTTTTTTGCGCACCTCAACCTGAATGGTTCGCGCCTTGCCCGTCGAGTCTGACTTTTTGATTTCGCTGGTCTGCTTGCGCACAAGCGTAATTTTTTTCTTTTCTTCCTTGTGCCCGTGGGCTTCTTGCAGATAAGTCAAAAGCCGCGCCTTGTCTTCCTCGGCAAGTTTATCGTCCGCAACTTTTTTAGGCACGCCCGCAGCCTTGAGTTGCTCCAGGAGCACCTCATCGGTGAGCTTTAATTCTTTGGCAAATTGGGCAACCGTCGTTTGGGCCATTCGATACCTATCAATCTGATGCAGTTATGTTATCCACCACGCGTCTGCTGAAAAGACTCGCTTTTTCGTCTCGACTAAGCGGTCTGCTCTGCAAACCAAGGCGCGCGTGCCGTCATGATCAACTGCTTGGCGCGCTCGGTCTCAATACCCGTCATTTCCGTGAGTTCGTCGATCGCCAGATCTGCCAAATCGTCCATCGTGCGAACACCGTTAGTAGCGAGCTTGTGCGCCATATCGGCGTCCATGCCCTCCATGTTCAACAAGTCGTCAGCAGCGGTTTCCATCGTTTCTTCAGACTTGATCGCGTCAGTGACCAGCGCATCGCGGGCGCGGCGGCGAAGCTCGTTGACGGTGTCTTCGTCGAACGCTTCGATCTCCAGCATTTCGGGGAGCGGCACATAGGCGACCTCTTCCAGATTGCTGAAGCCCTCATCGATCAGGATCTGCGCGACATCCTCGTCGACATCAAGTTTTTCCATGAACAGCTGCTGGATCGCGCCATGTTCCGATACACGCTTCTGGTCAGCATCGGTTTCGGTCATGATATTCAATTGCCAACCGGTCAGTTCCGATGCAAGCCGCACATTCTGGCCGCCGCGACCAATCGCCTGAGCCAGCTGTTCCTCATCGACCACGACATCCATGGCGTGCTTTTCTTCATCGACGATAATCGATGTCACTTCAGCAGGCGCCAAGGCATTAATGACGAACTGGGCAGGATCGGCTGACCACAGGATGATGTCGACGCGTTCGCCAGCCAGCTCACCGGTAACAGCCTGAACGCGCGAACCGCGCATGCCCACACAGGTGCCGATCGGGTCTACACGCGGATCGTTGGACTTCACGGCAATCTTGGCACGCATGCCGGGATCGCGGGCCGCAGCCTTGATTTCCAGCAGACCTTCTTCAATCTCCGGCACTTCGAGCTCGAACAGGACCTTGATGAAATCGGGTGTGACACGAGACAGCACGAGTTGCGGACCGCGCAAGTTGCGGTCGATCTTCAACAGCAGCGCGCGAACGCGGTCGCCAACACGCAGGTTTTCCTTGGGGATAGTCTGATCGCGGGGCAGCAGGGCTTCTATCCGGCCTGACTCGACAATCACATTGCCGCGTTCGATACGTTTGATCGTACCGGTCACCAGCTGTTCATCGCGGGCCAGGAAGTCGTTCAGGATCTGCTCGCGTTCTGCGTCGCGAATTTTTTGCAGGATCACCTGTTTGGCAGTCTGTGCACCGATCCTGCCGAAATCGACGGCTTCCAGCGGCTCTTCGATGATATCGCCGAGCTGCAGATCTTCGCCGCGCTCCGGCGCATCGGTAATGGCGATCTGCCGTGCCGGCTCTTCGTGCTCCTCATCGGGGACTACCGTCCAGCTGCGGAACGCCTGGTATTCGCCGGTTTGCCGGTCGATTTCGACGCGCACATCGGCTTCTTCCTGCAGGAATTTGTCGGCAAGTTTTTTCTTGGTTGCCGAGGCCAGCGCCATTTCCAGCGCGATAAAGATTGTCTCGCGTGGAACGCTTTTTTCACGCGCCAGGGCATCGACCAGCAACAGAATTTCACGACTCATATTTTTCTCCAACTACAGATTCAATTTTAGCTTGTCGCCAAGTCAAATATCGGGAATCAACCTTGCTCGCTCAATATCGTTCAGCATCACCGTAATGCGCTTTGCTTCAACCGGGTCCACTTCGACCCGCGCTTTGGCATTGCCGCGCTTCAAGGTTTTGGCTTTCCCTGTTGCCGCCGCGTCATCCACGAGAGTGAAAGTAATCGCTTCGCCGACCACCGATTCGACCACGCCGTCAAAACGCTTCCGGGCATCGACCGCCAGGTTCAGCCGCACTTTAACTGCAACGCCCATATAGCGACTGAAATCCTCCAGGGTCTTGAGAGGTCGATCCAACCCTGGAGACGACACTTCCAGACGGGAGTAGTCGATGTTCTCGACCATCAACACGCGGGTGAGCTGATTGCTGACGTCTGCGCAGTTTTCGACCGAAATACCGTCCGGATGATCAATATACACACGCATCATCCCGCCACCGGCGCGTTCAAAGTCCACCAGCTCAAACCCGAGCCCGGCGACTGTCGTTTTCACGATGATTGTTACATCTGTCGTCATTGGGCCCTCACCTTGTCTTGCGCCGAGACCGTAGCGCGCGACATCGCCCAACCGCACCAGCCAACGCAATACGCCAAAATCGGCAATACAAATAAAAAAGGGGCGCGAGGCCCACTTCTTAACAGCTTTCCACTATAGCACGCGGGCCGCAAAGAATAAACCCTCAGTCGATGCCGCGTATCGAACAGAGAACAATAGTCGGCACCTATCTCGCGCAACGTTTGGGCGCGATTGCCCGTCTTTGTCCCGCTTGCCAGAACACCCATTTATGAGTGTAAGAATATGCGGGCACAACATTTGTTGTAAAAACGATACAGGACAGAAATACCTGTAGTCATCGTGACAATGAATCGCTAATCTCACCGCGTTGCAACAATTTGTATCAAAAAACGCAACGAAATTGCATTTTGAATACCAGCATGCGGCACTCAAGACCGCGCAGTTTAATGATGAAGTTAGCTCAACTCTATAACAACACGAGGCCCAAATGACTCACCACAAGCGTAAACAGCTACCCCTGTTGCTACAGGCAGCGCTCGGCGCCGGCACCACGGCTACCCTGCTTGTCTCCACGGCTTTCGCCCAACAGGCGGCGCCACAAAAAATCGAGAAAATTGAAATTACAGGTTCGAATATCAAACGTATTGATGCCGAAACATCGGCCCCGATTCTGATCATTACTGCCGATGAAATTCGCCGTTCCGGTCGCCAAACGGTAACCGAATTGTTGCGCGAGCTCCCCATCAATGCCGCAGGCGGCTTGACGGAACTTAGCGGCTCGGGCAGTTTTTCGACCGGCGCCGCATCGGCATCGCTACGTGGTTTGGGCTCATCAGCAACGCTGGTGCTGCTGAACGGGCGCCGCATTGCCCCCTACGGCCTGGCCGACCCCAACTTCGGCCAAAGCGCGGCGATCAACCTGAATTCAATTCCGCTTGACGTCATCGACCGCATTGAAATTCTGAAAGACGGTGCGTCCGCAATTTATGGATCGGAAGCGATCGCCGGCGTCATCAACATCATCTTGCGCAAAGACTACAAAGGCGCGCAGATTGGTGTACAGGGTTCTACCAACAAGGACTCCAAATACACCAACGAGACCGTGACCGGCACCTTCGGCTTTGGCGATTTGGCCAAAAACAAGTACAACGTGTTCGGCAATGTCGAGGTCTACCATCAGGATCACGTGCTGTTCAAGGACGTCGACAAATTCCTGAACAGGGCTGAGTATCGCTCCAACAACTTCACAGGCGTCCCGACGTCTGCGTTCAGCCCTTATCTGACGTATATTTCCAATGCGACCGGTGCGACCGCGCCGTCGGCCGGTGCAACCTGCCCGCCATCGCAGGTTGTTAATTCGCAGCCGTTCCTGGGCGTTGCTGGAACACAGTGTCTGTACGACAACGTGGCACGTCAGGAAATTGTGCCCAAGGTAGACCGCGCCAGCTTCTTCTCGCGTGGAACCTATGAATTCAATGCCAATACGCAGATTTTTGGCGAAGCGGGTTATGTCCAGAGTAAAACCTATTTTCTCGGCTTCCCACAGGCGGTAGGACAGGGTACGGGCGGCACATTTAATCCTTCTACAGGCGCATTGAACCTGTCCCCGCAAGTATTGCCGGTTGGTCACCCGAACAATCCGTATAGCAATGCCGCGGGAACGCGATTCCGCGGACGCTTTGATTCGGTAGGCCCGCAGGACAATGAAGTTGTCAGCAAAACCACCCGTTTGCTGGGCGGCATCAAGAGCACATTGGGTACGTTTGATGTTGAGTCGGCTTTGCTTTACAACCGCAATGAGCAGGACACGACCAACTACAACTCAATCCGCTATTCGCAGCTGGTCGCAGGCATTACCGGCAAAGGCTTCAATTTTCTGAACCCTACCGCTGGACCGGTCACGCCAAGCACGCTGAGAATCGATGCCAAGGACAAGGCAAAATCATCATTCACGATTTTTGACGTCAAAGCTTCGGGTGAGGTTGGCTCGCTACCCGGCGGCGCAATTGGCGTTGCATCTGGCGTTGAATTCCGCAAGGAAGACCGTGTCGTCAACCCTGACCCCGCGAAGCTGGTTGGCGAAGTTTTTGGACGCGGCATCGCATCGGCAGACGGTTCGCGCAATGTTTCAACCGTGTTTGCTGAATTGTCACTGCCGGTGGTTAAAACGGTGGAAGTTCAGTTGGCTGCACGTTATGACCGCTACTCGGACTACGGCAACTCTTTCACACCGAAAGTAGCAGCGTCCTGGGCGGCTTCACCGATTCTGAAATTCCGTGGCAGTTTCGCGCGCGGCTTCCGTGCACCGTCGCTCACCGAGATTTCAAAATCGTCAACTTCCGGTTTTTT
>JANMXS010000109.1:0-4950 GCA_031394335.1 Burkholderiales bacterium
CGATTCGCGCGGCGGTCGGCGCCGGGGTCAACATCACCTACAAGATTCTGTACAACGACGCGGTGGCAATGACCGGCGGCCAGCCAGTCGATGGCCCGCTGAATGTGCCGCAGTTGACCCAGCAAGTCGCCGCTGAAGGCGTGGGCAAGTTTTTTGTGGTGACCGATGAGCCCGATAAATATCCGGCTGGCAGCAACTTTGCGCCCGGCGTGGAAATTCGCCATCGCGATGACCTCGATGCGGTGCAGCGCGAATTGCGCGAAATTGAAGGCACCACCATCCTGGTTTACGACCAGACCTGTGCCGCTGAAAAACGCCGCCGCCGCAAGCGCGGCACCTTCCCTGATCCGCAAAAGCGCGTGGTGATCAATGACGCGGTTTGCGAAGGTTGCGGCGATTGCGGCAAGAAATCCAACTGCCTGTCGGTGGTGCCGGTGGAAACCGAATTCGGCCGCAAGCGAGCGATTGATCAATCCTCCTGCAATAAGGACTACTCCTGCGTTAACGGCTTTTGCCCGAGCTTTGTCACCGTCGAAGGTGGCCAGTTGCGCAAGAAAAAACCGGCCGTGCAGGAAGTGTTGTCAGCATTACCGCTACCGGCCTTGCCGGCGCTTGATCATCCCTACGGCATTCTCGTCACCGGCGTCGGCGGTACCGGTGTGGTCACGATCGGCGCCTTGCTGGGGATGGCGGCGCATCTGGAACACAAGGGCGTGGCGGTGCTGGACATGACCGGCCTCGCGCAAAAGGGCGGCAGCGTTTACACCCATGTGCGCATTGCCAACCAGCCGGAAGATATTCACGCCGTGCGTATCGCCGCCTGTGAAGCCAACGCGATGCTGGGCTGCGATATGATTGTCTCGACCAGCGATGAATCGATCGCCAAAATCCAGAACGGCCTGACGCGCGCGGTGGTGAATTCGGATGTCGCCACCACCGGCGAATTTACGCATAACGCCGATCTGCATATCCCGGTAGCGGAAATGCAGGAGGTGTTGAAAGAGGCGATGGGCGAAGTGAATGGCAAAGCAGGCGTTGAATTTGTCAACGCCACGCAGCTCACCACCGCGCTGATGGGTGACGCGATTTTCACCAACCCGTTCATCATGGGGTACGGCTGGCAGCAGGGTTTGATTCCGCTGCAGCTCGAATCGATCATGCGTGCCATCGAATTGAATGGCACCGCGGTCGAGAAGAATAAGCAGGCTTTCGATTGGGGCCGTCGCGCGGCGGTCGATTTGCGCGCGGTGCAGAAAATGGCGATTCCGCCGCAAGTGAAAACCGACAGCCAGCATTTGTCGAGCACCATCGAAGAAGTGATCGAGCGCCGCGTCACCTACCTCACCGATTATCAAAATGCGGCCTATGCGCATCGCTATCGCAACCTGGTGGCCACGGTGCAGGCGGTCGAGGCGCAAAAATTCCCCGGCAAGCGCGCCCTCAGCGCGGCGGTGGCGCGCTATGCCTTCAAGTTGATGGCGTACAAGGATGAATACGAAGTGGCGCGCCTGTACACGCAGACCGATTTCGTCAAGCGCATCGCCGACCAGTTCGAAGGCGATTACAAGCTCACTTTCCACCTGGCGCCGCCGATCATGTCGCAAGTTGATCCCATCACCCATGAGCCGAAAAAGAAAACCTTCGGCCCGTGGATGATGGGCGCGTTCAAGGTGCTCGCGCGTTTCAAGGGATTGCGCGGTACACCGCTGGATGTATTTGGCTACTCGGCGGAACGCAAAATGGAACGGCAGCTGATTGCCGACTATGAAGCGATGCTGGCCGATTTGCTGGCGCGCATGTCGGCAGACAACTATGAAACCGCAGTGGATCTCGCCAGCATCCCCGAGCACATTCGCGGCTTCGGCCATGTGAAAGACGCGCATCTGAAAGACGCGAAACAGCGCCAAGCCGAGCTGTTGGTGAAGTTCAATAATCCGCAGCCAGGGCTCAAGGAGATTCGCATTCGCGCAGCGGCGTAGTCGGCTTTTTTTTGCGGCTGTAAAAAGGGCGCTACGGCGCCCTTTCTCATTGATCCCTTGCTGCAAGCCGCGCAATTGCCAGAATTGCAAACTCAAGAGCTGGCGCGGCGTTTGGAGCAAAAATGCCTGGAAAGCCGCGCCAAATGGCGTTCTACGTTTTTTTGGCGGCGCCAGGCGCGCATAGGGAGGAAACCTTCACTACCGATGCAACAGTGCATCCACCTTCGCCAGCAGCACCTCCACATCGAAGGGCTTGCTGATGTAGTCGGCAAAGCCGGCGTCCCTGGCGCGTTGCGCTTCACCGCTCATGGCGTTGGCGGTCATCGCGATGCAGGCGGTCGCGGCGACCGAGGGCTCGGTGCGCAAATGGCGCAGGACTTCATAGCCGTCCATGCCGGGCAGGTTGATGTCGAGCAGAATCAGGTCGGGCTTCAGCCGCAGGGCAGCGGCGAGTCCGGCGTTGCCATCGGTGGCGAGCTCAAGCCGAATCGCCGGATTGAGCGCCAGCGTCTGTTTGACCAGCTCCACATTCGCCGGATTATCTTCCACGCATAGCACGGTGAATTTCCCTTGTCTGGTGCGTGTGGCCGTGGGTGGCGCCGTCGTCAACGGCTGACCGGATACCGTGCTCGCCGCGACCGTGCGCGGAAAGGTGAGCGTGAATGTCGAGCCGTTGTCCGTGCCGTTGGCGAGCTGGCTGGTGATCTCGATGCTGCCGTTCATCGCCAGCACCAGTTGCTTCACAATCACCAGTCCGATGCCGGTGCCTTCGGTGGCGCTGTTTTCTGCGCCCAGCCGGTTGAAGGGCTGGAACAGGCTTTCGATCTGCAGCGCGGTCAACCCTGCGCCGGTATCGTGAATATCGATCCTGACCTGTGCCGCATCGCCGCCGAGACCGATCACGACCGAGCCGCCGATGCGGTTGTATTTGATCGCATTGGAGAGAATATTGGCCACCACCTGCCGCAGCCGCGTGCGATCGCCCAGCACCCAGCTGCCGTCCTGCTCAATATGGTATTCAAAGCCGATGTTGCGGCGACTGGCATCGGGCAGGCTGAGCGCCACGCATTCGCGAATCAGCCTTTCCATTTCCACCGGCTCAAACGAAAGACGCAGGACACCGGCTTCAATGCGCGACAGGTCGAGGACATCATCAACCATTGCCAGCAAATGCCGGCCGGCGGTGAGAATATGGCGGACCCTTTGCTGGGTAGCCTCAGCGGCTTTGACGACCGGGTCGTAATCGAGCAGCTGGGCAAAGCCGAGGATGGAATTCAGCGGCGTGCGCAGCTCGTGGCTCATGCTCGACAGGAAGGTCGACTTGGTGCGGCTGGACAGTTCGGCGGCCTCTTTGGCCAAGCGCAATTCGTCGGTACGGCGACGTTCGGTGATATCGGCAAACGTGGTCACCACGCCGCGGATAGTCTTGCCGGTATCGTCATACAGGGGCTGGGCGCTGGTGGAAAGCCACAGCATGTTGCCGTCCGGCTTTTGCATGCCTTCGATAAAATTGGTGCGCGGATGGCCGGTGCGCAACACTACGGCGGCGATGCGCTCATGGTCAGCCAGCACTGAGCCATCTTCTGCATATAACTGCCGTGCTACCGCAGAGCTGGGGTGGCCCTTAATTTGCGCCAGGGTCTCGCCGAGGATGCGCTCAGCACTCGCATTGCAGTCGACGATATTGCCGTGCTGGTCCCGCACCAGTACGCCCTCGGCGATTGAGCCCACCACCGAGCGATAGCGTTCCTCGCCGGCGCGCAACGCCGCCTCGGCGCGCTTGCGTTCGTTGATATCGGAGCGGGTGCCGATCATGCGCACCGCCTTGCCCGCCTCATTACGCTCCACCACCATGCCGCGCGCCAGGATCCACTTCCAGCTCGCATCCTTGCAGCGCACGCGGTGCTCGCTCAAATAGGTGGGCGTTGCGCCGCTGAGGCAGGCCTTCAGGCTGGTTATGACTTGCGGTTTGTCCTCGGGATGAATGCTCTTTTCCCACACGGCATAAGTGGTATCGACCTCGTGTTCGGCGTAACCCAGAATTTCCGGCCAGCGCGTCGAGAAATATTCTTCGCCGGTTTCTATATTCCAGTCCCACACGGCGTCACCGGCGCCCTCAAGCGCAAACTTCCAGCGCTTCTCGCTATCGTGCAGGGCCACCTCGGCCCGCTTGCGATCGGTAATGTCCAGCACCACGCCCGAGGCGCGCACCGCCTGGCCACCGGCATCGCGGCTGACGCGCCCGGTCGACCACAGCCAGTGAATCGACTGATCCGGCCAGACGACGCGATATTCAACGCTGGCGTCACCCGACTCGGTCATTAAATTATGCTGGGCGCGGTCCACGCGGGCGCGATCCTCCGGATGAATGTGCGTAAGGAAGATGTCGAAATTCCAATCCGGCAGCAATTCCTGGTAACCGAACATCTGGTCGTGCCGCAGCGAGCGCGTGGTCACGTTGTTGATCAAATCTCGATCCCAATAGCCCAGTCGCGACGATTCCAGTACGAATCGCAAGCTCTCTTCGCTTTCACGCATCGCGCGTTTGGCTTCAATCCGGGCGGTGATGTCGCTGCCGACGCCACGATATCCCTTGAACATTCCCTGCGCGTCGAAGATCGGCGCTCCGTTTACCGTGATGTAACGAATCTTTCCGTCCCTGCCGGTGCGGGTCAGCAGTAAATCGCGAAACGGCTGGCGCGATTCCAGCACCGCCTTGTGTTCCAGCCAGGTGGTATTCAGCGGCTGGGTATAGGGTAGCTCCCAGCGGGTGAGCCCCGCATAGCGTTCCGCCGGGATGCTGTCCGGACCGGGCTCGCTCAGGGAAATGCCGACGAATCTCAGCTCGGCATCCTGCTCCCACCACCAGTCGGATGATAGTTCGAGCAACGAGCGGAAGCGATCCTCGCTGTCGGCGGCGGCCAGCAAAAGGCGTCGTTGCCGCGACAGCGCCGCCATCAGCAAGATGGCA
>JANMXS010000110.1:0-3343 GCA_031394335.1 Burkholderiales bacterium
CGGAGGCCTCGTGCACCGTTTTTTGCACACGCGCCGGCAGCATGCCGATGCCGCGCTCGATCGGCGAGCCGAGCATTGCGGATGCGCGTGCAGCGAGGCCTGGGTTTTCCAGCAACGTTTTGGCGCGCTTCAAGGCCGCCAGATCGGCCTTCGACAGACCGGACGGGGACAACACCAATTTGGAATACGCACTCATGCCTTGCAGGTTACGCGCGCTTTACGTTTGGCGCTACGCCGCCGCGCCAGCGTCCTCACCCAGGTACGCTTCACGCACCTTGGGGTTCGACAGCAGCGCTCTCGATTCGCCACTCAAGGTCACCACGCCACCGTCCATCACGTAGCCGCGTGTACTGACCTGCAAGGCGAGTTTGGCGTTTTGCTCGATCAGCAAAATGGTCATGCCGCCCTTGGCGACTTCGCGCACCACTTCAAAAATTTTCTGCACCATGATCGGCGCGAGGCCCATCGATGGTTCATCAAGCAGCAGCAACTTCGGGCGCGCCATCAGCGCGCGGCTGATCGCCAGCATCTGCTGCTCGCCGCCGGACAGGGTGCCCGCGGTCTGCCTGGCGCGCTCTTTGAGGCGCGGGAACAGCGAAAACTTGTGTTCGATGTCTGCTGCAATCTGGTGACGGTCGCGGCGCGTGTAGGCACCCATCTGCAAATTTTCTTCGATGGTGAGGCCGGGAAATACGCCGCGCCCTTCCGGTACCAGCACCAGGCCCTGCGCAGCGATCTCGTGCGCGGCACGGCCAATGATACTTTTGCCGTCGTAGTCGATACTGCCATCGGTGGGATGCAGCAGGCCGGTGATGGCTTTCAACGTGGTGGTTTTGCCGGCGCCGTTGGCGCCGATCAGCGTCACCAGTTCGCCGGCCTCAACGTGGATGTCGATGCCCTTGACCGCCTTGATGCCACCATAGCCGACGTGCAAATTTTTGATTGCGAGCAAGCTCATGCCGCTTCATCCATTGACACGCCCAAGTAAGCTTCGATCACTTTGGGATCGCGCTGCACATCGGCCGGCAAACCATCGGCAATCTTCTTGCCGTAATCGAGCACGCCAATGCGATCGCACAGGCCCATCACCAGTTTCACATCGTGTTCGATCAACAATATGGTGATGCCCTGCGCACGAATCGATTCGATCAGTTTGCGCAGCGCCAGTTTTTCGGTGGCATTCATGCCGGCGGCGGGTTCATCCAGCGCCAGTACTTTCGGATCGGTGGCCAGGGCGCGCGCGATTTCGAGGCGGCGCTGATCGCCATAGGACAAATGTTTGGCAAGCTCGTTGGCGCGCTCGCCAACGTTGACGAAATCGAGCAATTCACGGGCGCGGGCTTCGATTGCCGCTTCTTCGGCCAGCGTGGCGCGGTTACGCAGGATCGCTCCAAGTACCCCGGCGCGGGTACGTACGTGGCGACCGATCATGACGTTCTCAAGCGCGCTGAGATTGTTGAACAGACGAATATTCTGGAAAGTGCGCGCCACGCCGAGCCCGGCGATACGGTCCGGCGTGATGCCGTTCAGCACTTCGCCGTTGAACGTCACCGTGCCTTCATCGTGCTGGTAAAGGCCGGTCAGCACATTGAACATGGTGGTCTTGCCGGCGCCGTTGGGGCCGATCAGGCCGAAGATTTGGCCCTGCTCAATGGCGAAACTGACTTCTGATAAGGCAGTCAGGCCGCCGAACCGCTTGGTGATGTTCTTAGCCTCAAGAATGATATTGCTCATGCTCCGACCCGCGCTCTGAAAGGTTCGTCGGTTTCGCCGACTCGCACTGGGCGCATCCCCACGCTGCGCGCGAGGCCCCTGCTTTGTGCGCTCGCGGCGACGCCAAACCTCTTCGTGATGTTGTTCGCTTCAAGAATGATATTTGCCATCATTCTTCCTTCGGCGCGAGTTCGCGCTTGCGCAAAGCCGAAGGTAGCAGGCCAGCGGGACGGAACAGCATCATCGCCACCATCGCAAAGCCGAACAGCAGCATGCGCAGCACCTCCGCCTCGATGATCTGGCGACCGAACATCCATTGCTGTGCCGGCTGCACGGTATAGCGCAGCAGTTCCGGCACGAACGAGAGCAACACCGCGCCGATGATCACACCCCAGATATTGCCCATCCCGCCCAGTACCACCATCGCCAGAATCATCACGCTTTCGGTCAAGGTAAAACTCTCGGGACTGATAAAGCCCTGGATGGCCGAGAACACCCCGCCGGCGATGCCGCCGAACGAGGCGCCCATCGCGAAGGCCAGCAGCTTCAAATTGGTGGTATTGATGCCCATCGCGCGCGCCGCCATTTCATCTTCGCGGATCGCTTCCCAGGCACGGCCGATGCGCGAATTTTGCAGGCGCAGGTTGATGACAATAACCACAATCAGGATGAACAGCAGCAGGTAGTAATACTTGATCAGCCCAGGAATGGCGAAATCGCCGATGCGCGTGGTATTGCCGAAATCCATGCCGAACAATTTTATCGGGTCGATCGTGGCAATGCCCTTGGGTCCATTGGTGATATTGATCGGCTCGGACAGATTGTTCATGAAAATGCGCACGATCTCGCCGAAGCCCAGGGTCACGATCGCCAGATAATCGCCGCGCAGTTTCAGTGTGGGTGTGCCGAGCAGCACCCCAAAAAAACACGCCACCATCGCGCCAATCGGCAGGATGATCCAGAACGGCAAATGAATGCCGAAGTGCGGCGAGGCCAGCAGTGCATAGACATAGGCGCCGACGGCATAGAACGCGATGTAACCGAGGTCGAGCAGGCCGGCGAAGCCGACCACAATATTGAGGCCCAGCGACAGGAACACGAACAGGATCGCGAAATTGGTGATGCGCACCCAGGTCATGCCGCCCATCGCCAGTATGAAGGGTAGCGCGGCCAGCGCGATGCCGATCAGGGCCATACCGCCATACAGCACGGCGGGGTGCTTGCGCAGCTTCTCGGGCAGGAAAGTGGCGTACTGCATCAGGCGCGATCCGACACGCGTTCGCCGAGCAGTCCGGAGGGACGGAATACCAGCACCATGATCAGCACGATGAAGGCGTAGACATCTTTATAGTTGCTGCCGAACAGCGAGGAATTCGCATCGGCCGCACACAGCGCGCTGAAGCCGGGCAGGATGTGGTCGAGCGTGCACACATTGGTCACGTCACCCATATAGCCCGCACCCAGGGCCTCGATCAAGCCGATCAGGATACCGCCCAGCACCGCACCACCCAGATTGCCGATACCGCCCAGCACCGCCGCCGAGAACGCTTTCAGTCCCAGCAGGAACCCCATCTGGTAATTGGCGATGCCGTAGTAGGAGCCGACCATCACCCCGGCCACCGCCCCCAGC
>JANMXS010000111.1:0-2737 GCA_031394335.1 Burkholderiales bacterium
AGAACTTCGCGCGGAATATCCAGCAGGGCGAGCAGGTCGTTGTCCCAGTCGCCGCGATGGATGTTGTACAGCAGCGTGCGCGAGGCGTTGGAGGCGTCGGTGACATGCAGCCGGCCACAGGACAGGTTCCACACCAGCCAGCTATCGATGGTGCCGAAAGCCAATTCACCACGCCGTGCACGATCGCGTGCGCCGGGAATGTTGTCCAGCAACCAGCGCAATTTGGTGCCGGAAAAATAGGGGTCCAGCAGCAACCCGGTGCGGGCGGAGAACGTGGTTTCATGCCCGGCCGCGCGCAATTCGTCGCATAGCGGTGTGGTGCGCCGGTCCTGCCAGACGATGGCATGGTGCAAAGGCTTGCCCGTGGTGCGATCCCACAACACGGTGGTCTCGCGCTGATTGGTGATGCCGATGGCCGCGATCGCCCGGGCGTCGACACCCGCCTTGGCCATGACTTCGGCAACAACACCGATCTGACTTTGCCATATCTCCTCGGCGTCATGCTCCACCCAGCCCGGTTGCGGGAAGTGCTGGGTGAGTTCGCGCTGGGCCGACGCATGCAGACCGCCTGCGTGATCGAACAGGATGGCGCGGGAACTGGTGGTGCCCTGGTCGAGCGCCAGAATATAGCGTGCTGCGGTGCTCATCGGTTGTGCTCCAGCGATGCGGCGGATGCAGTGCGCTCTTCAACGGTCATTGACAATTCCTCCTTGATTCTGCGCCAGAGAATATCTCTCAGTATTATGGGCCTACTCGTGGGCGATGAAACGGCACACATCGCGCGCGTAAAGCTTTCTCCCGAAATGCTGGCCGAGGCGGGCACGTCCCTGTGCGGACAGGTTTGAACGCCCGGGATCGACAGTCATGCAGGCGTCTGCCATCCGGGGAGTTTCAATGATCTCGGCGAATCTGAATGATCGAAAAAATGGCGCAGAAAATTCTGCGCCCTTTTTTATTTTGGCTGAGGTGAATCCTGTCCCGCTACATAACGGACAGCTTACCTGGTAACAGTCCTGGTGCGCGGCACCAGTATCTTGTTACGGGCAGCGCCGACCGCTTTTTTCACAGTCGCCGCCTTTTTTGCCGGCGCTGCCTTTAGCATTTTTTTCCTGGGCGCCGCCTGCGTGGTTTTTTTCACAGTCGCGGACTTTTTGGCGACGCCAACCTTACCGGAAATTTTTTCCGCGCCCTCTGCCAACGTTGCGGATACGGAACGAAGCAGCTTGGCGCCACGGACTCCCAGTGGTTCGACGGACGCCACAATCCTGTTGTCCAGCAATTTCGACATCCGGGTACCCTTGGACGGGAATTGTGCAACCTTCTTCGATGCACGGCTCAAGAGTTTGTCGACGGCGTCATCAGCCTTGTTGGTCGCCTTGACGACCTTTTCACGCGTGCTGTTCAGCGCGCTCTTTACCTTTTTCCCCAAATTGCCTGTGGTCTTGTCCACCAAGTCCGCCGCGGCAGTCACCTTTTTTTGGGCGGTTTCAAGTGAGCTATTGACCTTCTTGCTGAT
This sequence comes from Burkholderiales bacterium, assembly GCA_031394335.1. Lineage (GTDB taxonomy): Bacteria > Pseudomonadota > Gammaproteobacteria > Burkholderiales > Usitatibacteraceae > UKL13-2. The sequence continues at coordinate 1,517 of JANMXS010000111.1, forward strand.
CTTGCCCCCGAACTTCACCAGATCGTCGACAGTCGAGTCGACCTTGGCTATTCCCTTGGTGCCGCCGGCACGTGCTGACGCGGCGGCGGATTTGGCAGTGCGTTGGTAATTGCTGATGACGTCGAGCGTGACGGAGCGGAGCGTTTCGGGTTTCGAATTCCTGGTGGCCATTTTTGAGTCCCTTAAAAGTTGATTCGACAAATTGCAGGCATCTGCATTGATTAAACCTGAAGCAGCAGAAAATCCGCTTACATCCGGCTCCAGAGTGACCAGCGTATTGTCGCCAGTCCTGCCTAGGGCAGGAAACCTAAGGCGTATTGAAAGTTAGAGTTGGAAGCCTAGGAAAGCAGGCGGCCTCCTTGTATCACCTTCCTCGCGCGTGAGAAAATACATCGAATCACGCCGCAGGTTTTTCTTGCGGGCATTTATCGAATTGTTCTTCTAACCTGATCATCAATTGCCATGAGCTTGATCTCGATTCGTCGTTCGCATAACCTTACGCACAAACAGGCGGTCGAAGTGGCCAATCGGGTCGCCGAGGAACTCGCCAATGAATATGGGATCGAGACCTCATGGTCGGGAAAGTCAATCCATGTCAGCGGAACGGGTTTGAGCGGTGCGTTGAAATTGGCGCCGAAGCAGTTTGAACTGGACATCAAGCTTGGCTTCATGCTGTCCATGTTCCACGACAAGATTGCCGCCGGCATCGAAGCGGAATTCGACAAACTGTTGCGCACCAAGTCAAAGAAGAAATGAGTCATCCTCTTGTGAGGGAAAGCCAGGATGGGTGTGATCGTGGCGGAGGACGAGCAGATTGACATCCTCGCCTTGCATATTGTCTTTACCGCAACCTGCTGGTGTACGTTCGTGAAACTGATGCCGGTCAAGGATCCCGCAGCAATGGCGTCGGGGCTTGCCGCCTATCACGTGTTGACCTTGCTGGATCCGTATCTGGCAGCCGATGCGCGTCACGACATGAATGACTTGCGCGGCAAGAAGCTACGCCAACACTGAAGAAAAAGGACGACCCACAAATGCGCACCGAAAACCGGAAGATTGCCTGATGACTACTACCCAAGACGCAATTGCCGCCATTCTCGATGGTCCCTCCGGCCCGAAGATCGCCGCGTTCTTTGATTTCGATGGCACGCTGATCGATGGCTACTCGGCTGCTGCCTATTTCACCGACCGCCTTCACCATGGCGAAATGGGCGTCTCCGA
>JANMXS010000112.1:0-5230 GCA_031394335.1 Burkholderiales bacterium
TGCCAGGTCTCCAGATACGCGCAAACCGCGCCCTTGCGCTTGCCGCCTTGATTCACGGCGACGGCGGTATCGTTGACCACTTTCAGGAACGGCACCACGCCCTGCGATTTGCCATTGGTGCCCTTGATATAGCTGCCGAGCGCGCGCACTGGCGTCCAGTCGTTGCCGAGGCCGCCGGCGAACTTGGAGAGCAGCGCGTTTTCTTTCAGCGCTTCATAAATACCGTCGAGATCGTCGGCCACCGTGGTCAGGTAGCAGCTGGACAATTGCGAGCGACGCGTGCCGGCATTGAACAGGGTCGGCGTCGAGGACATGAAATCGAAGGTGGAGAGCACGTTGTAGAACTCGATGGCGCGTGCTTCGCGGTTGACTTCATTCAAGGCGAGGCCCATGGCGACGCGCATATAGAAGGCCTGCGGCAATTCAATGCGCGCTTCGTCGATATGCAGGAAGTAACGGTCATACAAGGTCTGCAAGCCGAGGTAGGTGAACTGGCCATCGCGCTCGGGGTTCAGGGCCGCGCCCAGTTTGGCGAGGTCGAACTGGGCGAGCTTCTCGTCGAGCAGCTCGGCCTTGATGCCCTTCTTGATGAACTGCGGGAAATACTCGGCATAGCGCGTGGCCATATCGGCCTGCACGGTTTCTTCGCCCAGCACTTCCTTGCGGATGGTGTGCATCAGCAAACGCGAGGTGACCTTGGTATAGGCCGGGTCTTTTTCGATCCGGGTGCGCGCGGCCAGCGTGGCGGCCTTGAATACTTCTTCCTGCGGCACACCTTCGTACAAATCTTTGAGCGTCGCTTCGAAAATACCATTGGGCTCGACATATTCGCCGAGGCCTTCGCAGGCGGTACTGATCACGCCGAACAGGAAATCGGTATCCAGCGGACGTTTCTGACCGTTGACGGTGACGTTCAGGGTGGTGGCAACAGCGGCAGCGGTCGGGGCTTTGGCCTGGGCGCGTTCATTGCTGCGCTTTTCGCGATAGAGAACGTAGGACCGCGCCACTTCGTGGGCGCCACCGCGCATCAGCGCGAGTTCAACCTGGTCTTGTACGTCTTCGATATGAAAAATGCCGCCGGACGGTTTATGGCGCAGCAACGCCGCCACCACGGCATTGGTAAGCTCGCGCACCTGGTCGCGCATGCGCGCCGAGGCCGCTTCCTGCCCGCCATTGACGGCGATGAAGGCCTTGGTCAGGGCGATGGCAATTTTGTCCGGCTGGAACGGGGCGATGGCACCATTGCGACGGATGATCTTGTAATCCGAGTATCGCGATTCGGCGGAATCGGTGTGGCTCGTGCTGCCTGAAGATGCTGCGGTACTACCGGTGCTACCAAATGCGGGATTCGCCGGATGGATATCGGATGCCAATCGCATGGTCAGTCTCCTGTCAAATGCTTTTTTGTTTTTGAATTCAGTGATTTAAGTACGTTTCCGGTACTGCGCTCACTACCTTTGCCCAAGCTGCCACCGTGTTGTCTGTTGCTGGTGAAGCTTTCTGGCGCGCGTTCCGGCTATAGCTTGCCTATAGCCCAGAATGCCGAGCGCGGAGTTGTCCACAAACTATCCACCGCGCGTCCCCCCGTTAACCACCGGGTTAGGAACAGAATTATCCACAGCTGACACAATATCTTGTGCCTGCAAGGGTAAGAACGCACTATATCGTGCGCTTTAAAGAAAATGCAACAGTAATTTTTTGATATGATTTTCGCCAACAAAAACAAGCACTTCAAGCGTCAAATGCAGGCTGAAAACGACGTTTGACTTCAAGTGCTTTATGAAGAATGGGCAGGCCCAGAAATGACGCGCTTTTCCGGCCAAAATGTCTTGGAAAAGCGCGTGGATGCTGGGGTTTGGTCATTCAGGCATCAGGGATTTCCCTTGGCAGAATGGCGCTTCGAGCTGACCGGGGGCCATCCACCATGATGGTTTTAGCCCGCCGTCAGCCGGGCGGCGGCGCCCCGATAGTTCGCGCTCAGGCGTGCAGGTAGCGCGCGGCGAACTCCGCAGCCGGCAAGGGTTCGCAGAACAGGAAGCCCTGACATTCATCACAATCGAGCTCGGCGAGCAGGCGCTGCTGGGCGGCGGTTTCCACCCCTTCGGCGACGACGGTCAGCTTCAGGCTGTGGCCCAGTGCGACCACCGCCGTGATGATGGCGGTGGCGTCGAGGCTGGTTTCGACATCGCGCACAAAGCTCTGGTCGATTTTCAGGGTATCGACATGGAAGCGCCGCAAATAGGCCAGCGAGGAGTAGCCGGTACCGAAATCGTCGATGGCGATGTTGACGCCCAGATCGGACAATTGGCGCAACACCTCGATGTTGTCGTCGGCATGCGCCATCAGCATGCTCTCGGTGACTTCGAGTTCCAGATAACGCGCCTCGAGTCCGGCGCGCTCCAGTGCGTTGTGCACAGTGCGCGCCAGGCCGCGGTTGAGCTGGCCCACCGAAAGATTGATCGCCATCGCCAGCGGCTCGCCGTCCCGGTTGCGCCAGGCGCGCGCCTGCGCGCAACCCTGCTTCAGCACCCACTCCCCCAGCGGCACGATCAGGCCGGTCTGTTCGGCAATCGGAATGAACTGCGCCGGCGAAATCAGGCCCAGCTGCGGATGATGCCAGCGTATCAGCGCCTCGACCCCGGTCAGACGCCCATCGGCAAGGCTGAATTTGGGGTGGTAATAGAGCTCGAACTCTTCGTTTTCGATGGCGCGCCGGAGCGTGCTTTCCATGGTCAGCTTCTCGACTGCGCGCGCGTTCATCTGCGGCGAGAAGTACTGATAGCTCTGGCGGCGATGCTCCTTGGCGAACGACATCGCCATATCGGCATTGCGGATCAGGGTGGCGGCATCGGCGGCGTCGTTCGGGTAGACGCTGATGCCGATGCTGACGGACGTATCGAGCGTGCGGCCGTCGACATCGAAGGACGTGCCCAGGGAGAGAATGATTTTTTGCGCGACCGCACCGGCATCCTCGGCGGCGAGCAGTGTGGGCAGCACCACCACGAACTCATCGCCACCCACGCGCGCCAGGGTATCGCCCTCGGGCATCAGCGCGACGATGCGCGCGGCAACCTGTTTAAGCAAGGCATCGCCGGTGGCATAGCCCAGCGAATCGTTGATCACCTTGAAACGGTCGAGGTCGATCAGCAAAACGCCGATCATCTGCTGGTTGCGCTGCGCCACCAGGATCGCCTGCGAGAGGCGGTCCATCATCAGGCGGCGATTGGGCAATTGCGTGAGCAGATCGCGGGTGGCCAGTTCCTCGATGCGTTCCTCGGCGGCCTTGCGCTCGGTGATGTCGAGGCCGGCGCCGCGAAAGCCGATGCGCCTGCCATCAGCGGCATAGAACGGCACGCCCGATACCTGCTGCCAGATGCGGCGACCGTCATGGGTGACGGACAGGTATTCGAGATTGCGGATCGGCTCGCCGGAGTCGCCGCGTAACTTGAACCAGGCTTTGACGCGCTCAATTTCTTCCGGCGGCATGAAGTCGTAGGCAGTCTTGCCAACGATTTTATCGACCGCATAGCCCAACACTTTTTCAATGCGCGGCGAGACATACAGATAGCGCCCCTGCGAATCGGCTTCCCATACATATTCGCCGGCAGCCTCGACCACGTCGGCGAAACGGCGCTCGCTTTCGCGCAGCTGGCGCTCGGCGCGCTTGCGATCGGTGACGTCCGACATCACCGATAGCACGCAAGACTCGCCGCGCAGTTCGATGATTTCACCGGCCAGGATCACCTCGGCGATCGAGCCGTCCTTGCGGCGCAGACGGAACTCGAAGTCGCGCACTCGTGCGTGCACCTGCATGTGCTCGAGCAGATAAGCCCGGTCTTCCGGCGCTTGCCAGATGCCAAGATCGAGGGAGCGCTTGCCGATGATTTCCTCGCGCGAGTATCCGCACAGTTCGAACCAGGCTTCATTGGCCTCAAGATAGGTGCCCTCCAGCAGGTGCGAAATCACGATCGCATCGGGGCTTGAATGAAAGATTTTGGCGAAGCGCTCATCGGACTCGCGCTGCTTGGCTTCAGCGCGATTGCGGGCGCTCAGGTCGAACGCGGTGGCGATCACGCAACGCTCCCCGCCGAACTCGATGATCTGCGCCGAATACAGCACGTCCAGCGCTTGCCCGTCGGCACGCCTGAGGGTGAGTTCGAGCGCATCGATCTTTCCGTTCTCCTGCATGTGCTCAATCACCATGCGGCGCTGCGCCTCGTTCTGCCAGATGCCGAGTTCGAGCGTGCTGCGGTCGATCACCTGCTCGCGCGTGAACGCAAGCAACTCGAGAGCGGCCCGGTTGAGCTCGAATACGCACCCATCGGCCAGGCGGGTAATGCTGATCGGGATCGGGCTGTTGGCAAACACCGACGAGAACAGGGTTTGCGAACGCTGCAGCTCCGCCATGGCTGCCCGCTGCTCGGTGCGCGTGCTGGCCAGCAACAGCGCGATAAGCGCCACCGTGTAGCCAAAGCCCTGCTGCTGCAGCACTGCCGGCGTGGTGGCCAGGCTTGAGAACGGGCCGAAGTCGAAGTACGTGCCGAGGATGACGACGGCGGCGACCAGAATATTCGACAGCGTCACCTGGCGCACGTCAGCTTCCAGCGCTGCCCACACCGCCACCGGGAACACCGCCAGTACCAGCACGTTTTGCAGCCATAGACAGTTTGCGGGCAAAAAGAAAAACACGCCGGCGGCCACGGTGACGGGCGCCAGGGTGACGAGGGCCGCATGCCCCGACAGCCGCATGCGCCGGCGCCGCAGTTCAAACCCGCGCCATGACAGCAGCAGCGGCGCCGCGCAGGCGATACCGACGGCGTCGCCCAACCACCATGTCACCCATGCCGCCCCCTGATCGGTCGCAGCCAGGGTGCCGCTTTGTTGCAAAGCGTAGATGCCTACGCTGGCGGCAAGCGCCGCAGTCCCAAGCGCCACCGGCACCATCAGCAGCAGCGCTTCACGCGCATGCTGCAGCCGGTATTCGCCGGCGGCAAAACGGCGCATCAGCCACACACCTGCCAGTGCCTCGAGCGTATTGCCTACCGCGATCAGCAAGCGCAGCTGCGGTTCCAGCGAGGCATCCAGATTGGCCAGCCACGCACCCAGCAGTATGCCCGGCCACAGCCGCGCTCCCCCCAGCAGCAGCGCCGCCAACGCAATCCCCGAGGGTATCCAGGCCAGCGTGATATGCCCATGCACGGACGCCAGCAGCAAACCCAATTTGGCGGTG
>JANMXS010000113.1:0-6745 GCA_031394335.1 Burkholderiales bacterium
CACCACCGGTGCCAGCTTCAAGCTGCATCCTAATGTGGTGTTGAAGGCCGACTATCAAAAATTCAAGGTGGATAATTTACGTGATCGCTTTAATCTTGGCTTAGGCTTCATGTTCTAAATACATGCCGAATGCCAATTTGAAAATCGTAGAACGCCATTTGGCGCGCCTTTTCAGGCATTTTTGCCCCGAACGGCGCGCCGAATGGCGATCTGCATTTTTCAGCAAGCGGTGACTGCATACCAAAGGCATGATCGTCATCGCCGTTCTTACGTACACTAATTTCCCGCCATGAAAAATCATTACTGGATCGCCGTACCTGCCGCCGCACTGGTCGCGATGCCAGCTGCCTATGCGGCGCAGTACCTGTCGGTTGAAGCGGCGCAGCTACAAATGTTCGGCGCGGTGCGTTTCGAGCCCTTGCGCCTTGGCCTGAGCGCGGCGCAACAAAAGCAGATCGATGCGAGTGCGACGACCAACAACAATATCGAGCCGCGCATCTGGCAGGTGCGCAATGGCGAGGTTCTGGTCGGTTATTTCTTTGTGCACGACGTCATCGGCAAGCAGGATTACATCACTTACGCGGTTGCATTGGATGCCGAGGGCAAGGTCAAGAATGTGGAAATTCTCGCCTACCGCGAAAGCCATGGCTATGAAATCCGCAACGCGCGATGGCGCGCACAATTCGCCGGCAAACGCGCTGCGGATACCGTCAAGCTCGATGCCGATATCGCCAACATCAGCGGCGCCACCTTGTCGTGCCGGCATGTCACCGATGGCGTGCGCCGCATCCTTGCGATTCATGACGTCGCACTGAAAGACATGCGCTGATGCCCGCACTGCCTTTGCATAGCCTGCGCCGCGCACGACCCTGGTTGGGAACCCTGGTCGATATCACCTTGCAGGGCGAGGACGGCGCACTATTAGCCGTCACCATGGAAGATTGCTTCGCGGCAATTGAACGCGTGCACCGGTTGATGAGTTTTCATGAGGCCGCCAGCGATGTATCGCGCCTCAACCGGGAGACGGCGCTGCGACCGGTACGAGTCGCTACCGAAGTGATCCAGGTGCTGGAAATTGCGCAGCAGGTTTCCGCACAGTCCGACGGACTGTTCGACATCACGGTAGCTGATCAGCTGGTGGCGCATGGACATTTACCGGCGCTTGTATCCACCAAGAATGCGGCTCTGTCAGACGCTGATGCGAGTTGGCGTGACATCATTTTTTCCGACAATGAACAGGTGGTTTTCCGTCGCCCGCTGCTGATCGATTTGGGCGGTATCGCCAAAGGTTTTGCGGTGGATCAGGCGCTGCGTATTTGCAAACAGGTCGGGCCACGGTTGCGCGCCGCGCGCATCAACGCCGGAGGCGATCTCGCGCGATTCGGCCAGACGGATGCCGCCATCCAGATTCGTCATCCTGTCGATGCCTCGCGCTTGCTCAGCATTGATTGCGGCGATCATGTTGCAGTTGCCACCTCGGCCTATGAGCACGCCAATCCAACGCACATCCTGCCGGCAGGATTCAGCGGGACGCCGCGTGTTGCCAGCGTGACGGTGATGGCATCATCTTGCGTCATTGCCGACGCGCTGACCAAGGTGGTGATGCTCGACGCCACCGGCGATATCGCCGCGCGTTGCCTAAAAAATTTCGAAGCGAGCGCCATCGTGATTGATCCGCAAGGCAATATTCATCGCAGCTCAACATCGCCGGCGAAAAATCAGTCGCAAAAAATGTCACCCGCTTATGCCTAAGCGCCAGCTCAACAACCGTCTCGGCAACACCCATCGTCGCGCGCTCTACGCCATGTTTGTGCTGCTCCTCGCCTCGGGCCTGCTGTGGCTGGGCTTCCACTATTTCGTCAGCCTCAAAACCGATTTTGGCGACACGCATCATCCGCTTGAAGCGTGGTGGCTGAAGCTGCATGGCCTTGCCGCGATGCTGGCGCTGATCGGCTTTGGCTCGCTGATGCCGGGGCATATCCGCAATGCCTGGCAGCATCGCAAGAATCGCGGCAGCGGCGGCAGCATGGTGGCGGTGATGGCGGTGCTGACCTTGACCGGCTATTTTTTATACTACGCAGGCGGCGAAGAGATTCGCCAGTTCACCAGCGTTGCCCACTGGGCAGTCGGATTGGCGCTGATACCACTGTTGATTTTGCATATTGTGCTGGGGCGTCGAAGCCGCAACCAGTCTGCGCCGTAACGCGCCGGCCGATCAGACCAACGCGCCTTCATCCCGGCGCGATTTTCCCAATGCCCATGCCGCGCCGGGACCCAGCAGCGCAAACACCAGACCGATCGGCGCAAACCGCGGCGCCACCACCAGGCAGTAGGCGGTGCCGGCCCAGCCCATTGAGCTCATGCCTTCGAGCACGGTGATCAATAAATTTGCCTGCCCACGTTTTTTCATGTTCTTGCGATCGCCCTGACGCGGATACCAGACTTGTGCCACGCCCGCCGAAACGGTTGCACCCGCAAGGCAAAATGCGAACACGGTGGCCAGCCATAAATTGTTTACGAGCAGATAAAACAGGATCGGCGAAACCAGTAGCCATACCGGCAGCAGTGCAGCCAGCGCCTTCAGCCAGCGAATGCGCGTGATCGCTACCGGTGCGACGCCAATCAACTCCGGCGCATCCTCCGCAGCCACCGTGATCCAGGCCAGATTGCCGGCCAGCATCGCCGCCAGCATGATCGCCGCCGGCACCACCATCATCGCCGCCTCCTGGCGTCTGAACAGCAGGAAGATCAGCGGCAGCAAGTAGAGCAACTGCATGAAGGTCTGCGTAATCAGATTCGGGTCGCGCGCGATCAGCTTCCATTCCTTGACGAGCACATTGCGCGCCAGCCCTGCTTCGAACCTGACGCTGCCAGTCTTCAGGGCCGACATGACGCGGCTGTTGCCGGTGACGACTTCCTGGGTACCGGCAAGGAACCGCTGATACGTCAGGTTGACGACCATCCAGAACCCGCCCAGCCCGGCGACGATTACCGCCGCCAGCGCCAGCGGCTCGCCCAACATCGCACGAAACGGAAACCATACCGCGCTATCGGGTGCCAGCGCGCCGCCAGGTTCCATCCAGTGCCGGAATGCGGCGGCAAGATATTCACGCGTCTCGCGGCCAAGTGCGTTCTGGAATTGACTCAGTAGAAAAATCACCGCACCCACCACGGCCGCAATCAGTTGCGCAATGACGCGTGCGCGCCGTGCGCCGAACATGCGCACCAGGGAAATGGTCAGCAACATGCCGAGCGACGACGCCAGCAATCCCAGCGAGATCAGCGCCGGATAAATCGCCAGCAAATTCGCGTGCCCGGTAAACAGCCCCATATGCGCAAACGGCGACAGCAGCAGCAGATAAAGCGTAACGCAACTGATCGCGATCCCCAGGCCGCGAACGATGAACACGGTGCGCGCCGACAAGGGCGAAGACAACAGCAGATCGAAATCGCCGCGATCAAACAGGGCCGACACCGATAGCGCGATGGCCTGCGAGAAAATCAGGGTGATGATCAGCCAGGTCAGGCCGCCAAAAACCAGGGTTACCCACGACGGCAGGTCGGCTGTGCTCACGCTCTTGAGCATGCCCCATGCAACGGCATGTATCGCCACCCACAAGAAACCGCCACTGATCACCCCAAACCAGAAGCCCATGCCGCCGAAATTGCGCCACGACACGCGCAACTCATGGCGCAATAACCACGGCCAGGTTGCTACCTGCAGCCTCATGCGCCGTTCGCCGTCAGTTCGAGGAACACATCCTCCAGCGTGGCGCCCGATAGCCCGCGCGCGGCGGCCTGCGTCTGCGCCAATACGCGCAGCTCATCGAGTGTGCCCTGCGCGATGATTTTGCCTTTCTGGATAATGCTGATGCGCTCTGCCAGGCGTTCTGCCATTTCCAGAATATGCGTGGTGAGCACGATGGTATTGCCCTGCTTGACACGTTCGAGCAGCAAGTCTTTTACCTGCCTCGCCGCAGCCGCATCGAGCCCGGTCAAGGGCTCATCGAGAATCAGCAACTGCGGATCGTGAATCAGCGCCCCGGCCAGGGCCAGTTTCTGGCGCATGCCGCGCGAAAATCCTTCGATGTATTCGTTCGTGTTGCTCCAAAGATCGAGCCAGCGCAACAGCTCTTCAGCGCGCGGTGCGGCGACCTCCGGCGCGATACCCCACAGCCCCGCCACGAATTCCAGATACTCGAGCGGCTTCAGCTTGGCGTACAGCAGGGGATCGTCCGGCAAAAACGCGAGCAGGCGTTTGGCTTCGGTCGGCTGGGTGGCAATATCGTGGCCCAGGATATGCGCACTGCCGGCATCGGCCTTGAGCAGGCCGGCAACAATGCGCAGCGTGGTCGTCTTGCCGGCACCGTTGGGCCCCAGCAGCGCATGAAACTCGCCGCGCGGAATCGTGAGATCCAGGTTGTTGACGGCATATTTGCCGCCGAAGTGTTTGATCAGGCCAGTGATTTGTAACGCGGGGGCTGCTGGGGGAAGCGCCGAAGGATGTTCGTCCATGGGAGGGCGGATCAGAGCCGCGTAATTATTGACGTGACATTGTAGCCGTCAATTTTTGGCGCACGGCAATACCGCTGGTCGTCGTCCAAGGAAACGCCAAGCTGGCTATCGCCGGTGAAACGTCACCACCGCATGCGTTGCAACGGGTTTCTCCAAATCCGGCGCGGCTTCGTCGCCGCAAGCCCCGCAACTCCCGCAACCGCTGCCACAGGACTTGCCCGCAGGCGATTCGCGGCTTAGCACCTCGGCCGCGCGTCCCCAGCCGATCATGGCAAGTACGGCCGCCAGCCAAGCGCTGACCTTGCGCGTCAGCCATTTGGGCCCATAGCGCCGTGCCACGTAGATCGCAGCAGCGCTGACCATCAAGGCAACAACAAGGTTCTGGATCATCTCAGTCTCTCTTCATGCCAGCACCGCGAGCGCAATGCGATAGGTGATGAACGAGGCGATATAGGCCAGCCCGAACAAATAGCCGGCCATGATGATCGGATAGCGCCATGAATTGGTTTCACGCCGCACCACCACCAGGGTCGATACGCATTGCGGCGCGAATACATACCAGGCCAGCAGCGACAGCGCGGTGGGCAGGGTCCAAGTCTGCGCGATAATCGGCAACAACTGGCTGGCCAGCGCGTCGCCGGTCTGCGATAGCGCATAGACGGTGCCGAGCGCACCCACCGCCACCTCACGCGCGGCGAGGCCGGGAACCAGCGCGATGCAAATCTGCCAGTTGAAGCCGATCGGTGCGAAGATCACCTCAAGGCCGCGGCCCATGCTGCCGGCGAGGCTGTAATAGATGGCGGGTTGCGTGGCCCCCTCGGGCGGCGCCGGGAAGCTCGACAGGAACCAGAGCAGAATCATCAGCGACAAAATAATGGTGCCAACACGCGTCAGAAAAATCTTGGTGCGCTCCCACAAGCCGATCAGCAAATTGTGCAGATGCGGCCAGTGGTAATCCGGCAGTTCCAGCATCAGCGACTGATGCACCCTGCGCGCGGCGAAACGCTTCAGCACAAACGCCACCGCCATCGCCGAGGCAATGCCAGCGACATACAGCGTGAACAGCACCACGCCCTGCAGGTTGAAAATTTCCCACACCGTCCGGTCGGGGATGAAGGCGCCAATAATCAGGGCGTACACCGGCAAGCGCGCCGAACATGTCATCAGCGGCGCGATCATGATGGTGGCGAGACGATCGCGCGGATTCTGGATGGTGCGCGTTGCCATTACGCCCGGAATCGCGCAGGCAAAACTCGACAGCAGGGGGATAAAGGCGCGACCCGACAGGCCGACGCTGCCCATCAGCCGATCGAGCAGGAAGGCCGCGCGCGGCAGATAGCCGGAATCTTCCAGCGCGAGAATGAAGAAAAACAGGATCAGGATCTGCGGTAAAAACACCAGCACACTGCCGACGCCACCGATAACGCCTTCGACCAGCAGGCTGCGCAGCATCCCCGGTTCGAGGACCGAGCCAATCAGTACCCCGCTCCAGGTAATGCCATCCTTGATCGCGTCCATCGGCCACTTTGCCCAGCTGAACACCGCCTGGAACACCATGAACATCAGCACCGCCAGCAAGAGCAGGCCCAATACCGGGTGCAGCACGATGGCGTCTATTTTTTCCGAGGCGCGATGCATATTGACGGGCTCGACCACGCAGTCAGCCAGGATGCGGCGCACTTCACTCTGCGTTTCGGAAAGCGCAAAATCGCCTGGCACCGGCAAGGCCGCCCCGGCTTGTCCGACCTCGAATTGATCAAGTGCTTTCAGCAAAGCCGACTCACCGCCGGAGCGTACCGCCACGGTTTCCACCACGGGCATGCCCAATTCGCGGCTCAGTTTTTCGGTGTCGATCTTGATGCCGCGCTTGTTGGCGACATCCATCATGTTCAGCGCCAGCAAAATCGGCTTGCCGAGGCGTTTCAATTCGAGAACGAGACGCAGGTTCAGGCGCAAGTTGGTGGCATCCACCACGCAGACAATGCCACCCGGTGAAGGCTCGTCATGGCGCTGCCCGTACACCACGTCGCGGGTGATGACTTCATCCGGCGTGGTGGCCGTCAGGCTATAGGCGCCAGGCAGGTCAAGCACGCGCCAGGTGCGGCCCTGCGGCGAGATGAAGCTGCCCTCCTTGCGCTCAACAGTAACACCCGCATAATTTGCCACCTTTTGGCGCGCACCGGTGAGGCGATTGAACAAAGCCGTCTTGCCGCAGTTGGGGTTGCCCACC
>JANMXS010000114.1:0-3355 GCA_031394335.1 Burkholderiales bacterium
ACCGCGTACGACAAGTTGACGGTGACCGTGCGTAATAGCGCCAACACCGTACTGAAGACGCTGGCTACCTACTCGAACCTGAACAAGAGCGCCGGTTACGTCCGCAAGGAATTCGACCTGCTTGAGTTCAAGGGCCAAACCATTCGTATCCATTTCAACGGCGTTGAAGACAGCTCCTTGCAGACTTCCTTCCGCATCGATGATGTAGCCGTAAACGAAACCAAGTAGCGGACAACGCGGCGGCGCGTTCGCCGCAAAGCATCGGGGGCGGGTGTTGGCCATTGCAGTATTGGTCATCACCCGCCCCTTCTATTTTCGTCATTCCAGCGCCCCGAATGGGGTCTCCATCGACAGCTGGAATGACGGAATTTTTGAAGCTCGCAACTACCAAGAACGCCATTTGGCGCGCCTCTCGGAGCAAAAATGCCTCAAACTCCGCGCCACTGCTTGAGTTTCAAATTCCACATTTACCCGCAAGTTTCAACGCCGCATCACATCGCTCGGCTATCATCAGCACCATGTCATCGACTCCCTCTGCCCTCAACCCCGGCGTAAAGAAACGCGAAGTGTTCGCCTGGGCGATGTACGACTTCGCCAACTCGGGCTACACCACGGTGGTGCTGACGGCGGTGTTCAATGCCTACTTTGTATCCGTGGTCTCTGCCGGCGCGACATGGGCCACGTTCGCGTGGACGGCCACCCTCGCCGTTTCCTATCTGGCGGTGATGTTCGCCGGGCCGCTGATCGGCGCTTATGCGGATGCGCATGCCGCCAAAAAGCGCGTGCTGTTCATCGCCACCACCGGTTGCGTCATCTCGACTGCACTCCTCTACTTCGCCGGCCCCGGCACCATGGTCCTCGCGATCGCCTGCATCATCGTCTCCAATTTTTGCTACGCCATTGGTGAAAATATCACCGCTGCGTTCCTGCCGGAATTATCGACGCCAGAAGCGCTCGGCAAGGTATCCGGCTGGGGCTGGAGTTGGGGCTATGTCGGCGGCTTGTTTGCGCTGGGACTCTGCCTGGCGTGGATCATGAGCGCGGAAGCGCGCGGGCAAAAGACGACGGATGCGATTGCGGTCACCATGCTCATCACCGCCGCCGTCTACGCATTGGGTGCGGCGGTCACCTTCATCTGGTTGAAAGAACGCGCGGTACCCGTCGCCGCCAATGCCCGCCGCGATGAAGAAAGCACCATTGCGAAGTTGCTGCGCTCGGCGCGCGAGGCCTCGCACTATCGCGATCTGATGCTGGTGTTTGCCTGCGGCGTTTGCTATCAGGCCGGCGTCGCCACCGTAATCACTCTCGCAGCCATCTATGCGCAGGAAGTGATGGGCTTCAGCACCAAGGAAACCCTGATGCTGGTGCTGGTGGTCAACGTCACCGCCTGCATCGGCGCCTTCGGCTTCGGCTATTTGCAGGACGCCATCGGCAAGAAGCGCGCGCTGGCGATTACCCTGGTCGGCTGGATGGCGATGGTCGCCTTCGCCTGGTTCGCCGTCACGCCACCGCTGTTCTGGGTCGCGGCCAACCTCGCCGGCATCTGCATGGGCTCCAGCCAATCGGCGGGCCGCGCTTTGGTCGCATTCTTCTCCCCGGTCGAACGCGCTGCTGAGTTCTTTGGCTTGTGGGGCGTGGCCACGCGTCTCGCCGCGGTGCTGGGCCCGCTGACTTATGGCGTGGTAACTTGGGCCAGCGGCAATAATCATCGCCTGGCGATGCTGATCACCGGCGTGTTTTTTGTTGCGGCGCTGTTGGTACTGCTGCGCGTGAACGAGGCGCGGGGGCGGGCGGCGGTCATGTAGGTCGGGTTAGCGGCTTCACCGCGTAACCCGACAACCCACTACCGCAACACCGTAGCCCGGATGAAGCGCAGCGAAATCCGGGATCACTGCCACCAAAAACTGCAGCGCTTGACACCACCAATTTTCGGCGTAATGTATGTACATACCATGTCCATATTTGGCATGGTTTATTTACGCGGAGAAAACAATGCCGGAAGCAGCGATAGAGCGGATCGTCGTGCAAGCGACCCCGCAGGAAAAGAAGGCAATCAGCGCCAAAGCCAAAAAACTTGGCTTGCCGGTGTCTGAGCTGATGCGTCGTGGCGCGACCGCCTACCAATCGGCAGATTCCGATGACGAACTGGGCGCCGTTGCCGACGCCGCCATGGCAGCAGCCAACCGCGCAGCCGATGCAATCGACGACATGCTGGCATTTGTCGAGGCCAGCAATAAGCGCATCGCCACCATGGAAGCCAAGGCCGACAAAAAGCGCAAGGCCGCCTGATGGAAAAGACCACCTAATGGGCGTGACCGAACGCGTATGGGGCGCCCTCACCTCAATGATCAAGCTGGAGGACAAGGTCGTCCGCCAAGGCGAAGTCATCAAGGCACAGCAAGCCAAAATTGAAAACCTGACCGAGCGCATGATCAGGTTGGAAACGACGATTGAGCTGTTGATGCGGGCGGGTGAGCAGAAGCGGATCAAATGAATGCGCCAAGCACCGTAGCCTGGATGAAGCGCAGCGCAATCCGAGATTTCGGTCGTAGAGCAACCGCCCTCAATTACGCCTCGCTTCTTCGAGGCTACGCTTGCTGAAAGGCGTTTTAATGAGTTCTAACATGGCGAAACGAAATCCGCATATCGGCGCAAACTTCGATGACGTCCTCCAAGACGAAGGCATTTTCGAAGAGGTGCAGGCCAAGGCGCTCAAGCGAGCGCTGGCTGAAAAAATTGATGAGGGCAGGCAGGCCGCTGCCAAGCGAGCTATCGACATCGCAAAGTTGCGCCTGCGCAACTGATACGCGGTGCGAAATAACTAAGCCAAAGACTGAAACCGGCGCCAGTGTGTGGGAAGCTATCGCCGACACATCTGAAGCAGCAGAGAACCCGCGCGTTGGCCCCGAACTGATGGACAAAATCACCGCCATTATTGAAGAAAGTGGGTGACCGCAGGCTGACGCCGCTGCCCGTTGCGGTGTGACACATGCTCGCATCAACGCCTTGCTGCGCGGGCGCATCTCCCGCTTTTCGTTCGATGCCTTGGTGAACATCGCGTCAGCACTTGGCACGCGTGGGTATGTCAAACCTCTGGTAGCGTAAAAAATGCGAACCCCTTTTGCCCTTTGCGTGAACGTGATTAGCTCTGAAATTGCGACTGATTCAGTGAGTTTTTCCAGTTTTCATCGAACACCAAGTCGCAAACAACTTTCCCACCCTTTGCATCGGTAAGCTCCAGTTCACCGGCCTGAACCAATCTCTCCCCCGAGTATGCGGCGGTCAGTTTAGAGAGCAGGCGCTTTTTGTAGTCCGTATCCTCATTTTTCAGATGCGCACCCTTCGTCTCCATAAC
>JANMXS010000115.1:0-14478 GCA_031394335.1 Burkholderiales bacterium
ATCTGAAACAGGCCCAGCGTAATCGACGGCAGAATCAATGCCTTCAAGCCGCTCACCGTCAGCAACCCGGTGGACCAGTAACCCAGCTGGGTGGTGTCGCCGCGCCCGAACGAGGGCAGCCAGCCCAGCCATACGGCGAAAATCAGAATCAGAAAAATGCCGATCAGGAAATTCGGCAGCGATACCCCGATCAGCGAGGTGGTCAGGAACACCTTTGCCGACCAGCTCTCGCGCTTCAGCGCGGTATAAATACCCATCGGGATACCGACAAACAATCCGACCAAAGCGGCCGTCATCGCCAGCTCCAGCGTGGCCGGCAAACGCTCCACCAGTAATTGCGATACCGGCCGGCCGAGGCGCAGCGAGATGCCGAAATTGCCCTGCAACGCGTTGCCGACGAACTTGACGAACTGGATATAGGAAGGTTGATCAAGGCCCAGATTGCGGCGCACTTCCTCACGATCAGCCTGGGTGGCCTCGGGTGGCAGCATCAGCGATACCGGGTCGCCGACGAAATTGAACAGCGAAAAGGCGATAAAGCCGACGGTGAGCATCACCAGCACGCTTTGCAGCAGGCGGCGAACGATGAAGGCAAGCACGGCTCAGGGCGCCAGGTGAGGGTCAGTGCGTCCGGGCATAGGCTTCCACGCTGGCAAGGATCTTGTCGATCTCGCCGCGCGGGTAATAGCGGCCATTGCTGATGACGCTGTCGATGCGTCTTGTGTTGCGGATATCGTCAAGCGGGTTGGCGTCGAGCAGGACGAGATCGGCCAGCTTGCCGCTGTCGATGCTGCCGAAATCCTGCTCGCGGCCGAGGAAGCGCGCCGCATTGACGGTGGCGGTTTGCAGCGCCGCCAGCGGCGTCAGGCCCGCGGCGACAAAGCGCTCCAGTTCCAGATGCAGGCTCACGCCGGGAATCAAATCCACGCCAGCGGCGGTATCGGTGCCGGCCAGCAGCGGCACGCCCGCCTGGTAAAGCTTGTTGACGATGTCGAGCTCGTGGGCGACAAATTTTTCACGCAGCGGCAGCGGGTCCTGCAACATCGACTTGATGATGGCGGCGGTCGAGCGCGGCCAACCTTTTTCCCGCCAGGATAGCGGCGCGTATTTCGCATCCGGGTCGTGGCTCACATCGATGGCGTCGACCAGCCATTGGCCGCGTTCCCAGAACAGGGTGGGCACCTGCCACGTCCGATTTTTTGCCAGTAGGTCGATGATGGCGGCTTCTCGAGCCGGCTCATAGGTTGCCAGAAATTTTCCGGGTCCCTTCGGGCCGGTCAACATTTCGTCCTCAGCAGTCGAGCTCGCTTCAAAAATACCGATGAGATGTTCGAAGCTGTGCTGGCCGGCCGCGATGGCTTCGCTGGCGCGGATGCTGTCCGGCACATGGCCGGCAAAGCGGATGTTCTGCCGGCGGCACTCATCGGCGATCGCGAAAAACGCGTCGCGCGGCACATCGGATTGCACTTTGATGAAATCAACGCCACGGCGTTTCAGCATGGTCACTGCGCGGCGGCCATCCGCCGCCGTGCTGATCGGGATCGCCGCAGAGTAATGTGATTTTGGCCCATCGAGCATCGGCCCGGCAAGCACAATGCGCGGCCCCGGTAATTTACCGTTGGCGGTATCGCGGCGCGCAGCGAGGATCGGCTCCAGATCGCTACCCATATCGCGCACACCGGTCACGCCATTGGCAATGAACAGCGGCAGGATGGCCTCCTTGCCCCCAGGAATTTTGCGACCGAAAAAAATATGCACATGCATATCCCACAGGCCGGGGATCAGAAATTTACCGGCGCCCTCGATAATCGTCGCACCTTTCGGCGGCTCGCTTTGCGCGGTCGCGGCCACCTGCACGATGCGCTTGCCCTTGATGACCACGCTTATATCCGGTCGCGCCGCACCGCCGGCAACATCGATCAGGGTGACGTGGCGGATGACAATGGCCCCGTCAGGTGATGTCGATACCGGTGCGCCCGGCGTGAGTGCCATGGCCGCACTGGTGACGATGCCGAGCGCCACGCCGAGCAGAATTTTTTTCATCGATTTATTCACCTTGTCGCCGCACGGTCTGCGCAATGACGTGCCGCCCGCCTCACTTGATCACCACCCACTTCGCCAGCAACCAGTTGTCCGGTCGATGCACCACGGTTACGTTCTTGCGCATCGCCCAGGGGATGACCTGATGGTGCAGCGGGATATGGCCGACGTCGGCCTGGTGGATGAGCAGGGCTTCGCGCGTCAACGCGGTGCGCTGCGCAGGATTCACTTCCGTTTTCAGCTTGTCGACCAGCGCATCGAGCCTGGGGTTCGAGTAGCCGGAATAATTGGCCTGGCCGTCGGCGCCGCTGCCCTTGGTATGCAAAACTTCTTGCAAGGTATAAAGCGAATCAAAGGTCGGCACCCCCCAGCCGTACAGGAACATGCTGCTGTCCGAGTTCTGCACCTTGGGGAAGAACAGCGCGCGCGGCATCGCGTTGACTTTGACGCGGATATCGATCTTGGCGAGCATGCCGGCAATGGCAACGCAAATGGCTTCGTCGTTGATATAGCGGTTGTTCGGGCAATCCAGGGTCACGTCAAAGCCGTTGGCAAGCCCGGCCTCGGCCATCAGTTTCTTCGCCTTGGCGAGATCGACCGGGGGACGGTTTTCCACATCCTTCGAATAGCCGCGCACCTGCGGGGCGATCATCGACATGGTCGGCAGCGACAGCCCGCGCATCACCTGCTTGTTGATCGCGGCAATGTCGATGGTGTACAGCATCGCCTGGCGCACACGCAGGTCCTTGAACGGGTTCTTGCCCTTGCTGCCGTACAGCAACTCGTCGCGCGCCTGATCGAAATTCAGAAATACAGTGCGGTTCTCATTGCCTTCGACGACTTTCAGATCCGCGCTTTGCTTCAGCTTGGGAACGTCCTGCACCGGTGGGTCCAGCACCAGGTCGATTTCACCGCTGAGCAAAGCCGAGACGCGCGTGGCATTCGACTTGATCGGCGTGTACACCACCTCGTTCACATCGCCGTCGAGCTTGCCCCACCAGTTGGAGTTGGCGACCAGTACGGTTTTCACATCCGGCTCGCGCGATTTAAGAATGTAAGGTCCGGTGCCGTTGGCATTGCGCACGCTGTAGGTCTCTTCCTTGTTCTTGAAATCCTGTGGGCGCTGCACATTGAATTTAGCCGCCCAGGGTTTGCTCATCATGCGCAGCATGGTGAGTTGGTCGAGCAGGGTCGGCGTCGGGCCGTCGGTGATGATGTCCACGGTCAGCGTGTCGACCTTTCTCGCCTCCTTGATGCCCTGCACATAGGCTTTGAAATCCGAGGTCTTTTCCATTGCACGGCTGATCGAAAACACTACATCGTCGGCGCTGAATGCTGCGCCGTCATGGAAGGTGACTTTGGCGCGCAGCTTGAAACGCGTAGTGGTAGGGTTCAACTGGGTCCATGAGGTGGCCAGCGCCGGCTCCACCGCCATCTTCTTGTCGCGGGTGACCAGCGGCTCGTAGATATGGTCGATCCACGAATTGTTCAGCCCCTCGTTTTGCGCATGCGGATCCAGCGTCAGGATGTCGCCCTGACTGGCCCAGCGCAGGGTTTTGGCGTCGCCAGGAAGCGCGGTACAGGCGAGGCTCGCCGCCATCAGCATCAGGGAAATGCGCATGTTCAGATTAAGCCGGGATGCCATTTTCATTTCGAACTCCAGAGTGCAGGGTGGGTGCGCAGCGTTTGACCAGGATGCAGGATCAGCGGACAACAAGCGTTGAAGTGTGCCGAATGCATGCGTATTCGTCAACGACAGCCGCAATCCAGGCCGGGGTGGCCGCCAGGTTTGAAAGCGGCGATATTTTCAAACATGATTTTAGATGCCCATTCATGCCCGTAGTGTTCAATAATGGGGGTTCGCGAGCCCTCAGGCAGGGGGCCCAACCAGAGGAAATGACCGTGACAACCATCGTGGTAGTGAAAAAAGACGGCTATGCCGTGATCGCCGGCGACACCCTGACTACCTTCGGCTCTACCCGCCTGGGTAGCGTGCACGATGCCGCGCCGGAAAAATTGCTCAAGCATGGCGACACCTATTTCGGCATCGCCGGCTCGGCCGCGCATCAACTGGTGCTGGAGAGTTTGCTCAAGCGACATCCGGAATTCACCTTTCACGGACGCGAGGAAATTTACGAGAGCTTCCGCAAGATTCATCCGCTGCTCAAGGATGAGGCCTTCCTGAACCCGAAAGAGGAGGAGGATGATGCCTATGAGTCCTCGCAGCTGACGGCGTTGGTGGCCAATGCCAGCGGCATATTCGGCGTCTATTCGATGCGCGAAGTATTCGAGTTCGAGCGTTTCTGGTCGATCGGCTCGGGACGCGATTTTGCGTTGGGCGCAATGTATGCGGTTTACGATGGCGCCAGGAACGCGCAGGAGATCGGCAAAATCGGCGTACTGGCCGGCGCCGAATACGATACCGGCACCGGCTTGCCGATGAACGTTGCCAAAGTAAAGTTGAATGCCAAAAAACGTTGAGGCGCTTCCGGCGGGAAGCGTGCGGCTGGATAAATGGTTATGGGCCGCGCGATTTTTCAAGACCCGGCAAGTTGCCATCGACGCCATCAATGCCGGCCACATCGATTTGAACGGCGAGCGCGCCAAACCGGCGAAGTCGGTCAAGGCCGGCGATCACGTCTCGCTGCGCAGGCCGCCGTATGTCATTCATTTGGTGGTACAGACTGTCTCGGAAAAACGCGGTCCGGCGTCAGTCGCACGTCAGCTCTATCTGGAAAATGCAGAAAGTGTGCAGGCGCGCGAACGCCTGGCCGCCGAGCTGCGCGACATGCCGCCGCCGATTTTCAAGGGGCGCCCCACCAAGCGCGACCGGCGCGTGATTGAACGCTTCGCGCGATTCGTTGCAGATGACGAGGACTGAATTGATGGTGGCTCGACAGCGAAGATGTATCGCACTGATTGCAATATTGATCAGCATCGCCAACCCATGTCTGGCCGCCCAGCCTGTCGAAACGATCCCGCCGCCACCTTTCCTGCAGACTTACCAGCTCGATCCCGATGAAACCCATTCGCGATTCGAAGTGAAGTTCATGGGCTTCATCACGGTGCGCGGCAAGTTCAATCGCACCACCGGCACGTTAGTGCGCGATCCGCAACTGCAGCGCAGCAGCATTCACGCCATCATCGACACGACCACGCTGCACGCGCAGGTCGCGAATGCGGGCACCACCAACCGCATTCTGCGCGGGCCCGAATTTTTTCAGGTCGATAAATTTCCCGCCATTGAATTCAAATCCTCCCTGTTTGTATACGAAGGTGAGCGGCTGCAGCGCATTGAGGGCATGCTGACACTGCTGGGAGTCACCCGGCCGGTTGCGCTGTTGGTCGCGGCATCCCGCTGTGTTCCCGCCGATGCCGAGCGCAAGGCCCGCTGCGAGGCGGACGCCGCGGTGACCGTCAGGCGCTCGGAATTCGGCATGCTGGGCTGGAATGAATCGGTGGCGGACGAAGTGAAAATCAGTGTGGCCCTGGTGGCGATCGAAGCGGCGCGCGAATTGCCACCGCTAAAAGTCGAGCCCGCCGCCGCGGTCGCCAAACCGGCACCCTGATTCAAGGGCATGGCTGCGGCAGCAGCGCCGTCGTATCGCTCAAGCTTTGCCGTGCATCCAGCGGCTCAGCAATGGCCGCATCAAAATCAGCAACACGCCGGCGGCCACCGAGCTGCCGATCAAAAAGGTGAAGACCGGTATGCCGGAGTCGGCGAGCGTGTTTTCCAGCGTGCCGGCCATATAACTGGCAATGGCGATGGCGCAGTACCACACGCCCATCAGCAGGCCGGTGTAGCGAGCCGGCGAAAGCTTGGTGACCATCGACATGCCCACCGGCGACAGAAACAGCTCGCCGATGGTTTGCAACAGGTAGACCCCGACCAGCCATAGCGGGCTGACCGTGCCAAATTTCACGGCGAGTGTCTGCGCATAGGCGAGTACCGCAAAACTCAAACCCACCGTCAACAGGCCCAGCGCCATTTTCATCACCGCGCCCATCGCGAAGCGCGAGCGGTCGAGCCGCACCCACAGCATCGCGATCAGCGGCGCCAACGCAAAAATGCACAGCGAATTGATCGACTGGAAAATCGAGGCCGGAATTTCCCAGCCGAACAGATGACGATCAACCTGCTTGTCGGCGAACAGGTTCATGGTGCCGCCGGCTTGCTCGAACGCCATCCAGAAGGCAATCGCGAACACGCTGCAGATGATGACGGCGTAGACCTGCTGCCAGTCTTGCTCGCTGGAGGTGGCGCGCACATTGATCAGGAAAGCGATGGTGGCGGCAAGCGGCACGCCGATGCGCAGCCACACCGGGATCACCGACCACAGCGGCGCCACCAGCGGCCATGCCGTGAGCACGCCATAGACCAGGGGCACAGCGGCGGCGCTGATCAGCAGCACCTGCAGCCAGTCGCTACGTTCGAGGCGCGTCCTGCCCGGCGGCAGGCCGGCATCCCCCAGCTTGGCCTGACCCCGCACAAATTGCGCGAGGCCGAGGCACATGCCGACACCGGCCGAGGCAAAACCCCAGTGCCAGCCGATGCCTTCGCCGAGTGAGCCGGCGATCAGCGGGCCGATGAAGCCGCCCAAGTTGATGCCCATGTAAAAAATCGTGAAGCCACCATCGCGTCGCGGATCTTTATCGGTGTAAAGCGTGCCGAGCAGGCTGGCGATATTGGCCTTGAAAAAGCCGTTGCCGAAAATGATCAGGCCGAGGCCGAGATTGAGCATGCCGGGAAAAGCCATCGCAAAATGTCCGGCAGCCATGACGATGCCGCCGATCAGGATCGCCTTGCGATAGCCCAGCCAGCGATCGGCGATGATGCCGCCCAGCAGCGGCGACAGCCATACCAGGCCGGTGTAAATTGCATAAATCTGCAAGGCGTCGGCGCGTGAAAAACCGACCGCATTGACCAGGTACAGCACCAGCAAGGCGCGCATCCCGTAGTAGCTGAAACGCTCCCACATTTCGGTGAAGAACAGCAGTTGCAGGCCCGGCGGCTGGCGGGCCGCGTTGCGATCTGCCGGCAAGGAGGTCGGGTCGTTGGCGGGGGAGGTGGCGGAAGCGGCGCTCATTGGATATTTCCTGCCTTAGCGTTTGGTAAACATGGCGATGGCCTGTTCAATCAGGCTGCCGTCCACCTGACCGTTGGGGGTGAGCTTGTCGATCAATTGCGGCAGCGCGGCCGATAACTGGCTGGCGGCGTCGCCATGCGAAATGCCCAGCGAATTGGCGATCTCCGCGATCTTGCCCTCACCCAGAACATCCTTCAGCTGGTCGGCAGAAATCGGTGCGTTCTGGCCGGTACCGACCCAGGAGCCGATCACATCGCCCATGCCCTTGTCCTTGAATTGCTGGATCAGACCATCAATGCCGCCTTCGTGATTGGCGAGCATGGTGGCGACCGAGCGCAGCATCGGGTTATCGGTTTGATTGCCAAGATTGCTTAATACGCTGCCGACCAGAGAATTGAATAAGCCCATGAAGGTGCTCCGCGTTGAATGCCGTTGATTGGGAATGACGCGGCTATTTTCGCGTAAATTCAAAGCCGAGTTTGCTGATTTCCTGTTGGATCTCGCGCATTGCCGCCGGTACGGCTTGCGGATCGCCGCGAATCGACAATTCAATGATGCGACCGCCCGAGGCGCTGGGTACGAACTGCGGCAAGCTGGATAATTTTGTCGTCGGATACGCCGCGACGATGCGGTTCATGGCGTCGATCAAATCACTCTCGCCGGCGCGCTCGATGACGATGATCTCCTCTGCAAACGCGACCTGGTTGAACAGGGCCGGATATTTGCTATCGAGCACCCAGGCCATCATTGGCCAGGCCATTTCCGGAAAACCCGGCAGGAAGTGATGGTCGCCACAGGAAAACGCCGCGATGCGATTGTAGGGGTTCGGGATGATGGTCGAGCCGATCGGGAACTCCGCCATCTTCAAGCGGTTATCCGTGAGCTCGAAATTGGGACGTGCCGCCATTTCCGCGACCGCCTCGGGATGCCGACGTAGTTCCACGCCCAGGGCCGCTGCCGCGCACTGGCGGGTGTAATCGTCGGGGGTGGCGCCGATGCCACCGAATGAAAACACGATGTGATCGGTCGCCAAAGTTTGCTTCAACGCCGCGGTGATGCGCGCCGGTTCATCGCCGATATAGTTGGCGTAGGACAGCGACAGTCCGCGTGCCTGCAGGGTTTCGATCACTTTGCCAAGGTGCTTGTCCTGTCGTTTGCCGGAGAGGATTTCATCGCCGATGATCAATGCCGCGAAGGTTCGGGTGGTGGTCATGGAATCACTTCAGGAAGATATCGTAAGCATAGCGGCAGATGAGGGCGCTGATCACCAGCAGGAAGAATACGCGCAAAAACGCACTGCCCCTGGTCAGCGCCAGATGCGCCCCCACCCAGGCGCCGGCCACATTGCAGACGGCCATTGGCGCCGCCAGCTTGTAAAGGATATTGCCGCTCCAGGCAAACCACGCCGTTGCCGCCATATTGGTGGTGATGTTGATCACCTTGGCCGAGGCGGAGGCGGTGAGGAAATTGAAACCGAGCAAGCCGATGAAGGCGAAGATCAGGAAGCTGCCGGTGCCGGGGCCGAAAAAACCTTCGTAGAATCCGAGCGCGGCGCCGACGCCCATCGCCACCCAGCGCTGGGTTGAAAGCGTCCAGCGTGGCGCGTGCAGATCGCCGAAGTCTTTGCGCAGGAAGGTGTATACGGCCACGCCGATCAGCAACAGCAGGATGAAGGGCTTCAACAATTTCGGATCGATCAGGGTCACGGCCCGGGCGCCCATGAAGGCGAACAGGGCGGCCACCAGGGCGGCGGGCAATACCGTGCGCCATGGCACCTCCACCTTGCGTGCAATCTGTGCGAGCGCCACTGAAGTGCCCGCCAGGGAAACGATTTTATTGGTGCCGAAAATCGTCGCCACCGGCGCGCCCGGCAACATCACCAGCAGGGCGGGAACCTGGATCAGGCCGCCGCCGCCGATCACCGAATCAACAAAGCCGGCGAAGAAGGCAAGCGCGCACAGGGCAGCGAATGCCCAGGAGAAATCGGTCTCCACGCCCGCCTATTTGCCGGGGTTGCCGGTGATGCTGAACAATTCGATCTCGAACAGCAGTGATGCCCTGGGTGGGATCACCCCGCCCGCACCGGCGTTACCGTAGCCGAGTCGCGCCGGAATGATCAGGGTGCGTTTACCGCCGGCTTTCATGCCCTCAAGACCGGTGGTCCAGCCCTCGATGACGCGGCTGACGCCAAGTGTTATCGGAAAGCGCTCGTTGCGGTCGAGAGAGGAATCGAACTTCTTGCCTTTACCGTCAGGTTGACGTGCGTCGTACAGCCAGCCGCTGTAATGCACGGACAAGGCCTGGCCCGGTTTGGCGCCTTCGCCGCTGCCCTCGAGGTTGTCGTGGATGATCAGATCGGTGACCAGCATCGGCATCATTGCGGGCGTCAACGGTTTCTCGACAGGCTTGGCAGGTGGCGCATCGGCGGCGCTCACCGCCAGCGTGAATGCAGAGCCAGCCAAGGCCAGACAAAAGCCGGCGTAAATACGGGAAGCAGGAATCATCGTAATCTTTCAATTGTTGTGAACGACGCGCCCAACAATCAAAGACCGATGCACAGATATTTGATCTCGAGATAATCCTCGATACCGTATTTGGAGCCTTCGCGGCCCAGCCCGGATTGTTTGACGCCGCCGAATGGTGCCACTTCGTTTGAAAAGATGCCAGTGTTGATGCCGACCATGCCCGATTCCAGCGCTTCGCCGACGCGGAATACGCGGCTGACATCGCGCGAATAAAAATACGCAGCCAGGCCGAACTCGCTGGCATTGGCCAGCGCGACCACCTCGGCCTCGCTGTCGAATTTGATCAGGGGCGCCACCGGGCCGAAGGTTTCCTCGCGCGAGACCTTGGCGTTCAAAGGGACATCGCGCAGCAGGGTCGGCTCATAGAACAGGCCGCCGCGTGCGCTGCGCTTGCCGCCCAGCACCACCTTGGCGCCCTTGGCCAGCGCGTCAGCGACATGGTCCTCGACCTTGGCCAGGCCCTGCGCATCGATCAGCGGGCCCAGATTCACGCCCGCCTCGGTACCCGCGCCAACCTTGAGGGCGGCCATCTTGGCCTTGATCCTGTCGGTGAATTTGTCGTACACGCCGGCCTGCACATAGACGCGATTGGCGCACACGCAGGTCTGTCCGGCATTGCGGTATTTGGAGGCCATCAGGCCGTCGGCGGCGGCGTCAAGGTCGGCGTCGTCGAACACGATGAAGGGCGCATTGCCACCCAATTCCAGCGAAAGTTTCTTGATGGTCGGTGCGCATTGCTTCATCAGAATACGGCCGACTTCGGTGGAGCCGGTGAACGAGAGCTTGCGCACAATCGGGCTCGCGCACAGCTCGCCGCCGATCGCCGGCGCATCGCCAGTGATGATATTGAACACGCCCTTGGGTACGCCTGCGCGCTGCGCCAATTCTGCCAACGCCAGGGCCGATAGCGGCGTTTGCTCGGCCGGTTTTAGTACCATGGTGCAGCCGGCGGCCAGCGCCGGGCCGACCTTGCGGGTAATCATCGCGTTCGGAAAATTCCACGGCGTGATCGCGGCGGTGACGCCGATCGCCTGCTTGATCACGATCAGACGTTTGTCACCCTGTGGTGAGGGAATGGTATCGCCATAGGTGCGTTTGCCTTCCTCGGCGAACCACTCGATGAATGAGGCGCCGTACAAAATTTCACCCTTGGCCTCGGCCAGCGGCTTGCCCTGTTCGGTGGTGAGGATCAGCGCCAGGTCGTCGGCGTTGGCGAGGATCAGTTCATACCATTTGCGCAGGATCGCGGCGCGCGCCTTGGCGGTCAGGGCGCGCCACGCGGGCAGGGCGGCGTCGGCGGCGGCAATCGCGCGCTTTGTCTCGGCGGCGCCGCAATCGGGCACGCTGGCGATGATCGCGCCATCGGCTGGGTTGTCGACATCGAAGCGCTTGCCGGAATCGGCGTCAATCCATTCGCCATTCAGATAACTTTGCGTCTTGAACAGCGAGGGGTCTTTGAGGGGAAGTGCTTGCAGATCGTTTGGGGCATTCATGGGGTACTCGCTTTCGTGGTGCCGTTCGGGTGCGGTGTTCGACTGCAAAAATATCAGTGCGGCGCCTGGGCGGGATTGAGCCAGTTCTCGCGCCGTGCCTTGGCCTCGGCCGGGGTGTTATGGGTTGTGAGCGCGCAACTCGTCTTCGCCTGCGCCTGCAAGGTAACGCTGAAGCGCATCAGTTCGTCGCGGCGGAAGGCGACAAGTTCAATCACGCTGCCGACAGGATAACTCTTGATGCGCTTGTCGAAATTGGCGGCGGTGATGCGCAAGCCGTCGATGGCAATGACGATATCGCCTGCCGACAGGCCGGCGGCCTGCGCTGCGCCGCCGTCGAATACTTGCAACAGCTTGGCATCGCCGTTAGCCTCAACGCCCTGCTTGACACTCAGCGTGGCCGGCACCGGATCAGTGGTCTTGCCCTGGCCGGGCGCGCGCAGGTTCATCTCGATGCCCAGATGCTTGAACAGCGGCGCCAGCTCGGGGTCGTCAGTACCATGCACGACACGCGCAAAAAAATCGCTGAGATCGAGACCGCTTACCTTGGCCGCAATTTTTTCAATTGTGCCCTCGGCTACGCCGCGATTGACTTTGCCATGTTCGCGCCACAATGTGCGCATCAGATCATCCAGCGATTTCCGGCCGTCAGTACGCTGGCGAATGGTCAGGTCCAGCGCCATGCCGACGATCGCGCCCTTCTGGTAGTAGCTGACGATCGCGTTCGGCGCGTTTTCATCCTGCCGGTAATACTTGATCCAGGCATCGAAGCTCGAATCGGCCACGCTTTGTTTGCGACGCCCGCTTTGCGCCATCACGCGACTGATGTTCTCGGCCTCGAGGTCCAGATATTCCTGCGCCGTAATGAGCCCGCTGCGCACCAGCATCAGGTCGTCGTAGTACTCTGTGAAGCCCTCGAAAAACCACAGTTGGCGGGTAT
Source organism: Burkholderiales bacterium (assembly GCA_031394335.1). Taxonomy (GTDB): domain Bacteria; phylum Pseudomonadota; class Gammaproteobacteria; order Burkholderiales; family Usitatibacteraceae; genus UKL13-2. The sequence continues at coordinate 12,083 of JANMXS010000115.1, forward strand.
AGTTTTCATTGGTCAGATCGTAATCGATGAAGCGCTCCGGCTTGATGCGCTTGACGTTCCAGGTATGGAAGTATTCATGCGAGGCCAGCGACAGCAGGCGCCGGTAGCCCGGGGGGATGTGCCGGTCCTTCTTGTCGTGTGGCGCTTCGTGCTTGAGCGGCAGGTCATCGCGGCTGACAATCAGCGCGGTCGAGGCGCGATGCTCGAGGCCGCCGAAACCCTCGCCGACCACGGTGATGAGAAACCAGTATTCCGGCATCGGCGCCTGCTGCGATTCGGGTTCGAACAGGCGGATCTGCGCCTCGCAGATTTTTTTCAGGTCTGCGCACAGCCGCGCCACATCGGTGCCGGCAGCCGGCAGGCGGCCCGTCAGCACCACATGATGCGGCACGCCGCAGGCCTCGAAACTGGCATGTGTAAAGCGGCCCATTTCCACGGGGTGATCGATCAACTCATCGTAGTTCGATGCCTGAAACCGGCCGAAGGGCATTGGCCCGGAAGCCAATGCTGGCGCGGCGTTTGGGGCGGGTGCCTTGGAGATGCCCGTGGATACTGGCTTGCGGGCCAGTGCCGTTGCCAGTTTCCAATCGTCCTTGTGGGCGGGTGCGATGATGTCCACTTCGCAGGGCACGGCGCGCATGCCCAGCGGCAACAGGAAGACGCTGCTGCCGTTGAAAAATCCATGGGTATCGTCGAGGTGTGCGGTGCGCACGCTCAGGTCCCATGCGTAGACTTCGTAAGTCAGCGTCAGCGGTCCGCTGCAAGCGGCGCAAACCCAGGTGCACTTGTCGATCTTCTCCACGCGCACCGGCTTGCCGTCGGCTGCTGCCGTCACCGTGATGATGTTGCGTGCGAACTCGCGAATCATGTAGCTGCCCGGAATCCACGTCGGCAGCATGAAGCGCTGACCGGCAGGGTCGGGGACGGCCACGGTCACGCTCACTGCGAACAAGTGTGCCGCGGGATGATTGGGCTTGATGGTGTAGTGAATCGGTTTTTGCACGGCAGGTTGTCGCTTATTTGTTTTTGGCCAGCCAGGTTCACATTATAGGAGCCGCTTGCCGGTGGTGGTCGAAATGTGTCAAGAGTGTTTCATATCGACAGTCTGCGGCAGATCAAACCTGATGGGCAAGCTTCCTGTCCGCGGTTTTCGTGCGAGAGGGCATTCCCTACCTGGACGGGTAGGAAATGCGGCACTGCCGCCTGATTTTCCCCAGTCAACTCGACATCATGCATGGCTGCTTGGGGATTGGCCATCCCGCTATTGTGTATTTTCCCCGCTGCCCCTATTGTCGCGGTAGCCCTTGCGATCCAAGCGGGCGTTCTTGCATCAACCGGATAAGCCATGAAATGCACTCACATCGCGCAGCTTGCTGCCACTGCCGCCCTGATACTGTCGCCGGCGTTTGCGCTCGCCGCCGACGCCAATATCAAGACCCTGCGCTGGTCCAGCGAAGGGGATGTTGCCACCCATGATCCGCACGCGCAGAACGAATCGTTCACCAACCAGTTCAACGGGCAGATCTACGAGCAGCTCCTGTCGCGCGACCGCAATATGAAGCTGGCGCCCACCTTGGCCACCGCCTGGAAACAGACGGCGCCCACCGTCTGGATATTTACCCTGCGCAGGGACGTGAAATGGCACGATGGCTCGAACTTCAGCGCCGACGATGTGGTGTTCTCGATCATTCGCGCGCAAGCCAAAACCTCGAATATGCGCACCTTTGCCAATGCGCTGGGCAAGCCGCGCAAGATCGACGACTACACCGTCGAGCTGGTCACGCCGCGGCCGAACCCGGTGATGCTGGAGATGCTGGGCTCGGGCAATATTTTCATCATGTCGAAAGCCTGGGCACAGAAGAACAAGGTCGAGAAGCCGCAGGATTTCGAGCAGAAGCAAGAGACCTTTGCGGTGCGCCACGCCATGGGCACCGGGCCGTTCATGCTGGTGTCGCGCGAGCCGGATGTAAAAACCGTGCTGAAGAAAAACCCGGATTGGTGGGGCCTGAAAGCGGGCCGCTTCGAGGGCAATGTCGACGAGGTGGTGTTTCGCCCGATTGCCTCGGATGGCACCCGCATTGCCGCACTGCTCTCGGGGGAAATTGATTTTGTGCTGGATTTGCCGCTGCAGGATGTGCAGAAAATAAAGCAGTCCGGCACACTCAAGGTATGGGAAGGGCGCGAGAACCGCATCATTTTCATCGGCCTGGACCAGGCGCGCAGCGAGTTGCTGTACGCGGATGTGAAGGGCAAGAATCCGTTCAAGGACAGGCGCGTGCGTCTGGCGCTATACCAGGCCACCGATATCGAGGCGATCCGCAAAAGCGTAATGCGCGGCCTGTCGATACCGACGGCGATCATGTTGCCGGCGGCGAAGGCGGCGGGCATTCCCGAGG
>JANMXS010000116.1:0-7216 GCA_031394335.1 Burkholderiales bacterium
CGAGCAATTGCGCTCGGCGCAGTCTGGCAATGCGGCACCGAGTGCTTCAGACCTCGAGAATCGTCTGTTGACCATTTGCGATGCCGCCCTGCCCGGCAAGGGACTTGGCGCGAACGACAATCTGTTTGAAATCGGCGCCAGTTCCCTCAAGTTGATCGAGATTCACGAAAACATCGACCGCGAATTCCCCAGTCTGATCGACCTGACCGAACTGTTCGATCATCCGACGGTGGCGCAATTGGCGAAACATCTGGAAAGCAAGCTGGCCGGCGGCTGACACGCCTTACTCGGGCGGGGTTTCGTACAAAGGTTTCTTGAGCTTCCAACGACGGTAAGACCACAGCCAATCAGCCGGTGCGCGATACACTTCGGCCTCGCACAGTCGCGCATACCGCTCGGTGATCTCGCCGGTTTCCAACCGCTCGACGCCGTCCCACAGTCGCTCCAGTTCCACCTCGTAGTAGCCGCGACGAATCCGACGCATGGCCAGAAAGATCATCGGCAAGCGCGTGCTGCGAGAAATCTGCTCCGCGCCGATATAGAAAGCGGTTTCCTGACCGAGGAATTGCGTCCAATGGCGGCGGTCCGTGGACACGGGTGCCTGATCGGCGTTCATCGCCAACGCTCGAACGATGCCGCGGCGCTTGAGAAAATCAGCGAGCAGATCCTTGGCCGGAATCAGACGTGCACCAAAGCGGGTTCGCAGTGTGTACATGAGCCGCTCGCCCCATTGATCGTGCAGCGGCTTGTAGGCGGCGTCGACCGGATATCCCAATTGCAGCACCATGCCCTGCAGCAACCATTCCCAATTGCACAGGTGGGAGGTCACGAGCATGACGCTCTTGCCGGCGTCCAGATGTTCGCGCGCCATGTCGACGTTGCGGATATGTACCCGTTCACACATCTGCTCGGGGGAGATGCTGACCGACATGATCAGTTCAACCGCCACGTCGCAGAAGCTTTTCAGGAACTGCTTGTGGATGGCGCGGCGCTGCACTTCCGTGCGGTCAGGAAACACCTTCTCGAGCTGCTCATTGATCACCGCACGGCGGTGACGCACCACGTAAAACGCCAGGGCGTAGAGAAAGGTCGAAAACCCATAAAAGACCGGCATCGGCAGGCGTGACAACCAACGCAAAGGCGCAGGAAATGGCGCGCTTACCGGCATGCTTAAGAATTAATCCCGAGCCCACCTGAAAGCTGTAATTGATTCAATCGCGGGTCGAAATTATCCATGAGTGAATGATAGCGGATAACGCGCAGACTTCATTCATTTTGTCCTGCCCATGGTTCCGGCGTGCGGTCATGAATGATCATTAACGCGTGCCGTATTTGGTGGCTACCTCGATACCCACACTCTTCAAAAACTCCGTCGGCAAAATCCCGCCGGCGCTGACAATCACCGCATCGTTAAAAATCTCCAACTCTTTACCGCGCAAATCCACGACAACGGTCTGATCATCAATTTTCTGAATCTTCGAACCCATCAGCACATGAATGCGGCCCGACCTAGAAGCATTCGCCACGCGATCACGATTCTTGGCCTTGGCCCTGTCGAACGCCTCGCCACGGTAGGACAGCGCCACCTTGGTCTCCGGCAATTCAGCGATGCTCGCAGCGGCTTCAAGTGCGCTGTCGCCACCACCGACAATGAGCACGCTTTGACCGCGATATTGCTCCGGGTCGAGCAACCGGTAGACGACCTTGGGCAACTCCTCACCGGGCACGCCAAGTTTGCGCGGAGTGCCACGACGACCGATGGCCAACAGCACCGTGCAGGTCTGATAGGTCTTCTTTGAGGTCTTCACCGCAAATGTGCCGTCAGGTAAGCGCTGCACGGTCTCCACGCGCTCCTTATAATTGACCTTGAGCCCAGTCTTGCGTTCGGCCTCGACCCAGAACTTGAGCAGATCCTCCTTGGAGGTGTGCTTGAAGTGCATCTTGCCCACCAACGGCAATTCCGCCGGTGAGGTCATGACCAGCTTCGCGCGGGGATACTGAAAGACACAACCGCCGAGCGAGTCCTGTTCCACGGTGACGAAATTGAGCTTGTGCTGCAATGCCGCCAGCGATGCAGCGAAGCCGGCCGGGCCGGCGCCGACGATCAGAAGATCCAGCACGCCTTTTTTCTTGGGACGGGTACGCGCGATGACTTCGACGGCCTGCCGCCCCTGCTCCAACGCGTTGCGGATCAATCCCATGCCGCCCAATTCGCCGGCGACGAATACGCCCGGAACCGTCGTCTCGAACGCCGGACTCAGCACCGGGATGTCGACCCCACGCTTTTCCGTGCCGAACACCAGCGTGATCGCATTCACGGGGCAGGAAGTCTTGCAGGCGCCGTGGCCGATGCAGTCGGTCGGGCTGACCAGATGTGCCTTGCCCTGAATCAGGCCTAGCACGTGGTGTTCGGGCTGCTCAGGGCAGGCTTTCACGCAGGAGCCGCAACCGATGCAGGTTTTCAGATCGATGATGGGATGGAGCGAAGCCGGTTCCGTCAAGCCCGCCTGCACCGATTGTTCCTTCACGGCGGAATTGCGCTTGTCGGCCGCCAGACGTTTCGCCCAGTAGTAGGTGCAGATGGCTGCCGCCGGTATCGCGTAAATAAGGTATTCAGCTTGAAACATTACAGGTAGTAGTACCATGACTATCGAATCGAATCTCTACGGTGAAATACGCATCGACGGAAACCGACAAATTTATGCGGTATAAATGCCGGATTTGTGATCCGCTTTGCACAGTCAATTCGTCGTCAGGAAGCGACGTCATGAACTTAAACCGGTCAATCGTTACAATCTGTCGCCATGGCCTCCACCGCTGAATCCCTCACCGCGACTCGAGTGCGGCGCAAACCGCTGCCCGCGGCGTTCTGGTTTGCGCTGTTCGTCGTGGCACTTCTGTATTTCGGAACGCATTTTCCAATCGCGCGATACATCTCACCGCAGCACGGTCTGGGCTACGCGCTGGGCATCATCGGCGGAAGCACGATGTTGCTGCTCCTCCTATATCCGCTGCGCAAGCGCGTGCGGTGGCTGAATTTCATGGGCAAGATGCAGGTTTGGTTCCGCACCCACATGGTCATGGGCGTGCTCGGACCGGTGCTGATCCTGTTTCACTCCAATTTCAAGACCGGCGCGACCAACAGCAATGTGGCGCTCGCCTGCATGCTGGTGGTGTCGGGCAGCGGATTGTTCGGGCGATACTTCTACACGAAGATTCACCACGGTCTGTATGGCACGCGCGCCACGTTGGATGAACTCAGGTCAGCAGCGGATCGACTGCGCGGTCAGGCGACGACGGTTCAATTTCTACCCGACCTCGTGAACCGGCTGAACACGGATGAAGTACGACTGATGTCGATTGCGGCCAAACCGGGGGTTGATTTAATCAGCCCGATTGTGCTGACGGTGCTTCGCACGATTTCCCGGTTGCGCCTGCGCAAATATATCCATCACGAACTGGGCGTCGCTGCGCGTTCCTCGCTGACGCTGTCGCAGCATCGTCGCCGACTTACGCATCTGGCGAACGACTACGTTGCTCGACGCCTCGGAGCCGCGAGTCGCGTGGCGACCTTTCAAGCCTACGAGCGGCTCTTCTCCCTGTGGCATGTTCTGCACCTGCCGTTGTTTTTCATGCTCATCATCGCCGGCATCGTGCACGTGATTGCCGTGCATGTTTACTAGGCTGCATCCAATAGTTTGACGATGTTGTCTAGGCCGCGTGCCTTCGCCACATCGGTGGCAGTCGCGCGGTTGGTGTTGCGCAACGAAGCGTTGGCTCCCGCCTTCAACAGCACCTCGCAAACTTCCGTGTGACCACCGCGACTCGCCGCGATCAACGCCGTGTCACCGAAAATATTCTGCTCATCGATGCCTTTTGAGATTTTGATCAGGCGCTGCACGGTCTCGACGCGGCCTGCTTCGGCGGCCATCATCAACGCCGTCGTGCCGCTCTTTGATTTGGCATCCACGGCGGCACCCGACTCGAGCAATTGCGACACGACAGCCGTGTGGCCGCCGGCCGCTGCCTGCATTAGCGGCGTCACGCCGGCGCGGTCGGCTTGATTGACGGTCTGGCCGTGCTGCACCAACAGCTGGACGACATTGGTCTGCCCAGAACTGGCCGCAAACCACATCACGCCATGGCCAGACGAATCGGTATCGTTGGGTGATGCGCCGTGCGCAATCAGCATGACCGCCAATTCTGCCTGGCCACTCTGTGCCGCGCGCATCAGTGCGGTGACACCTCGAGCATCCGCCGATGTGACCGACGCCTTCGCCGCCAGCAATGCGCCGGCGATACGGGTCTGGCCGGATTCGGCCGCCACCATCAAGGGGGTGGGCTCGCTCTTCACATGCGTATCGGCGGGCACACCGGCCGACAGCAATTCGCGCACCATGACCTCCGACCCGTTGCTGACCGCGACGGTCAGGGGTGTGCGTCCATTGGCGCCGGCAGCGGCTGGGTCCGCGCCGCGCTTGAGCAGCGCCTTGGCCGACTCGACCGCGTTGGATTCCACCGCGATGAGCAGTGCGCTATCGCCGCTGACCGATGCGGTCCGGGCGCTGCTGCCGGCTTCCAGCAGGCGATTGACGGTCGCGACATCATCACGCGTCACCGCAATCAACAGTTCCGGCCACCCACGGTAGAGCGCGCCGGCACGGCTATAGTCCGCATCTTCGCCACCACGGGCGACCAGCAATTCCGCAGACAGGGCCGGTTTCGCTCCTTGCGCGCGCAGTGCGGCGGTGGACTGATCAGAACCGGACTTGATCGCCACGTCCAACGCCGACCACTTCTGGGCGTTCAACGCAGCGACCGGCACGCCGCGGGCGATCAAGACATCGATCTGTTCGCCGCGATTGGCGCGCGCCGCATACATCAACGCGGAATTTCCCACCTGATCCACCGCTGCAGGTATGGCGCCCTTGGCCAGCAACGCCAGCGTGAGCGCCACATTGGGTTGCGCCGCCGACCGCATCAATGCCGTCACGCCGAAGCGGTTCGCGATATTGGCGTTGGCGCGCGCCTCCAGCAACACGTTGAGGCTGTCGAGGGCGCCCGCGCCGGCAGCAAGGGCCAACGCCGACGTGAGGATTTCATCCGTGGCATCCACCCCGATCCCGCGTCTCCTCGCGCGCAGCAGATGCGAGTCGCAGGATTGAGCACTCCAAAGGAACAATGCTTTTCGAAGCGCCTGCTCCTGCATTGCAGGGGCGCGGTCGGGTTCGAGCGGCATCTGCCCGGCTTTCAGTGCTTGCTGGGCGATTGGATTGCCTGCTTGCGCCGCGCGATTCAGCCAGTCCCGGGCTTCGGGCCGATCCGCCTTGTCACCGCGAAACAACACGGCGGCCAGCGCAAAGGCCGCGCCGGCGTGGTGGCTTTGCGCAGCGGATTTGAGCCAGCGCCTGGCCTGCGGCAGGTCCGATTCGCTGGTCAAGCCATTGAGGAGCGCAAGACCCAATAAATACTGGGCCTCGGTGTTTCCGCCTTCGGCCTGCTTGCGAAGATCGTTCAAGGCACGATCGAACTGTTTGAGTCGGACTGCGCTGCGCGCCGACTCGAGCGGATCCTGCGCAGGAGCCGGAGCGATCGCGGGCCACGCGCTGGCGAGGAACAGAACACCCGCTGCGCTCAAGCAACAGCGATACAGCGGAAGGATAATTTTTGTATTCATGGAATCACTCTCTCAACGCGAACGACTCTCAAATGGACCGTCACGGCCTACGACAAAACTCCGACTTCGATGGTAGGGAAACACTGTATTTCTCAGACTATTCCCTGTCGCTGTGAGCAGACGCGGTTACAAGTGCACACAGTGTGACTACACTCCTCGGGCAGACTCAACATATCGCAAAGTATGCCGACTGATACGTTCGTGTCGACAGTGAAGTTGAACTAAAAGCAAAAACCGATGACCAGTGATCACATTTTTTGGTTTAGTGCAGGCGTCATGACGTCGCTCGCCGCCGTGGCGATTGCACTCCCCCTTTTCAATCACGTTCGCGCGCGGATCGGAACCGGACGCGCGCGCGCGGTGCTGATTGGCGCAGTCGTGATACTCATCGGTGCATCGCTGGGCATGTACCAACTGTGGGGCACGCCGGGCGCCATCAGTGTGAGCGCCACGGAGTCCGCACTCGTCTCCACCATGGGACAGACCGGCGTGGAATCGTCGCATCCGACCGCCGCGTCGCTGGTCGGAACAGCTAAAGTAGGCTCAGTTGAGGAAGCCACGGAAAAACTCGCGAAGCGGCTGAACTCCACTGGTGGATCGCCGGCGGATTGGGCGCTGCTGGCGCAATCCTACGATTTTATGGGCCGCAGCAGCGATGCGGCCGAGGCGCGCAAGCACGCGGGACTTCCCGCGGCCGCACCGATTGCCGACGGGTCGGCGGTCGCTCCCACTGCGCCTCGTGTCTCTTCGGAAGGCACTGCCTTGCTCGCGCAGGCTGAGAAATCGCGCATTGCGCATGATTATAAGAAGGCACTGGATCTGTATGCGAAGGCGGTCAAGCTGGATGCACTGAATACCGACGCGTGGGCCAACTACGCCGATGCCGCAGCGTCGCTCACCGGCGGCAAGCTCGACGGCGCGCCGGCGCAGTATCTCGGCGAGGCGTTGAGGCGGGACCCTGATCACCCGAAAGCCTTGTGGCTGCAGGCGAGCCTCCTGCATGAACAGAAGCACTATACGCAGGCGGTGGAAGTCTGGCGGCATCTGGCCGGCGTACTGCCGGCGGATTCTTCTGACGCCAAGATTATCTCCGCCAATATTGCCGAAGCGCTGCGCTTGTCCGGCAATGCCGCCCCACCGCCGGTTGCCACGACAACGGCTACGGGGACGGCACAGATCAACGGCACCATCGACATTGACCCCAAGTTGCGCGCCAAGGCCGGCGCCGGCCAGATATTGTTTGTGTTTGCGAAGTCGGTCGACTCGCCAGGTCCGCCACTGGCCGTGATGCGCACCACGGTCGGGCAATGGCCGGTCAAATTCTCTCTGAACGACTCGCAGGCGATGATGCCGCAGCGCAAGTTGTCGGACTTCCGCTCGGTCACCGTAGAGGCAAGAATCTCGGCCAACGGTCAACCTCTGGCTCAACCAGGAGATCTTCACGGCGTTACTGGCACGCTCGACCCGAAAAGCGACAAGCCAGTGCATGTGGTGATAGGCGAGGTCATCGGATAATGCGCGGGCCAGAGCGCGCACGCC
>JANMXS010000117.1:0-3404 GCA_031394335.1 Burkholderiales bacterium
GTTCAAAGTGGTCGCCGGTGGTGAGTTCAGATTTTTTTGATCGCGATGCGCTTCGCGTCTTTATGGATTACGTCGAATGCCAGGCCCAAGGCGCGGATCGCTTCAATATCGCCAGGCTGAATTATAGCGATGGCCGGACCGGGTGCGCTCCAGGCCGCTGGAAAGTCGGCTAAGCGGGCAATGAATTTCTGCGGCTCGGCTTTTTGGCCCATTTCGAATTCGTCGACGTAATCCACCAGTGTCAGGGTGCGCTTCAGGTAGAAGGGCAGGGACTGGTCATAAATTTTGACGGCGTAAAGGCGCGTGTCGGGTGCAAGTTGCTTGCTGATTGACGCAGCGACTGCATGCCCGGACTGCAGGGGTGAAATCGTTTCGTAACCGCGGTTGATCAGGCCGATCATGGCAAGGGTTGATGTCGAGACGGCAATGATGCCCAGCCATTTTTTGCCGCTGCGCAAGGCGATAAATGCAATGAGTACGGCAGCTGCCATCAACAGCATGCCAGCCATTACCCAGATGCTCATTTCAGCGTACAGCTGCTGCCGGGCAATGTCATCGGCGGCACGCTGCGCAGGCGCAATCCACGCCCACCAGGCGCCTGCGATTGCCAATGGCAACAGCGGCAGTGCCAGCCATGCCAGTAGACGGGTACCGGCCTTCCGCAAATATACAGCCATGACCAGCGCCAGCAGCGGAAACATCGGCAACACATAAGCAGGCAATTTCGAGCTGGATTTGCTGAAAAACAGCAGCACAAAAGCGCTGAACAGCAGCATGAACTTAAGCGGCGCGAAGGTTGAGCCGTCAGACTTGGACAAAGGGGGCGTGCGCCAGCCGCAGATCGTCGCCGGCAGCAAGGCGATCATCCACGGCAAAAATCCGGCAAACACGATCGGCACAAAGAACCACCATGCGGCCTCACGCCGGTGGCTGGTGGTCAGGAATCGTTCGAAGTGCTCATGGATGAAAAAGAAGTGCGCGAACTCCGGGTTACGCATCGATACCACGACGAACCAGGGTGCTGCGATCGCGAAAAACACCACCAGCCCACGCAGCCATTCCAGCTTCAGCAGCAGGCGAAAATCCAGCTGTATGAGGCAATAAAGAAATATTGCGGCAGCCGGAAATATGATGCCGATAAGCCCCTTGGAGAGTACCGCGACCGCCATGCCCACCCATGCCAACAGCATCCAGCGCCGTCTTTCGTGGTGGTAAGCGGTGGCCTGTGCCAGCAAAAAACTGCACACCCCCAGGGTCATCCAGAAGGTGAGCCCCATATCAAGGGTGACGATTTCGGACAGCATCATGAAATAGGGGGAGGCCAGCAGCACCAGGGCAGCCAGCGCGCCGGTCTCATGATCGAACAGGCGCGAGCCGGTATAAGCGATCAGCAGAATGCAGCCGATACCGCACAGAAAGGTATAGAGACGCGCGCTGAATTCACTTTCGCCGAACAGGCTGAACGCGGCTGCAGTCGCCCAGTACTGCATGGGCGGTTTTTCAAAGTACTTGAGCCCGTTGAGGCGTGGGGTGACGAAATCGCCGGTGGCGGCCATTTCGCGCGCAATCTCCGAGTAGCGGCCTTCGTCGGGATTGGCAAGTTTTCGATAACCCAATTCGCTTAACGCAAGAAACCCGACCAGCAGCGTCAGCACGAGGACCAGCGGGCGACGGAGAAAGATCATATTGAATTCTTTGTGGGGGACGCTGACGGACCATGATCCATCACCAAGAGAGCCGAATTGTACCGGGAAAACCCCCGGTTCCTGCTGATGGCAGGGCGGCTAAAGGCCGCGCCGAATCAGGAGGCGCGCAGCAACACCACCACGGCACCACTGCCGCCATCGGCCGGCGGCGCATCGCAGAAGGCCAGCACTTCTTCGCGCTGCGACAGGGACAGCCGCACCTTGTTGCGCAACAGGGCAATATTGTTCGGCGAACGGGTGCCTTTGCCGTGGATGATGCGTACGCAGCGAATACCGTTGTGCCGGGCGTGTGCCAGAAACTGCGCCAGCTCGGTGCGTGCCATCGAAGTGGTGGCGCCATGCAGGTCGATGGTGGCCTGCACCACCCATTGCCCGCGCCGCAGTTTGCGCAAAATATCGCTGGGCAGGCCCTGACGCAGGAAGGTGATGAGATCGCCGGTCTCGATGTCCAGGTCCCAGCCCGAGGTATCGGCCAACAGCTCTTTCGGAATGGCCAGATCGTCTTCGATGCGCTTGAACGGGATCGGTTTTGGGCGCGGCTTGTCCAGCGAAGCACGGGATTGGGCGCGCAGGGGAGCGACATCCGCTACTTCCGCGCGGAACAGGTCTTCTTCCTCAGGCTTATCCGCCATCCATCTGCCCTGGGTGCTGGCGCGACTTAATGCAGGCTCTCGAGATAGCGATCGGCGTCCAGCGCGGCCATGCAACCGGTGCCGGCGCTGGTGACCGCCTGGCGATACACATGATCCTGAACATCGCCGGCAGCGAACACGCCGGGGACCGAGGTCGCAGTGGCATCGCCCTGCAAACCGCCCTTGGTAATGATATAGCCGTTGACCATTTCGAGCTGGCCTTCAAAGATGTCGGTATTGGGCTTGTGACCAATGGCGATGAAGCAGCCTTTAAGTGTGAGGTCCTGCGTCTTGCCATCCACAGTGGATTTGACGCGTACGCCGAGCACACCGGTTTTGTCGCCGAGCACCTCATCAAGCTGATGGTTCCAAAGGATGGTTACGTTACCGTCCTTGGCTTTGGCGAGCAGGCGGTCCTGCAGAATTTTCTCGGCGCGGAACTTGTCGCGGCGGTGAACCACCGTCACATGTTTGGCGATATTGGACAGGTAGAGTGCCTCCTCGACCGCGGTATTGCCGCCGCCAATTACGCAAACATCCTGTTTTTTGTAGAAAAAACCATCGCAAGTGGCGCAGCCCGACACGCCTTTGCCCATGAACGACTGTTCGGAAGGCAAGCCCAGATACTGCGCCGAGGCGCCGGTGGCGATGATCAGCGCGTCGCAGGTATAAATGCCTGAGTCGCCTTTCAGCGAATAGGGTTTGGTGCTGAAATCAACGGTGTGGATATGGTCGAAAATGATTTCGGTATCGAAGCGCTCCGCATGCTTCAGGAAGCGGTCCATCAGCTCGGGACCTTGTACCCCCTCGGCATCGGCGGGCCAATTTTCGACATCAGTAGTGGTCATCAGCTGTCCGCCCTGGGCGATCCCGGTGATCAGCACCGGCTTCAGATTGGCGCGAGCTGCATATACCGCAGCGCTGTAGCCGGCAGGGCCGGAACCGAGAATGAGGACGTGGGCGTGTTTTGGAGTGGACATGGCGCTCTTGATGAAGAAAAAAAATCGTGTGGCAGGCGTGGCAAAGGTGAGACATCGACTGTCGCGGCTTGCCCGGGATACTGCAG
>JANMXS010000118.1:0-2240 GCA_031394335.1 Burkholderiales bacterium
TAACAGGGAATGTGTACTGGTCACGTGCGGCGGCATGCAATATTCGCACCGCCTGTTTCGGTTTGCAAACCGCCATCACCTGATTACGGGATGGCCGCATTTCACGCACCCGCACGGAATGCCCTGGCAAATGCAAATAGTGTGGCCCGGCATTCCGCTACGCGGACCGCCAAGGCTGCATTCACGTGGAATCAGCAAGTTGCGCGTGCTTTCTAGAAAGCGAAAAAATCATTTTGCCAAGCTGGCGATTGCCTATAAAATGAGCGGCTCAATTTTCAATGTATTTATTTTCCACGCTGAGCCATCTGTGCAAATCGGTTCCATCACCTTGAAGAACAATTTGTTGGTCGCGCCCATGGCGGGCGTTACCGACAGGCCGTTTCGCCAGCTTTGCAAAAAGCTCGGCGCGGGGATGGCGGTATCCGAGATGGTCGCGTCGAATGCAAAACTCTGGCAAACCGAAAAATCGATACGTCGTGGTGACCACACCGGTGAAGTCGATCCTATTGTGGTCCAGATCGCCGGTGCTGCGCCCGAGATGATGGCCGAGGCGGCCCGCTACAATGTTTCGCGCGGCGCACAAGTCATTGATATCAATATGGGCTGCCCGGCGAAAAAAGTTTGCAACGTCTACGCCGGCTCCGCTTTGCTGCAGGACGAGGCGCTGGTGGCGCGAATTGTCAGTGCTGTCGTCAATGCGGTACAAGTTCCGGTGACGTTGAAAATCCGTACCGGCTGGGATCGCGAGCATAAAAACGCGCTGACCATCGCGCGCATTGCCGAAGACAACGGCATCCAGTCGCTGGCAGTACATGGCCGCACCCGCGCCGATCTGTACAACGGCGAGGCTGAATACGACACCATCAGGGCGGTGAAGGCTGCGGTAAAGATTCCGGTGATCGCCAACGGCGATATCGATTCGCCGGAGAAAGCGCGTGATGTGTTGCAGTACACCCAGGCTGATGCGGTCATGATCGGCCGCGCCGCGCAGGGCCGACCGTGGATATTTCGCGAGCTCGAGTTCTTTTTGAAAACCGGCACGCATCTTGCACCACCTACCGTGGCTGAAGTGCGCGAGATTGCCGCCGGGCATTTGCAGAATCTGTATGCGTTTTATGGTGAGGAAAAAGGCTACCGCATTGCCCGCAAGCATATTGCGTGGTACATCCAGGGAGGACCCGGTGCGGAAGACTTCAGGCAACGCATGAACCAGATCGTCGGAACAAGGGGACAATTCGACGCGGTAATACAGTATATGGACCGGCTGGAAACGCTCGGCCATGTATTTTTTGATTTTGCACAATACCCCGCACGCCAACTGCAGCGCGCGGCCTAGTAAAACAATACCTTAGTCAAGGGATAACAATAATGGTCAAAGAACCCGCGCGTGACGATCGGGATAGCGAACTATCCGCCTGTGTACGCAAAATGCTGAAGCAGTATTTCAAGGATCTCGATGGTGAAAGCGCGACCGATATTTACGATATGGTCGTAGCCAATGTGGAACGCCCGCTGCTGGAAGTGGTGATGCATCACGCCGAAGGCAACCAGACGCGCGCCGCCGATTTATTGGGCTTGAATCGCAATACGCTGCGTAAAAAATTGACGCAACACGGGATCGAGTAGGTCGCGTTCCTGCAACAGACTGCATCCGGGCATTCATCGCGCCGGGGGCCGTATTAGTAGTTGGCTACCGGCAGGTTCCCGCGCAATCAAGCCTCACTTATTTCCGAACCTCATCTTTACTGTCAACCCAACGGCCATGACCTCCCCCTCCGCCTCATCCCTTATCCGCATCCGGCGCGCCCTGATCAGCGTTTCCGATAAAACCGGCGTGCTCGAGTTCGCCAAATTTCTTGCCCGTCACGACATACAAATTCTTTCCACCGGCGGCACCGCCAAGTTGCTGCAGGATAACGGCGTGGCAGTCACCGAGGTCGGCGACTACACCGGCTTTCCGGAAATGATGGACGGCCGCGTCAAGACCCTGCACCCCAAGGTTCATGGCGGCATCCTGGCGCGGCGCGATCTCGCCCATCACACCAAGGCGATGCAGGACCACGAGATTCCGCCGATCGACCTGGTGGTGGTGAATCTCTACCCGTTCGCCGCAACCGTCGCGAAGCCCGATTGCACCTTCGATGACGCCATTGAAAATATCGACATTGGCGGCCCGGCGATGGTGCGCGCGTCGGCCAAGAACCACGCCTTCGTTGCCATTGTCACGGACAGCGCGGACT
>JANMXS010000119.1:0-4987 GCA_031394335.1 Burkholderiales bacterium
TTCCATGAAGACTACAAGGTCGAGAGCTTCAGCTACGATTCCCTGTTCACCGCCGGCGCGCAAAACGGCTATGAACGCGTCCGCCAGAAGGACGATTCCTATGCGATCTTCACCGCACTCAATTATGCCGTCAGCCCGGCGCTTAAACTGCGCGGCGGGGTGCGCTATACGCGCGACAAGAAAGCCTTCAGCGTCGAGGATTACAACAGCGCGGTGTTCGGCACCTTGCCGACCTATGCCGCACTGGCAGCAGCCGGCCCGTTGACCGCGTCGCCCAGCAACAACAAGGTCAGCTGGGATCTGAGCGGCACCTATGCCCTGGATCGCGATGTAAGCTTGTATGCGCGTATCGCCAATGGCTTCCGCGCCGCCAGCGTGCAGGGCGCCGGATCGTTCAACAACCAGTCGGTGGCCAACCCGGAAACCAATACCTCATACGAGGCCGGCATCAAGGCTGATCTGTTCGAGCGCAAGGCACGCTTGAGCTTCGGCGTGTTCAAATATACCGTCAAGGACCAGCAACTGACCGCCGTCGGCGGTGCTGCCAATTCCAATGTCCTGCTCAACGCCAAGAAGACCGAGGGCCAGGGTTTCGAGCTCGATCTGCAGGCCTATGTCACCAACAACCTGCTGGCAAGCATCGGTGCGAGCTATAACGACACCAAGATCAAGGACCCCAACCTGGCTGTTGCCGTCTGCGCGTCCTGCACCGTGACCAATCCGCGCACAGCCGGCGGTCGCGCGCTGATCGACGGCAACCCGCTACCGCAGGCGCCCAAGTACACCGCCAACTTCACGCTGCGCTACAGCATCCCGACCCGGAACGGCGAGTGGTACGCGCATACGGATTGGGTGTATCGCAGCAAGGTCAATTTCTTTTTGTATGAATCGACCGAGTTCACCGGCAAATCGCTTACCGAGGGTGGTGCCCGCGTCGGCTATATCTTCGGCAACGGCAAATATGAAGTCGCGCTATACGGCCGCAATATCACCAACCAGGTGCGCATCACCGGCGGCATCGACTTCAATAACCTGACCGGCTTCATCAACGAGCCGCGCATCTTCGGTGCGCAGTTCAAGGCCAATTTCTAGCCTGCCGTCGCAGCATGAAACAAACGGCTTCGCAGCAGATGTTGCGAAGCCGCTTTTTTACGCCAGCAATCCTGCCAGTTCGCCGCTGTCGACAAGACGAATCACATCGTCTGCACCCCCGACCAGCGCCCCCTTGACGAACACCATCGGGAAGGTCGGCCAGCCGCTCCACATCTTGAGCGCATTGCGGCGGCGCCAGTTGTTGAAATAGCTGCCGTACTCGAGGTAGTGATAGCCGATGCCCGCGGTGTCCAGCGCCTTCATGGCTTTTTTCGGCATCGGGTTCTGCGCCATGCCGACTACCACCACCGAATGCGCCGCAACCGCGGCTTCAACCTCGTCGATGAGATCGCGATGATGATTGGCGATGGTGTCGCGAATCGCCGGATGGATGCGGGCTTGCTCAAGAATGTGGCGTGACATGGCGGCTCTCGAAATCATGAACTCAAATTAAAAAAACCAAACTCCAGCACTGGCGCGCCCTGTGGAACATTTTTGCTTCAAACACCGCGCCGAATGGCGTTATACGGTTTTTAGAAATCCCCATATTGGGCCATGCATTGTGCCACGCGGCAACGCCGAGCAGCCGCTGCGCCGACAACGTTTAGCCTGATGACCCGCCCTGCGCACTGCGCATAAACGTCAGGGTAAAGGTCGAGCCCGCGCCCGGTTCGCTCGCCACGTCGATGGTTCCATTCATCGCCAGCACCAACTGCCTGACGATCACCAGGCCGATGCCGGTGCCCTCGGTGGCGCCGCTTTCCGCGCCCAGGCGGTTGAACGGTTCGAACAACCTGTCCAGCTGCGCCCCGGTGAGGCCGAAGCCGGTGTCCTGGATGGCGATGGTCACGCGCTCGGCGTCCCGACTGAAGCTGAAATGGATAGCGCCGCTGTCGCGGTTGTATTTAATCGCGTTCGACAGCAGGTTCATCAACACCTGCTTCAGACGCTTGCGATCGCCCGTAACCCAGTAGCCCTTGCCGTCATGCTCATAGTGAAAACTGATCTTGCTGCGCTGCGCATGCAATTCGGCAAGCGCGGCGCAATCGTGCAGCAGCTGCAGCATCTCGACCGGTTCCATGGTCAGCACCACCTTGCCGGCCTCGATGCCGGACAAGTCGAGAATGTCCTCGACCATGGCCAGCAGATGTTTGCCGGCGGTGCGGATATGCATCACCTTTTTCTGCACACTTTCAGTGGCAATGACGACCGGCTCGTATTCGAGCAGTTGTGCGAAACCCAGAATGGAATTGAGCGGTGTGCGCAGCTCATGGCTCATGCTGGCCATGAATATGGTCTTGGTGTGGCTGGCGAGTTCGGCGACCTCCTTGGCAGTGCGCAGCTTTTCGGTTTCCTTGCGCCCGGTCGTATCCAGCACCAGCGACAGCAGCACCGGATGGCCTTCGAATACCGCCAGCTGCAAGTGAATTTCAACCGGATAAATGCTGCCGTCGGCACGGCGATGAACCGTCTCAAAAACCACCACCTCTTTCTCATGGCGGACCAGCGACTCGATTATGCTGTGCAGCCGGGCTTCCGTCAGCTCGGGTTTGATATCGAAGGGGGTCATGGTGCGCAGGGTGTCCATCGAATAACCAAGATTGCGCAGCGCCCCATCATTTGCATAGTCGAAGTGCAGCGTCTCGAAATTCACCAGATAAATCTCGGTCAGGCTGCTTTTGATGATGCTGGCAAAGCGGTTTCGCTCTTCGCCGGCGCGAATGCGCTCGGTAATGTCCGAGCGGGTACCGATCATGCGCAGCGCCTTGCCATCCGCGCTGCGCGCCACCACCTTGCCGCGCACCAGGATCCATTTCCAGCTGCCGTCCTTGCAGCGTACCCGGTGCTCGCTCTCGCAAGTGGCGGCAGTGCCGTCGAAACAGGGCTGCAGCCTGGCCAGCACCTGCGGCCGGTCGTCGGGATGGATGCTGTCGTGCCAGCTGCGGTAGGACGTTTTGATTTCTCCCTCCGCATAGCCGAGCATTTCCAGCCAACGGTTGGAAACATGCTCCTCACCGGTCTGCACATCGAAGTCCCACACGGCGTCCTGCGCACCGTCAAGTGCAAACTTCCAGCGCTCCTCGCTGATGCGCAGCTGATCCAGCGTATGCGTCAGCGCTGCCGTATTGGCAGCAACGCGGCGGCGCAGGACATGGTTCCAGATAACCAGCACCAGCGCCACCGCAAGCAGGGCCAGCACCACATAGCCGGCATTGCGCGCGTACGTTTGCCACCGGGCATCCGGCGCAGCCAACGATGACCCCAGCCATTTTTTATCGATCGCCTTGAGCTCGGCTTCGGAAATTTTCGCGAAACCGTCTTCAACCATCCTCATCAGTGGTACGTTGCCCTTCAGAAAAGCGCGATGGAACTGGCCGATATACAAAGGCGCGGAATAACGAAAATCGCCCTCGACGCCAAGTCGGGTCAGCAAATATATGGCCGGCGGCTTGTCCATGCAGAATATCCGGGTCTGGTGGGCCGCCGCTCCCGCCACCAGCAATTCGTAACTCGTATATTTCTCCAGTTGGTCGATGCCGTGCTCATGCAGATAGTCGATGCAGGCATCACCGTCCTTGACGCCCACCGTAAAACCCTGCAGTGAAGCGGCATCGACAATGCCGCCGATGTTCTTGTGGAAAAAAATCGGCACTTCGATATCGGCATAGGGCGCCGAGAAGTCGTAAATTTTTTTGCGCGCCTCGGTGGTGAAGATGGTGTCGATCACGTCGGCGCCGCCCGCTTTCATCACCTGCTGTGCCTTGGCCCAGTCCATCGCCTGCAGATCAACGCGGATGCCGTTGCGGGCCTCCCATAGCGCCCATCGATCCTTGAGAATGCCTTGCAGCTGCCCACCGGCATCGCGAAAAATATACGGCGGAAAGTTGTCGTCGAGAACGACAGTAAGGGTCTTGCGTGGCGGGTCGCCGCTGCCGGCCGGCGCGGCGAGCGCAGACACAACACCGGACACCATCAGGAGGGCGAGCAGTACCGCATGAAAAACGCGGCTGGCGAGGCATTGGGGCAAGCGTGAATTCGGCATGGCCTCGGTCCGGTGAGCGCACCGGGATCAAATCTGGTCAATTTGTATTATGAGAGTGTAGCGAACAATTCCACTTGCATGGAGAAATCGGCAAGCCGGTTCTCATCACCCAGCGCATGTCACGTGAATTTATCCGGCGCACACACCGAAGTCGCTCAGGCAAGGCTCAATAAGGCGAGGCCTGATCGTCCATTTGCACGCGTTTATGCCGCCCCACCCCGCCGACGATGCTGAGCGCGACGGCTTCGGCCACCTTGATGCCGTCAACGCCCGCCGACATGATGCCGCCGGCATAACCCGCGCCCTCGCCGGCCGGGAACAAGCCGCGCGTGTTGATGCTCTGGAAATCGTCGTCGCGGCGCGTGATGCGGATCGGCGAAGAGGTACGCGTTTCAACCCCGGTCAGTACTGCATCATGCATGGCAAAACCCTTGATCTGTTTGTCGAAGGCGGGCAGCGCCTCGCGAATCGCGATGATGGCGTAATCGGGGGCCACGCTGCTTAAATCCGTCATGCGCACCCCCGGCTTATAGGAAGGCTCGACCGACGCCAGCGCAGTCGAGGCACGCCCGGCGATAAAGTCGCCGACCAGCTGCGCCGGCGCCGAATAATTTTCACCGCCGGCCTTGAACGCCTGTGCTTCCCAATGGCGCTGGAAATCAATGCCCGCCAGCGGGTGGCCAGGATAATCCTGTTCCGGCGAAATGGCGACGACGATGCCGGCATTGGCGTTGCGTTCATTGCGCGAGTACTGGCTCATGCCATTGGTAACCACGCAGCCCGCCTCGGAGGTGGCGGCGACCACGGTGCCGCCGGGACACATGCAAAAGCTGTACACCGAACGTCCATTGC
>JANMXS010000120.1:0-7668 GCA_031394335.1 Burkholderiales bacterium
CCCTGCCAGCCTGCAGACTGAGCAGGAGAGTCGTCATCGCGCGATGCTCACGGACCTTGCTGACAGTCTTGCCCGACAGGCCGACCGTATTGCCGCCAGCCAGCTTGACGCCGGCGAGCGTCTGCGTGCGGCAGTGGGCGATGAACTGGGTAAAACGCGGCAATCGCTGCAATCGCTGCAGCAGGAGCAGACACAGGCCCTGTCCGCAAGTCGGGAAGCGTTGATCCAGCAACTGGCCATCCTTAATCTGGAACTCGGTAAAAAGCAGGATGCGCTCAAGGCCGAAATGTTGGGCGTTACCCTGGAAAAACTCGCCGAACAATCCCGCGCCCAACAGGAATCCATTCAGCTGATGATGCGCGATGTCACCTTGCACGTTACCACCACGATCGAATCGCTGGCCAAAACCAATGACACACGTCTTGCCGAAATCAGTGGCAAGGTGAATGAGCGCCTTGACGAAGGCTTCAAGAAAACCAACGAAACCTTTGCCAATGTGATGGCGCGACTGGCGACGATCGACGAAGCGCAGAAGAAAATCGATGGCTTGACCACCAATGTCGTCAGCCTGCAGCAACTGCTGGGTGACAAACGCTCACGCGGCGCGTTCGGCGAGGTGCAGCTGGAAACGATCGTCAAGAATGTGCTGCCGACCAGCGCCTATGAATTCCAGTACACCTTTCCCAACCGGGTGCGCGCCGACTGCGTGCTGAAGCTGCCCGAGCCCACGGGGCTGATCGCGGTGGATTCCAAGTTTCCGCTGGAAAACTACGAACGCATGCTGGCCGATGGCGCTGATCGTGCGACGCCTGCTGCGTTCAAGGCAGACGTGCGCAAACATGTCGACGATATTTCGAGCAAGTACATCATTCCCGGCGAGACCGGCGATGGCGCCGTGATGTTCCTGCCCGCCGAAGCGGTTTTTGCGGAAATTCATGCGCATCATCGCGACCTGGTCGAATACGCCGCACGCAAACATGTATGGATCGTTTCGCCGACAACCATGATGGCGGTACTCAACACCGCGCTGGCGGTGCTCAAAGACGTGGAAACACGCAAACAGGTGCATGTCATCAAGGACGCGCTCGGCAAGCTGGGCTCGGACTTCGGGCGCTTCCAGGCGCGCATGGACGATCTCGCCAAACATATGGGGCAAGTCAGCAAAGACGTGGAATTGGTGCATACCTCCAGCCGCAAAATTACCGAGCAGTTCCAGAAGATCGAGAAAGTCGAGATTGAGCCGGCAGCCCTGGCTAGCGAAGTCGAGGCCAAGCCAGCGCTAAAAATCGTTAATCCCGCCAGCGACAGCTAAGCGTTCCTTATTCCATCACTTCACTTTTGAGGATGTCATGCCCCGTTCCACTTCCATCGCGATTGCCATGCTGTCAACGATAGCGGCAACGTTCGCCGCTGCAGAGCCGATGAAATATCCTGACACACGCAAGGTTGCGCAAACCGATAACTATCACGGCACCGTGGTGGCCGATCCCTACCGTTGGCTGGAAGACGACAACAGTGCCGATACCAAGGCCTGGGTGAAGGCGCAGAACGAAGTCAGCGAGAAATTCCTGGCGGCGATTCCGCAGAGCGCGGCCATCAAGAATCTGTATACCGATCTCTACGATTACGAAAAATTCGGTATCCCGAGCAAAGAAGGGAAGCGCTATTTCTGGAGCCGCAACAATGGACTGCAGCAGCAGAGCGTACTTTACACGGCAGCCTCGCTGACAGAAACGCCCAAGGTTGCGCTTGATCCCAATACGCTGTCGGCAGACGGCACTGTTGCACTCAGTGGCACCGCACCCAGCCGCGATGGTCGCTACCTGGCTTATGGCGTGGCCATTGCCGGCTCGGACTGGCAGGAGTGGCGGGTGCGCGATCTGGGCACCGGCAAGGACCTCGCCGATACCATCAAGTGGGTGAAATTCTCGACTGCCGAATGGACGCCGGACAGCAAGGGTTTTTTCTACGCACGCTACGATGCGCCACGTGAAGGCGAAGCGCTGACGGTCAGCAATTATTTTCAAAAAATTTACTATCACCGCCTGGGTGAAGACCAGACCGGCGATGTGTTGGTGTTTGAAAACAAGGCCGAAAAGGAATGGGGCTTCGGCACCTCGGTCAGTGACGACGGTGAGTTCGCCATCATCCATGTTCGCAAAGGCACGGGTCGCAAAAATGGTTTGCTGTCGTTGCCGCTCAATAAGAGCGCGTTTGCAGCGGGCACGCCAAAAGTGATTACGCTCGATTTCGATTTTGAATACGAACCCATCGGCAGCAACAAGAATACGCTCTGGATCAGGACGGACAAGGATGCGCCTCATGGAAAAATCATGGCCATCGATCTGCGGCGTGTCGAACGGAGCAACTGGACAGTCGTCGTCCCGGAGGTGAAGGACACGCTGACTGCGGCGAGCGCCGTAGGCGGCAAGCTGTTCGTGCAATACCTCAAGGACGCCGCAAGCAACGTCAAGGTTTACGCGACCGATGGAAAATTCGTTCGCGATGTCGCCCTGCCGGGTGTGGGCACCGCCAGCGGATTCGGCGGACGCTGGTCCGAGAAGGAAACGTTTTTCAGCTATACGAGCTTTACTGCGCCGGGTGAAATTTATCGCTACGACGTGGCCAGCGGCAAAGCCACCCTGTTCAAGCGCCCCAGGACCGCGTTCAATCCGGATGAATTTGAAACCCGCCAGGCGTTTGTTACCAGCAAGGATGGAACCAAATTCCCCATCTTTATCGCACATCGGAAGGGCCTCAAGCTTGACGGCAACAATCCGACCATCCTCTACGGCTACGGTGGCTTCAATATCTCCCTGACGCCCGGCTATAACGTCACCGCAGCGACCTGGATGAAGATGGGCGGCGTCTACGTCAGTGCGTCGTTGCGCGGCGGTGGCGAGTACGGCGCCGACTGGCATGACGCTGGCACCCAGTTGAAAAAGCAGAATGTGTTCGACGATTTTATTGCGGCAGCTGAATGGCTGATCGCCAACAAATATACGCAGCCCGCCAGGCTGGCCATCAATGGTGGCTCCAATGGCGGCTTGCTGGTGGGCGCGGTACTGAACCAGCGTCCCGAACTGTTCGGCGCAGCGGTGCCGGAGGTGGGCGTGATGGATATGTTGCGCTTTCACAAGTTCACCATCGGCTGGGCCTGGGTCTCCGATTACGGCTCATCCGATAATGCCGAGCAGTTCAAGGCGCTGTACGCGTACTCGCCATTGCACACGATCCAGGCTAGCAAGAAATATCCGCCGGTGCTGGTGACCACGGCTGACCACGATGATCGCGTGGTGCCGGCACACAGCTTCAAATATGCCGCTGCGTTGCAGGCAGCCGATACGGGTGATGCGCCAAAGCTGATTCGCATCGAGACCAGTGCCGGTCACGGCGCCGGCAAGCCGACCTCGAAAATCATCCAGGAGCGTTCTGATATTCTTGCGTTCATCGCCAATGCGTTCAAGATGGAGCTTAAGTAGTCGGGTTAAACTTTTGTCCGGACAGCTTATCCAATTCATATGAAACTAATCGCCATCGCAGGCTATTCCGGTAGCGGCAAAACCACCTTGATCGAGAAGGTCATTCCTTGCCTGGTCATGGAAGGTTTCAAGGTCGCGCTGATCAAGCACGCGCATCATGAGTTCGATGTCGACCAGCCAGGCAAGGATTCATGGCGCCACCGCCATGCCGGCGCCACCGAGGTGATGGTGACTTCCAGCAACCGCTGGGCCCTGATGCATGAATTGCGCGGCGCCGCCGAGCCCACGCTGGAGGAACAGCTCAAGCATTTTTCACCTTGCGATGTGGTGATTGTCGAGGGTTGGAAGCACCACGCCATGCCGAAAATCGAAGTACACCGCAAATTGAGCGACAAGCCCCTGCTGTTTCCGGAGGATGCGCATGTGGTGGCGGTGGCGACGGATGAACACCTGGCGACCGAACTGCCGCAATTCGACCTGGATGATGCGCAAGGCGTGGCCGCATTCATCATCAAATATCTGGGCTTGCGCAAGTCGGCCATGCATGTGGTGAAGTGATGTTGACCATTCTTTATTTTGCGAGCCTGCGCGAAACGGTGGGCAAAGCTAGCGAGTCGCGCGGCCTGCCGGCGAACCCTACGGTGGCCGGACTGGTCGCCGAATTGCGCAGCCGCGGCGATGTCTGGGCGGCTGCACTGGACGCCGGCAAGCGCTGGCGGGTGGCGGTGAACCAGGAAATGGCCTCGCTCGACACGCCCCTGCGGGCAGGCGACGAAGTGGCCATTTTTCCGCCGGTGACCGGGGGCTAGGCGGGCTTCCTGCCAGGCTCAATATGCATACCATCCGCGTCCAGACTGAAGATTTCGATATTGCCGCCGAGCTCGCAGCGATGCGTACCAATCCGGCCATTGGTGCAGTCGCCAGTTTTATTGGTCTGGTGCGCGATGTGAATGAGGGCACCGGGGTTGCCACCTTAACCCTGGAACACTATCCGGCCATGACCGAAAAGGCGCTGGCCGCGATAGTCGGGCAGGCGCAGCAGCGTTGGGAAATTCTCGATTGCGTCCTCATCCATCGCGTCGGCACGCTCCAGCCTACTGACCAGATCGTGCTGGTGATGGTGGCGAGTGCGCATCGCGGCCACGCATTCGATGCTTGTGAGTTCATCATGGATTATCTTAAAACCCAGGCTCCTTTCTGGAAAAAGGAAGCTACGCCTGATGGCGAACGCTGGGTAGAGTCGCGTGACAGTGATGAAGTCGCTGCGTCGCGTTGGCATGCATAGCCTAATCACTTAGCCGGAGAAGCGAGTGTCGGAGCCCCGTCCACCAGCGCGCAATGTCCTTGGAACATCCCTGCAATCATGCTGTACGTCCCCGGTAACCGGCTTTTACCGGGACGGCTTCTGCCACACCGGCCCGCATGATGAGGGTTCGCATACGGTGTGCGCCAGGGTCAGCGCGGAATTTCTCGCTTTCAGCAAGCGTACCGGCAATGATCTTTCCACACCGCAACCGGAATACGGTTTCCCCGGCTTGAAACCGGGAGACAAATGGTGCGTTTGCGTGACGCGGTGGGAACTGGCTTTCCTGGCCGGCGTCGCACCTCCGGTGGTGCTGGAGGCAACGCACGAGCGCGCGCTTGAGGTGGTGGCGCTCGAAGAGCTGCAGGCGCATGCACTGACGGTGCGCTAATTCACCGGCTGCTTCGCCTGGGCCGTCAATTCCAGACTTCTAGACGCCGCAAAAAATATCCCTTGTCAGGGTAATCATCCTGACAATACGGCGGTCCTCAATCCGGTAATAAATCCGCGTCGCGTCCTTGCGCGAGCCGACGATGCCGCAATCTTTCAGGATGCGCAGATGCTGCGAGACATTGCTTTGCGTGGTGCCCACCGCATCGACCAGGTCCTGCACGATCATCTCGCCCGACGAGAGCATGCACAGGATCTTGATGCGCAGCGGATGCGACATGGCTTGCATGGCGACCGCTGCCTGCTCGATATTTTCCGACCTGCCAATCAGGGCAAAGATGTCGCTTGGCGGCTCCTCGGCGGGTAGCCGCTTTACGCTTGATGTGCTTTCCCTGGACGCCGCTTTGGCGACAATCGGGCGCTTGGTCTTCCTGGTTGGGGCTTTGCTTGGCATGGCATTCACGGTTCTAGGATTGGTTTCAAGACTACTTGACATGTTGCCGCTTTGTCCATTAGAGTCTGCTTATATAAGAAAACACTGATGAATAAGCCGCAGAGTCGGCTGTTCAACAATTGCCAGAAAAACCTTGGAGGAGGCGGCAGATGTCGCAAGCAAAACCCACGGCGGTGCTGTCGGGTGCTCGAATCCAGCGTGCGCCGGAGAATTTTCTGGGTGCCGCACAAATCGCCGAGGTCGCTGCAGGGCGGCGCGATTTTTTGCGCAAGGCCTTGTTGACCGCGAGCGGCGGTATTGCCGCTGCCGTAAGCGCAACCCGCGTCCATGCCGAATTTATCGGCGATCCCAATATCCTCGAGCTGCCGCAACACTCCAAAGCGCTGGGCCAGCCGGTCGCGGCGCGTGGCTACGGTGTGCCGTCGCAGTGGGAAAAAAACCTGCAGCGCCGCGAAAGCCCCGGGCTGACGCAGATGTCGGCGTCGTCGGTATCGTTCGCGCCCCTGCAGGGACTGTTCGGCATCATCACCCCGAACGGGCTCCACTTCGAGCGTCATCACGCCGGCTGGTGGGATATCGATCCGTCGAAGCACCGCTTCATGATCAACGGCCTGGTCAAAAATCCCAAGGTCTATACCATGGACGATCTGATGCGCCTGCCATCCGTATCGCGCATGCACTTCATCGAATGCGGCGCCAACACCGGCATGGAGTGGGGCAATGTGGCGGTGCCGACGGTTCAGTACACCCATGGCATGATGAGCTGCTGCGAATTCACCGGTGTGCCGTTGTCGGTGTTGCTCGACGATTGCGGCTTCGATCGCAAGCGCGGCAAGTACTTGCTGGCCGAGGGTGCTGACGGTTCGGGAATGACGCGCACCATTTCGATGGAGCGCGCCCTCGACGATTGCATGGTCGCCTATGCCATGAACGGGGAAATGCTGCGCCCCGAAAACGGCTATCCGCTGCGCCTGGTCGCGCCGGGCATTCAGGGGGTCTCCTGGGTGAAATGGTTGCGGCGCATCGAGGTCGGTGACATGCCTTACGCCTCGCGCGATGAATCCTTTCACTACAGCGATTTGATGCCCGACGGCACCTTGCGCCAGTACACCTCGATCCAGGAATGCAAAAGCGTCATTACCTCGCCGTCCGGCGGCCAGACCTTGCTCGACAAGGGTTACTACAACGTAAGTGGCCTCGCCTGGTCGGGCCGTGGCAAGATCAAAGCGGTGGATGTGAGCGTGGACGGCGGCCGCAACTGGCAGCCCGCGCGGCTGGAGGGCCCAATTCTCGGCAAATGTTTCACACGCTTCAATTTTGGCTGGACCTGGGACGGTCGACCAGCGGTATTGCAAAGCCGCGCGATCGATGAGACCGGTTATGTGCAGCCGAAAATCAACCAGCTGCGCGAGGTTCGCGGCAAGCGTTCGATCTATCACAACAACGCCATTCAAAGTTGGCGAGTGGCCGAGTCGGGCGAGGTGGGCAATGTCCAGGTTTATTAGCGCCCATTGCGTGCTCGTCCTGGCGTGCACACTGGCCTCGGGTGCGGTGGCTGCGCAAGCCGCATCGCCTGTGCAGAAAACCTATGCAGATATTGGCCGCAGCGCCACCGCCGCCGAAATCAAGGCCTGGGATATCGATGTGCGCCCGGATTTTAAAGGGCTGCCGCCAGGCTCGGGTTCGGTTGCCAAGGGCCAGCAGGTCTGGGAAACGAAATGCGAATCCTGTCACGGTGTGTTCGGAGAATCGAACTCGGTGTTCACGCCCATTGCCGGCGGCACCACTGCCCAGGACATGAAGATCGGCAGGGTTGCATCCCTGGCGCGGCCGGATTTCCCGCAGCGCACCACGCTGATGAAATTGTCACAGTTGTCCACACTGTGGGACTACATTCGACGCGCCATGCCCTGGAATGCGCCCAAGTCACTCAGCACCGACGAGGTGTACGCGGTGACCGCCTATGTGCTGCATCTCGGCGACATCGTTCCCGCCGATTTTGTGCTGTCAGACCGGAATATTCGGGATGTACAAAGCCA
>JANMXS010000121.1:0-4048 GCA_031394335.1 Burkholderiales bacterium
CTCAGCGGTTCAGCATGTTGAGCACGCCGTCGGCCGCCCGATGTGGCGCGCGAAACCAGAGTGGCCATATCCTTGTCGCGATAGGTCAGGGCCCGCAGCAACATCGGCAGATTGACGCCGGCAATACCCTCGATACGTCCGGGTTCGAGCAACTTCATGGCAAGGTTGGAAGGTGTTGCACCATAGATGTCGGTCATCACCAGCACGCCTTCCCCGGTATCGACCAGTTTCAGCAGATCACGCGCCAGCGGCAGGGAATCCAGGGGGTCGTCCTGAACGGCAATCCCCAGTTGCAGAATTTGCGGCGGCCTTTTATTAAGCACATGGCAGGCGCACTGGATCAGTGATTCACCATAGGAAGAGTGCGTGATGAGGAACAACCCAATCATCGATAACTCCATTGCATAGTAAATGTCTGCGGGTTGATAGCCGTCTAGGTTTCGGCTGGCTGGCTGCGTTCCAGTTCAAGTGCAGCTGCAACCAGCGCCAGCCGGGCGATCACGCCGTAGGCGTAGAAACGGTTGGGCGGTGCGTCGGGCGATTGCGCCGCATCGGGCAGGGTGCAGCCCGTATCGAAAGCAAGCGGCTTGAAATGCATGCCCGGCGCATTCAGGTTTTCATCGATACCGCGTGAGGTATTCACGCGATAAAAGCCACCGACGACATAGCGGTCGATCATGTACACCACCGGCTCAGCGGTACCGTCATCCACGGTTTCTACCGTCGGTACGCCTTCCTGAATGATCACCTCGGTGACCGCCAAGCCTTCCTTGACCACCGCCATCTTGTTGCGCTGCTTGCGGTTGAGGCCGATCACTTCGGAAGACTCGTGCACCGTCATGATGCCCATGCCGTAGGTGCCGGCATCGGCCTTAACGATGACGAAGGGCTTGGAATCGATGCCGTATTCCTTGTACTTGGACTTGATGCGGGTCAATAGCAGGTCGACGTTGTAGGCTAGACACTCCTCACCGGTGCGCTCCTGAAAATTGATTTCTCCGCACACGCCAAAATCCGGATTGATCAGCCACGGGTCGATGCCGATGTGTTTGGAAAATGCCTCTGCCACCTCGCGATAGGCGCTGAAATGGCGCGATTTACGACGCGTAACCCAGCCCGCATGCAGCGGCGGGATCATCCACTGTTCATGCAGCTTGGTAAGTATTTCCGGCACGCCGGAAGAGAGGTCGTTGTTGAGCAGGATGGCGCAAGGATCGAAGCCCTCGATGCCAAGCCGGCCGCCAGTCGCGCCGATGCGCTGGAGCGGTTCCAGCGTCAGCGATTGACCATCGGGCAGCTCCAGCGTTGTCGTCGCAGTGACCTCCGGCAGCAAGCTGCCGATGCGCACATTGAGTCCGGCGTGATGCAGCAGGTTCGCCAATCGCGCCACGTTTTGCAGGTAATACTGGTTGCGCGTGTGGTTCTCCGGAATCAGCAGCAGATTCTTGGCGTCCGGACAGAGTTTTTCGATGCCCACCATCGCCGCTTGTACACACAGCGGCAGAAAAGCGGGGTTCAAATTATTGAAGCCGCCGGGAAACAGGTTGGTATCGACTGGCGCCAGCTTGAAACCGGCATTGCGCAAATCCACCGAAGCATAAAAAGGCGGCGAATGATCGAGCCACTGGCTGCGCAGCCATTGTTCGATGCTCGTATCTTTTTCAAGGATGCGTTTCTCAAGATCAAGCAGCGGGCCGGTCAGGGCAGTAGTGAGGTGGGGAACCATAGGGGGAAATATTCCGAAAATGAAATCATTCCGGCGCGGTGGCCGAAGTTATCCGCCAATCTTACATGACGCTCGTCATGACCAATCCCACAAGACTTTCAGGTCTTTTGCTGCGTGATTGCGCGCTTGGTTTTTGATGAAGGTTTTTTGAGATTTGGCAGCGGCAGTGCTGTCTTGTATTTCACCTGCTTGAGGGCAAAGCTGGAGCGGATATTGGCCACGCCGGGGATCTTCGACAGATTGTCCACGATGAATCGCTCCAGCGCCTGCACATCCGGCACCAGCACACGAATCAGGTAATCCGAATCGCCGGTCATCAGGTAACACTCCATCACCTCGGGGTATTCGCAGATCGCTTCCTGAAATTGTTCAAGGGCGCGCTCGACCTGACGTTCGAGACGGATCTGGATAAACACGCTGACGCTGAGGCCGATCTGCAATGGATCGAGCAGCATCACATAGCGGCTGATCAATCCCGATTGCTCCAGCGCGCGCACGCGCGCGAGGCAGGGCGAAGGCGACAGATGCACGCGACCGGCCAACTCCACATTGGTGAGTCGAGCGTCCTTTTGCAGCTCATCCAGAATGCGCAAATTTGTTGCATCAAGCAAGGTTGATGGCATAAGCAGTATTTAAAAACACAATATCAAGTACAAGCTGCTTTATTATTGCATATTGAAAGCGTAATTGGAAAGCCTGTGCCGCGCTTTCCCCGGTAAGCTTCTCCATCCATCGAGGAGAAAAGAACATGACCGGACGCGACGAGCACGCGTTGGGCAATGCCGCCGGGTGTCAGGCGACGGACATCGACCCACAGGAAACCCGTGAATGGCTGGAAGCGCTGGAGGCAGTGGTTGCCGAATCGGGTCAGGCGCGCGGGCTGTTTTTGCTGCAGCAGCTGGAAGAGCAGGCGCGCCAACTGGGCATCATTGGCCACGTGCAGCCGTATTCGGCCTATCGCAACACGATTTCGATTGAAAAACAGGCGCCCTATCCCGGCGATCTAGCGCTCGAGGAACGCATTACCTCGATCATCCGCTGGAATGCCCTGGTCATGGTGGTGCGCGCCAACCAGGCCTATGGCGAACTGGGCGGGCATATCGCCAGCTATGCCTCGGCGGCGGAGATCTTCGAGGTCGGCTTCAATCATTTTTTTCGCGCCCGCGACGCCGAACATGGCGGCGATCTGGTGTTCTATCAGCCGCACTCGGCGCCGGGTATTTATGCACGGGCGTTCCTCGAAGGCCGTCTCAGTGAGGAACAGTTGTCGAATTACCGGCAAGAGGTGGGCGGCAAGGGGCTGTGTTCCTATCCGCATCCGTGGTTGATGCCGGACTTCTGGCAGCTGCCCACCGGGTCGATGGGCATTGGCCCGATCAGCGCGGTCTACCAGGCGCGCTTCATGCGCTATTTACAGGACCGGGGTGTTTCGAATACCGGGAATCGCCACGTCTGGGGCGTGTTCGGCGATGGCGAGATGGACGAGCCCGAGTCGATTGCCGGCCTCACTCTGGCGGCGCGCGAGAAACTCGACAACCTCACCTTCATCATCAACTGCAACCTGCAACGGCTCGACGGTCCGGTGCGCGGCAACGGCCAGATTATCCAGGAACTCGAATCCTTGTTCACCGGCGCCGGCTGGAACGTGATCAAGGTCATCTGGGGGTCGGATTGGGATCCGCTGTTTTCGCGCGACACCCATCACGCACTGCTGCGCCGTTTTGCCCAAACCGTGGACGGTCAATACCAGACGCTCGGCGCCAAGGACGGCGCCTACAACCTGCTGCATTTCTTCCAGAAGGATCCCGAAGTACAGGCGCTGGTCTCGCATATGGCGGATGCCGACATTGATGCGCTGAAGCGTGGCGGCCATGATTTCCGCAAACTGCATGCCGCCTTCGCCGCCGCCAGGGCGCATCAGGGCCGGCCCACCGTGATCCTCGCCAAGACCAAAAAAGGCTACGGCATGGGCGGCGTGGGCGAGTCGCGCATGACCGCGCACCAAGCCAAGAAGCTCGACATCGATGCGTTGAAGGCGTTCCGCGACCGCTTTGCGCTGAAGCTGTCGGATGAAGATGTGGTGCAGTTGCGCTTTTACCGGCCGGCCGCGAGCAGCCCGGAGATGGTCTATTTGCGCGAGCATCGCGCTGCATTGGGTGGCTACATGCCGCTACGCCAAAGCGCGGCGGAGACACTGCCGGTACCGGCGATCAACGACTACGCCCAGTTCGCACTCGAATCCGACGGCAAGGAAATGTCGACCACCACCGCAGTGGTGCGCATGCTCGGCACCCTGCTCAAGGACAAGCAACTCGGGCCGCG
>JANMXS010000122.1:0-5889 GCA_031394335.1 Burkholderiales bacterium
CGGCGCCTTGGCGCCGATCAGCGCCAGCGAACCGGCGGTGGTCTGCATTTTGTCGGCGGTGGCGATATTGTCCTTGAGCAACACCGGAATGCCGTGCAAAGGTCCACGCGCCCCCTTGGCTTTGCGCTCGCGGTCGAGCGCCTCGGCAATCGCCAACGCCTCGGGATTCAACTCAATGATCGCGTTGATGTTGGGCCCGGAGGAGTCGATCGCCTTGATGCGCGCCAGGTATTGCGCCGTGAGCGCCTTCGACGTCAGCTTGCCGGCACTCATCGCCGCTTGCAGATTGGCGACAGTGGCTTCGATGATCGACACGCCCTTGGTCGACATACTGCCGGCCGCCATTGACTCGCCGCTGATGGCGCTGCCCGCGCCCATCGCCACGCCCAGCTTGATGAAATCCCTGCGCTCCATTGATCGCTCCGGTTAGTTGAAATGAATTGCCTCGCAGTATAGCGAAGGCTGCCCGCCAACATCAGCCTCCACCGGCGGCGCGTCGTTCAAGCGCGGTCCTGTCCTCGTTCACCTCAAGGTAGCGAAATACGGTACTGACGCAGGCCTTGATTGCGCGTCGTCACCGGCTTGGCAAAGATGCGCCCACGGATGAACACGCCACAACCAGATTGAATGGCGCCCCCGACCCCTCAACAACCGGAAAGGACCTAAGAGCCGCAACCCGTCGCGCACTGACGGGCTGCCCGCTCGAATCCATGGGAATCAACATCACCATCGTGACGCAAGGCGTGGCCACGGTATTGCTGGCCGATTTTGTCACCGGTGCAGTGCATTGGGCAGAGGATGCCTACGCACGGCGCGACACGCCGTTGATTGGCCGTTTCGTCGCCGAGGCCAATATTGAACACCATCACCGTCCGCGCGCCTTCCTCGCCCGCAGCTGGCTGGCAAGTTCATGGGATCCGCTGTTGCTGAGCACCCTGCTGCTGGCGGCGGCCTGGTGGTGCGATCAGCTGAGCTGGCATACCTGGCTGTTCGCGATCCTTGCCGCCAATGCCAACCAGATCCACAAATGGACCCACCAGAACGCGCAAGAGAACGGGCCGCTGGTGACCTGGCTGCAAAAAATGAAGTTGCTGCAAACCCAGCGCCATCACGCCAGACATCATCATGGCGAGAAGAACTCGCATTATTGCGTGATCACCAAAGTGCTCAATCCGGTGCTCGAGGAACTGGATGCCTGGACGACAATCGAGAAATTTCTGGAGAAGCGGCTGGGTTTGAAGCGGCGGCAGGACCCGACGGTGAAACCGAAAGTGTCTGTAAGCTGAAGCGAACCCGTTGCGACTAAAGCTCGTAGATCCAGCATTGGCGGGCGTTACAGGGCAAAAATGCCTCAAAACCCGCGCCAATGCTGGAGTTTCATTTTTACTCAACCCCTTCGATATTGTGCCGGAACTTCATGCGCAAGCCGCTGACCAAGACACTTACTGCGCTTTGGAATACAATTACTGCATGATTTTTTCGCGCTACATCCGCAAGCTTGCTGCCGTCACCGCCGTTCTGGGCCTGTTGTTCGCCCAATTCACGGTGGCGGCTTACGCCTGCCCGCTTGAGCCGAATGCGATAGCAGCACATGTTGCCGTTGAATCATCGGGCCCGCCTTGCCATCAAGGCAAAGATACGCATGGCAGCCTGTGCGAGGCGCATTGCCAGGACGGACAAAAGAATGTGCCGGCGGCGCATACTCCGCCAGCCGCCGATTTCGTTGCGGCTTTCATTGTTACATTGCCTGCACAACAGCCCGCGCGACAGACTGCCGACGCGATCGCAATCGATAACACGGCCCCGCACCATTCCCCGCCGATACTTCTCCGCAACGCCTGCTTCCGCATCTGATCGTGCTCCTCCGCTGACGACGTGCCCGCTTCGGGCGCGCTGCCGTATTGGTTTTTTCCGGAGGCAACATGATTTCTCGCTCGATTTTCATTCTCGTTTTTTCCCTTGGTTCCGCTGCAACAAGCAGCGCAGCACTGCTATCGCTCTCTGATGCGCAGCGGCTTGCCGCTAGCAATGCGCCGCAGGTAGAAGCACAGGCCGCTGCGTTGCGCGCTGCGCAGCAATCCAGTATCAGTGCCGGTGAACAGGCCGACCCCAAGCTGATTGTCGGTATCGATAACCTGCCAGTCGATACCGCCGATCGCTTCAGCCTCACGCGCGACTTCATGACCATGCGCAAGATCGGTTTCATGCAGGAATTCACGCGCGATGAAAAACTTAAACTGCGCGGCTCGCGCGCTGATGCTGAAGTACGCAAAGAAGCCGCGATGCTGTCGCTGGCCGAAGTCAATCTGCGCAGAGACGTGGCGCTCGCCTGGATCGAACGCTACTTCGCCGAACGCCAGCGCACCTTGCTGGTGGAGATATTGCGCGAAACTGAGCTGCAGATCACCGCTGCGAACGCCGCACTGGCCGGCGGCAAGGGTATGGCCGCCGACCCGTTCGCCGCCCGGCTGGCCAATGCGCAATTGGGCGATCGCCTCATCGACAGTGAGCGCATGATTGCCCGCGCCCAGGCCAATCTCGGCCGCTGGATCGGCGCGGCTGCCAGGCTGCCGCTGGATGCACCGCCGGACTTCGGCCAGCTCGCGCATCGCCATCGGACGCTGACGATGGATTTGGAAAATCACCCGCATCTGGCCATGTACGCGCCGCTACAGGCGATGGCCGAAGCCGACATGCGTCTGGCCCAGGCGGCGAAACATCCGGACTGGAGTCTTGAGGTCGCCTACCAACAACGCGGCCCGGCATTTTCCAATATGGTGTCGATCGGCGTACGCATTGATCTACCCATTTTCCAGAGCCGGCGACAGGACCCGGCGATTGCGGTCAAGTCCGCCATGGCGGAACAAATTCGCGCGCAGTCGGAGGATGCGCGGCGCGCTCACGCCGCCGAAATTGAAGCGATGCTCGCCGATTGGGATGCCGCCAATAAACGCGTGCGGCGTTACGAAAGCGATTTGCTGCCGCTGGCGCACGAACGTGCCGAGACCGCGCTGGCCGGCTATCGCGGCGGCCGCGGCGATCTCGCGCCGGTGCTCGATGCGCGCAAGGCTGAAATCGACACCCGCATGAATCAACTCAACGCACAAGCCGACTTGGCGCGCGCCTGGGCTTATCTCAATTTTCTGCTGCCGGAAGCGAAGGACCACAAATGAAAAACAAAATTGTCATGACGCTCGCCGCCGTCGCACTGCTGAGCCTTGTTGCGGGCGCCAGTTACTGGTTCGCCATGCATCGCATGACCGCCGAGATGGACGCGCAGGCCGCAGCGCCTGCGCCCGAGGGCAAAAAACCGCTCTACTACCACGACCCGATGTACCCGCAATCGAAGTTCGACAAGCCCGGCAAATCGCCCTTCATGGACATGATGCTGGTGCCGGTTTACGGTGATGACGGTGCCGATACCGGCTCGGTGAACATCAGCTCGCGGGTAGTGCAAAATCTCGGCATCCGCACGGCTGAGGTGACCGCAGGCAGCATGGATAAAAAAGTGGAGGCGGTCGGAATCGTTGCCTTCGATGAGCGCGCGGTGGTATTGGTACAGGCCAAAGTGGCCGGCTATATCGAAAAATTGTTCGTGCGCGCCCCGCTCGACCCTGTCGCCAAAGGCCAGCCGCTCGCCGAAATCCTCGCACCGGAGTGGGTTGCCGCCCAGGAAGAGTTTCTGGCCTTGCAACGCAGCCCGCAAGCCAATGCGGCACTGCGTCAGGCGGCGCGCCAGCGTTTGCTGCTGCTGGGCATGACCGAGGCGACCATTGCGGCAGTGGCAGCCGACGGCAAAGCCCGCGCGCGCATTACGCTGCTCGCGCCCGCATCGGGCGTGATCGGCGAATTGGGCATACGCGAGGGAATGAGTGTTGCGCCCGGTACGACGCTGTTCCGCATCAACGGATTGAGTACGGTGTGGATCAATGCCGAGGTGCCCGAAACGCAGGCAGCTTGGCTCAAGCCGGGCGGTGCGACCACGGCAACCGTACCGGCGTGGCCGGGTGAAATTTTCAAGGCGCGCGTGACCGCATTGCTGCCCGATGTCAGCATGGCGACACGCACGCTTAAAGTCCGCGTTGAAGTTGCCAATCCCGCCGGTAAGCTGAAGCCGGGCATGTACGCCGCAGTATCGTTTGCCGCCAGCGCGGGCGGCGACGTGCTGATGGTGCCAAGTGAAGCGGTGATCGCGACCGGTACGCGCAGTGTGGTTATCGTGGCCGATACGGCGCAGGACGGCAAGCAACAGTTCAAGCCCGTCGACGTGGAAGTAGGCGCCGAGGCCGGCGGCATGAGCGAAATCCGCAAGGGCCTCACGCGTGGCATGAAGGTGGTGCTGTCCGGACAATTCCTGATCGATTCGGAAGCCAGTTTGAAGGCCACTGGCAACCGCATGTCCGACGCGCCGGCTGACACGCACAAAGGTGAAGGCCGCGTCGAAAAAATCGGCAAGGACACGCTGACCATTTCGCATGGCCCGATCCCGAGCCTGCAGATGGGCGCGATGACCATGGCGTTCAAAGCGCCGGCCACCGCGATTGCATCCGGCGTCAAGGTGGGCGGCATGGTGTCGTTCGAACTGAAGATGAACGGCAAGGGTGAATTTGAAATGAACAACGTCAAGCCCATGGACACAGCCGGGATGAAGGCCCTGGAGATGAAGCCATGATCGCATCGCTGATCCGCGCCTCAATCGCCAATCGTTTTCTGGTCCTGCTGAGCGCGGCATTTTTAACGGCCTGGGGATTATGGGCGGTGCAACGCACCCCGCTGGACGCGATTCCCGATCTATCCGATGTGCAGGTGATCATCCGCACCACCTTCCCCGGCCAGGCGCCGCAGATTGTGGAGAACCAGATCACCTACCCGCTCACCACCACCATGCTGTCGGTGCCGGGCGTGAAGACGGTTCGCGGCTATTCATTCTTTGGCGATTCCTTCGTTTACATCCTGTTCGAGGACGGCACCGATCAGTATTGGGCGCGTTCGCGTGTGCTGGAATATCTGAACCAGGTGCAAAGCCGTTTGCCGCAGAATGCCAAGCCTGCGCTGGGTCCCGATGCCACCGGGGTCGGCTGGATTTATGAATATGCACTGATCGACAAAACCGGCAAGCACGATCTTTCCGAGCTGCGCGCCCTACAGGACTGGTTCCTGAAGTACGAATTGAAAACCCTGCCGAATGTTGCCGAGGTCGCGACCATCGGCGGCATGGTCCGGCAATACCAGGTGGTGCTCGATCCCGACCGCCTGCGCGCCTATAACATTCCGCACGGCAAGATCATCGCGGCCATCCAGAACGCCAATAAGGAAACCGGCGGCTCGGTACTGGAGCTGGGCGAAGCCGAATACATGGTGCGTGCCAGCGGCTATCTCAAATCGATCGAGGATTTCCAGTCGATTCCGATAACGACCAGCGACAGCGGGGTGCCGGTACTGCTTAAGGACGTGGCGCGCATTCAACTGGGGCCCGAAATGCGGCGCGGCATTTCGGAACTCAATGGCGAAGGAGAAGCCGTCGGCGGCGTGATCGTGATGCGCTCCGGCAAGAATGCGCTGGCGACCATCGATGCCGTGAAGGCCAAACTGGCGCAATTGAAGCCGGGCTTGCCCGCCGGGGTCGAGATTGTGCCGGTGTATGACCGCTCCGAACTGATCAATCGTGCGGTATCCAATCTGAGCCATAAGCTCATCGAAGAATTCATCGTCGTCGCGGTAGTCTGTTTTATATTCCTGTTCCATCTGCGCTCGGCCTTGGTGGCCATCGTCTCGTTGCCGTTGGGCATCTTGATGGCCTTCGTCGTCATGCACTACCAGGGCGTGAACGCCAACATCATGTCGCTGGGCGGGATTGCGATCGCGGTCGGGGCGATGGTCGATGCGGCG
>JANMXS010000123.1:0-5759 GCA_031394335.1 Burkholderiales bacterium
AAATCTACGGCACCCTGCAACTGACGGTGGCCATCAAAGCTGACGGTGAAGTCGAGGACATCCAGATCAACCGCTCCTCCGGCAGCAAACTGCTGGACGAAGCCGCCAAGCGCATCGTGCGGCTGGCCGCACCCTTTGATCGCTTCCCGGACAACGTCAAGCGCGACACGGATGTGCTGCACATCACCCGCACCTGGATGTTCACGCGCGGCGATTTGCTGTCGGCGGAGTAGAAATTCCCGAAGTGACCTGCCCGCAGAGGCAAGCGGGATGCGCTTCTCCAGAGGGTATGCCTGAAACGCCGACTTTGAGTCGCCGCGCCAACGGCGGCGAATGATCCCCGTGGGACGGGGATACTGCCTCTCCGGGCAATGGCCTTGCAGAATCTGTAGCCTGATTACAACAGGCTTTGCCGCACGCGCCGCGAGATCGAATCAAACGCAATCACCATTGCGATGATCGCCAGCAGTATCGTCGCCAGGCGCCCCCACTGGAACAGCGATACCGCCTCCGACACCAGCAGGCCGAGTCCGCCGGCGCCGATCAGGCCGAGCACGGTGGAATCGCGCACATTGAATTCCCAGATGTACAGATGGGTGGAGATGAATTTCGGCGTCACGCTGCGCCAGATCGCAAACAGCAACACGCGGATCGGCGAAGCGCCCAGAGAGAGGCCAGCCTCCAGCAGGCTGCGCTCGGTGGTCTCGATCGCCTCTGCATACAATTTGCCGTAGGTACCCAGCGAGTGCGCCGCAATCGCCAGAATGCCGGCGCTGGGCCCCAGGCCGATAATGCCGACGAACAACAAGCCGAATACCAGCGAATGAATTGAGCGACAAATATCGAGAATCAGCTTGGCTGCCCAGGCGAAGGGCCGCGGCACCGCCATATTCTTGGCGACGATAATGCCCAGCGGCAGGGCGATCACCGCCGCCAGCAGCGAGCCCAGGGTGGCGATCTTGATGGTGGTCCAGATCGCATCGGCAAGCCCGCGCAGAAATTTCTTTTCCGATTCGCGCTGGTTTTCCACGCGCAGCACGCGGCCATCGTCGGCCTTGTATTCCAGTTTTTCATTGCCGAACCAGACATTCAAAAAGCTCGGTTCGGATAACTCGACCGCCGTGCGCTTCAGGTTTTCCCAGGGTTTGCGGCCCAGCGAAAGATCGCCCGCATCGATCAGACTGACCAGGCAGGCGACGATGAGGATGACGTACAACGCGCTGATCGCCCACAGGCGAATGCGCGTGTTTCGCTCGTGATTACCGTTGTGGTTGCCAGGGGATTTGTTTGCAGAGCTCATCGCCGGCAATTATGGACGTACTTTGGAAAATATCGCCGGTCGACGGCGGCAGCCAACGACCGGGTAATGCAATCAGGCGGGCGGCGAGACCTGTCCGCCGTTTACTTGTCGTTTATTTTTTCACCGGCGTCAGTATGCCGGTGGCGAGGCCCGCATCGCGAATCGGCGCGTAATAGCGATTGTCCTTGGCCACAAAGCCGGTGTAATGGTTCGGCAGCAGATTGGGCTGGGTCTTTAGTTCGGCACCGATATCTTCCAGCGCCTTGACCAGTTTGGCAGTGAACGCCTTGTCCTTGGCCAGCTCGGCCGAGACCGCAAACGCATCATTGGGCAGCGGCGCCGAGGTCCAGATGATCTTGCTGTCCGCCGCCTTGATCAGGCCCTGCTCGATCATCGCATCGCGATTGCGGTTGTAATCCGCGCCGGCATCGAGCTCGCCGCGCGTCACCTGGGTTTCGATTGCCTGATGCTTGGTATAGATCACCTTGGAAAAATATTTATCGACGTCGAGGCCGCGTTTGAAAAACTCGTGGGAAGGGATCAAGTAACCCGAGGTGGAACCCTTGTCGCCGAAGGCGAAGGTCTTGCCCTTCAGATCCTCGATACGATTGATGCCGCTGTTCGGGCTGGTCACCATGATTGCGAAATACTCGGGTTTGCCATCGTAAAGAATCGTCGCCACCGCTTCGGCGCCGGCCTGATTGTTGGCCAGCACATAACCCCAGGGGCCCATCAAGGCGAGATCGGTTTCGCTCGACGCCAGCGATTTGGCGAGGCCTTCCCAGGTATCGACAGTGCGCAGTTTTATCGGGCGCCCGAGTTTTTTGGCGAGGTAATCAGCCAAGGGTTTGTAAGTGGCGTCGTTTTTTTCTTTATCGGGCAGGAACAGGCCGACACCGAACTCGAGCGGGCGCTGGGACTGGGCAAATGACACGCCTGCGGTGAGGGATAGCAACAGTACGGCGAGTAGTTTGTAGAACGATTTCAAGCTGATCTCCGGGGATTGTGCAATGAGAGGTAATGATGACGATACGCGATGCGGCATTGTATAGATGCAGGCATGCCGTATACAGGCCGTGGATGGACACGAGACAGTATCAGTCAGTTCCCGGAGGTGTTGCTTACAGCTCGACGGCAATTCAGGGTGCCGCTTGACGGTAGATCAATATTTCCATATTATTGGAAATATGGAAACCAAAAGCATGATTGCCGCACTCGCTGCGCTGGCCCAGGAGTCGCGCCTCGCCATTTTCCGCTTGCTGGTCGAAACCGGACCGGAAGGTTTGCCGGTCGGGCAAATTGCTGAAAAGCTCGGCCTCGCCAACGCCACCCTGTCGTTTCATCTCAAGGAGCTGGCCAATGCGGCGTTGGTGGTGGCGGCCCCCAATGGCCGTTCGATTATCTGTTCTGCCAATTTCAACACCATGAACGAGGTGATCGGCTACCTCGGCGAAAACTGTTGCGCGGGCGCCAGTTGCTCAAGTGTCGTCAATTGCAAGCCCGCTGTGTCCCGCAAAACAAAACCGGTCGCAGCGGTATCAAAACCCAAAAGGAGAACCGCATGAAACGCTTTCATGTTCACATCGCTGTCGACAACCTCAAACAAAGCATCGGCTTTTACGCCGGCATGTTCGGCCAGTCGCCGACGGTGGAGAAGGACGATTATGCCAAGTGGATGCTGGATGACCCGCGCGTCAATTTCGCCATCTCCGCGCGTGGCAATGTCGCCGGCGTGAATCATCTGGGCATCCAGGCGGAGAACGCCGACGAGCTCGTCGAGATTCACCAGCGCCTCCAGAACGCGGATCAGTCGATCCAAGCCGAACCCGATGCCAGCTGCTGTTATGCAAAATCCGACAAATACTGGGTGACCGATCCGGCCGGTATCGCCTGGGAAAGTTTTCATACCCTGGGCGATATTCCGACGTTCAATGGCGCTGGCGAGAAATCGGTAGCGCCCGATACCGCAACGGCAGCCGCTTGCTGCATGCCTCCTGTGGTGCAGGCGGTGCGCATCGACTTCCCGAAAAAAGTCGCCAAGGGAATCTGCTGTGGCTGAACGCGTTTTGAATGTGCTGTTTCTGTGCACCCACAACTCCGCACGCTCGGTGATGGCCGAGGCCTTGCTGACGGTGTTGGGCAAGGGCCGCTTCCGTGCCTTCAGCGCGGGCAGCATGCCCTCGGGTCGGGTCAATCCCTTTGCGATCGAGAAGGCCAAGTCGATCGGCTACCAGCCGGTTGAATTTCGCAGTAAATCCTGGGATGAATTCGCAGTGGCGGGCGGGCCGCAGATGGACATCATCATCACCGTTTGCGATGACGCCGCCGGCGAAGTGTGTCCGGTATGGCCCGGCCATCCAGCGACTGCGCATTGGGGGTTTCCGGATCCTTCGGGCGCCGAAGGAGGCGATGCCGAAAAGCGTATCGCCTTCGACAAGGTGTTCATCGCCATTCGTCGCCGTATCGAGCTGCTGATCAATCTGCCGACCGCGAAGCTGGAGCGCCTGGCCCTGTCCAATGAATTGAAACGGATCGCCGCCGCATGAGCCAGATTGCCGCAGAAAATTGCACCGCCGACCCGCCGGCGCCAATGAATTTTTTCGAACGCTATCTGACCGCCTGGGTTGCGCTGTGCATTGTCGTCGGCATTCTGCTGGGGCAGGCGTCGCCGCAGGTGTTTCATGCCATCGGCACCATCGAAATCGCCAAGGTCAATTTGCCGGTTGGTGCGCTGATCTGGGTCATGATTATCCCGATGTTGGTCAGGATCGACTTCAGCGCGCTCGGTCAGGTCAAACAGCATGTGCGTGGCATCGGTGTGACCCTGTTGGTAAATTGGCTGGTCAAACCGTTTTCGATGGCGTTTTTGGCCTGGTTGTTCATTCGACATTGGTTTGCGCCCCTGCTGCCGGCAGAAAATATCGACAGTTATATCGGCGGCCTGATTTTGCTCGCCGCCGCGCCCTGCACCGCAATGGTGTTTGTATGGAGTCGTCTGACCAATGGCGACCCGTACTTCACGCTGTCGCAAGTAGCACTCAATGATTTGATCATGGTGTTCGCGTTCGCGCCGCTGGTGGCCTTGTTGCTCGGCGTTTCGAGCATCACCGTGCCGTGGTCGACCCTGCTGGTTTCGGTTGGTTTGTATATCGTCATACCGGTGATCATCGCCCAGGCCTTGCGTTACGTTTTGCTGCAGCGCAGTCGTGAGGCGCTCGACCGCGCACTGATACGTGCGCAGCCCTGGTCGATTGCCGCGCTGTTGGCAACCCTGGTATTGCTGTTCGCGTTCCAGGGAGACGCCATCATCAAACAGCCGCTGGTGATTGCCTTGCTGGCGGTGCCGATTCTCATCCAGGTGGTGTTCAATTCGGCGCTGGCCTATGGACTCAATCGCGCGCTGGGCGAAAAGCACGAGATCGCATGCCCCTCGTCACTGATTGCCGCATCCAATTTTTTTGAACTCGCGGTTGCCGCCGCCATCAGCCTGTTCGGCTTTGAATCCGGCGCGGCGCTCGCCACCGTGGTGGGAGTGTTAATCGAAGTGCCGTTGATGCTGGTGGTGGTGAAGGCGGTTAATGCGTCCAAGTCCTGGTATGAAGCGCCGCATTGATGGCTGCGGCACAATGTTCGGATGACGCCGCACTGCGGCTTTCGGGAAATCCCTTATGGCTGCCAACAACACCGCAATTCGCCCCGCCACCCAAGCTGACGCTGCTGCGGTGGTGCAGATTTATAACCACTATGTACTGAACAGTACCGTGACCTTCGAGGAAGCAGCCGTTTCAGGTAAGGACATGGCCGCGCGCATCGATGAGGCCCTGACGGCAGGATTGCCGTGGCTGGTAGCCGAACGCACGGGAAGCGTTGTCGGTTACGCCTATGCCAGCAAATGGAAAGGCCGCTGCGCCTATCGCTTTTCGGTCGAGATCACGGTGTACCTCGATCAAGGCGCGACCGGCCACGGTATCGGCACGCAACTTTATGCTGTGCTGTTCGAACGGCTACGCGAGTCCGGCATTCATGCCGTTATCGGCGGGGTTGCCTTGCCGAATGCGGCGAGCGTGGCGCTGCATGAAAAATGCGGCATGCGCAAAGTCGCGCATTTCGAGCAGGTCGGCTTCAAATTCGATCGCTGGATCGATGTCGGCTATTGGGAGCGGGTGCTGTAATTTCATTTTCAGTTCAAACGTGATTTAAAAACGGCTCCAAACATGGAGACCGTAATGGAAGTTGAGGGCGCCCGTCGTCCCAGCCTGTGACCAACGGAAATCCCTGTGGGGCGCTGGGACGACGGGGAATAAAGCGCCGCTAAA
Source organism: Burkholderiales bacterium (assembly GCA_031394335.1). Lineage (GTDB taxonomy): Bacteria > Pseudomonadota > Gammaproteobacteria > Burkholderiales > Usitatibacteraceae > UKL13-2. The sequence goes on from JANMXS010000123.1 coordinate 5,617, forward strand.
ATACGTAGAACGCTGAGGTTTCCCCGCATTCACACGAACGTCCCGCAGGCGCGGACAGCCTGCTGCGTGAGTGGCGGTATTGCGTTCCAAGGCAGTAGTTTACGGATTTCGTTGGGGGCGGCATTCAGGATGCGCCGACCCAG
>JANMXS010000124.1:0-4563 GCA_031394335.1 Burkholderiales bacterium
TTCCATTTGCGCCAGTCTCCTCGATATAGAGTAAAAACTGTTGCATGGATTTGTAATAGCAACTGCAGGACTGATGACCGCATGTTTCGCCCATATATGCTTATAATCACATAAGTAACAAAGTCGCCGTGTTGTGGATCACAGTCTGTCAGTTGCTCGCGGCAAGTAATGCAGATCAACGCCGGGTTGTCGAGGGAATCCCGCATCACTGGCCTTACGGAGGATAGAGCCATCAATCGCGAAGAGCGCGAACTGGATGTAGCTGTGGGCGTTCGGGGCCCGCAAGCTGCAGCGGTATCGCAAGCTGCCAATGTCATCGCAGATCAAGCTGTCGGCGCCATGCTGACCACGCTTGAGGTGAACGGTTTTTCCCGTCCACCGGCCTCTTCGGCAGGTTCTCCCCGTTCTACCGTTTCCATATTTGAAGCCAAGCTGGCAGCATTGGCTGCGGCCAACGAACTGGCGCCGTTCGCACCGGTGGCCAGTGTGGCTTACCATTCGGCAGGTCGTCTGCTGATACTTGGCGGCGATGCGCGCGTGACGGCGGCCGTCAAAACGCTGGCCGGCAAGCTTTCCATCGCAGTGTTGTGGTCTGCCCCCACGTCGGCACCGTCGTTTGTCGATATTGAAGTTGTGGTCGGCCAGCCTGCATCGTTGCTCGGCTATCTCGGCGCCTTCGAACTGCAGTGGCAATCGCCCGACCGTGCGCTGCAGCTGGCGGCTTTCGATCTGGTACTGGATCTCGAGGCCAAGCCCGCATTCAGCATGCATCAGCCGCCACAGGGTTATTTCCACGCGGTTGATGACAGTGCAATGGGCAAAGCGCTGGCGGAGCTGCCGGAAATGATCGGCGAATTTGAAAAGCCGAAGTTTTTTGCCTACAAGGAATCGATCTGCGCACACAGCCGCAGCAAGAAAACCGGCTGCAACAACTGTATCGATATCTGCTCGACCAAGGCGATTTCCTCGGACGGCGACAAGGTCAAGGTCGATGCGCATCTGTGCATGGGCTGCGGAGCCTGCGCCACGGTATGCCCCTCGGGCGCCATGAGCTACCAGTACCCGCGCGTCGCCGATCGCGGCGCGCAACTGCGCGCCATGCTGAACGCTTATCGGGCGACTGCGGCGGCGGGTAGTGAAGAATTGCCGGCACCCGTGATCCTGTTCCATAACGCCACCGATGGCCGTGATGCCTTGGCCAAGCTGGCGCGCGAAGGCCGTGGCCTGCCGCCGCAGATTTTGCCGATCGAAACCTGGCATGTCGCGTCGATCGGGCTCGATCTGCTGTTGGGTGCGTTTGTTTATGGTGCGTCCGGTGTGGCAGTGCTGGCAGCCGGATCCGAAGCGCCCGACTACGCCACCGCGCTCAAACACGAGATGACCGTCGGCGACACAATGCTGAACGCGCTGGGCTTCGCGGGGCAGCATTTTTGCTGGATTGACGGCCGCGATGCGGCAAGTGCCGAGCAGGCGTTCTGGGCGCTGCCCGATTTGGCCACAGTCGCCAAGCCGGCAGTCTTTCACTTGGCCAATGACAAGCGCGGCACGCTTGAATTCATCATCGACCATTTGCTGCTCGAGGCCAAACAGGCCCCCGCAGAAATCGCGCTGCCGGCCAGCAGCCTGTACGGCCGCATCAATGTCGATGTTGCCAAATGTACGCTGTGCATGGCCTGCGCCGGCGCCTGTCCGGAATCGGCCCTGATGGATGGCGCCGACTATCCGCGCCTCAAATTCCTCGAGCGTAACTGCGTGCAATGCGGCTTGTGCGAGCAAACCTGTCCGGAACAAGCGATTACCCTCACGCCCCGGCTGCTGCTGACCGATGCGCGCAAAAAAGAAGTGGTGCTCAATGAATCTGAACCTTTCAATTGCATTTCCTGCGGTGGAGTGCTGGGCACCCGGCAAATGATCGACAGCATGCTGGGCAAGCTGGCCGGTCATTCCATGTTTGCCGGCGAGGGCAAACTGAAGCGCCTGCAAATGTGCGCCGATTGCCGGGTTGTCGATATGATGTCGAACAAGCAGGAATACTCGATCCTGACCGGGAAGACGCTGGAATGAACGCGATCATCGAGCCGGCGCAAGCCGTCAAATTCGACAGCCCGCGCAGTATCGCTGCGGAGGATCAGGTACGCGCCGATTTTTACGCGCTGCTGGCCAGCCTGTTCTATCGCGCCCCGGATGATCGTTTGTTGCAGGCGATCGTCATCGCCAATGAACCCTCGGCGGAAGCCTCGGACGAATTGTTGCTGGCGTGGCGCGCGCTGGCGCAAGCCTCGGCGGTGGTCTCGCACGAGGTGCTGGATGAAGAATATGAGTCGGTATTCGTCGGCGTCGGTCGCGCGCCGGTATTGCTCTATGGTTCCTTCTACATTGCCGGCTTCATGATGGAAAAACCGCTCGCCGCACTGCGCGACGATCTGGCCGCGCTGGGCTTCGCGCGTTACGCCGAAACCCACGAGCCGGAGGATCATCTTGCCGCACTGTGCGATGTGATGCGCGGCCTGATCCTGGGCGATCTGGCCGATGCGCCAGCTGATATCGCGGTACAGAAGCAGTTTTTTGCCAGGCATATTCAACCCTGGGCAGGCAAATGCTGCGACGCCATCCAGACGTATGAACATTCGAATTACTACCGGCGCGTGGCCGCATTCGCCAAATTTTTTTTTGAAATTGAAACAGAAGCTTTTGAAATTGAATAATATTCATCTTTCCGTCTCATCTGCATAACCGGAGGCTCTATGGACAAAACCACGATGGACCAAACCATGAAGATCAATCAGGGCGACAATCCTGGCGATGCCGCTGTCAGCACCCGCCGGAAATTCCTGCTGGGCGCGACCCTGGGTACGGCAGGGGCGGTGGTTGCCGCCGTAGCCGGTGGCGCCAAACAGGCGCTGGACGTTGCCGCGCCTGTGGCGTTGGCCGAGACGGGCAACAAGCCCAAGGGCTATCACGTCACTGCGCATATTTCGCAGTATTACGACACCACGCGGATGTAATTCGAGATTACGGCCAGGAGGCGATATGTTACTTACCAGAAAATCATCACACGTTTCGCAGCAGCCGCACGCTGCCGGTTTTGCTGCGTCCCTCAATAAAACCATCGGTACCGTCGACCGCCGCGCTTTTCTGAAGCGCTCCGGCATGGTTGCCGGTGCCGGTGCATTCGCTTCATCGCTGCCGTTTTCGATGATGAAAAAGGCCGATGCCGCTGCTGCTGCCGGAACCGAAGGCAAGCTGGAAGTACGGCGCACGGTATGCACGCACTGCTCGGTCGGCTGTTCGGTGGACGCGATCGTGCAAAACGGTGTGTGGGTGCGTCAGGAGCCGGTGTTCGATTCGCCGCTCAACCTCGGCGCGCACTGCGCCAAAGGTGCTGCGGTGCGCGAGCACGGCCACGGTGAACATCGCCTCAAGTACCCAATGAAGCTGGTCAACGGCAAATACAAGCGCATCACCTGGGAAGAGGCCTACGCCGAAATCGGCGACAAGCTGATGAAGATCCGCAAGGAGAACGGTCCGGATGCCGTGTACTGGATAGGTTCGTCCAAGCACAGCAACGAGCAATCGTATCTGATGCGTAAATTCGTCTCGCTGTTCGGCTCCAATAACTGCGACCATCAGGCGCGCATTTGCCACTCCACCACGGTGGCCGGCGTGGCCAATACCTGGGGTTATGGTGCAATGACCAACTCCTATAACGATATGCAGAACACCAAGTGCGCAATGTATATCGGCTCCAACGCCGCCGAGGCGCACCCGGTGTCGATGCTGCATATGCTGCATGCCAAGGAAACCGGCGCAAAGATGATCGTCGTCGATCCGCGCTTTACCCGCACCGCCGCCAAGGCCGACCAGTATGTGCGCATCCGTTCCGGTACGGATATCGCCTTCATTTATGGTTTGCTGTGGCACATCTTCAATAATGGCTGGGAAGACAAAAAATACCTGCATGACCGCGTGTACGGCATGGAAAAAATCCGTGACGAAGTGATGAAGAAATGGAACCCGAAAGCGGTTGAAGAGGTTTGCGGCGTGCCCGAGGCGGAAGTGTATAAAGTGGCCGAAACGATGGCGCTGAATCGCCCCTCCACCGTCGTATGGTGCATGGGCCAGACTCAGCACACGGTCGGCAACGCGATGGTGCGCATGTCGTGCATTCTGCAACTGGCGCTCGGCAACGTCGGTGTCTCCGGCGGCGGCACCAATATTTTCCGCGGCCACGACAATGTGCAGGGTGCGACCGACGTCGGCCCGAACCCGGATTCACTGCCGGGCTACTACGGCATCGCCGAAGGCGCCTGGAAGCACTGGGCCAAGGTCTGGAACGTCGATTACGATTTCATCAAGGCCCAGTTCGCCTCCAAGGCGATGATGGAAAAACCCGGTATGACGGTATCGCGCTGGATCGACGGCGTACTCGAAAAGAACGAACTCATCGATCAGGATTCCAACCTCAAGGCCGTCATTTACTGGGGCCATGCACCGAACTCGCAAACACGCGGGCTGGAAATGAAACAGGCGATGGAGAAGGTCGATCTGATGGTGATCATCGAT
>JANMXS010000125.1:0-6403 GCA_031394335.1 Burkholderiales bacterium
TGCGTCACTGGACGCAGGCAAAACTCGACTGGATCGCCAACGAGCTCAACCAGCGACCTCGCAAACGCCTGAGCTGGATGAGCCCAGCTCAGTTACTATCAATCCTGACCACCGCAGCGACAAGTTGAACGCCAACCTACCTTTTTGCCCTGAAAGCCGCGCCAAATGGCGTTCTACGAAAATTTTTCGAGCGCCCGCTAGTTCTGGATGGCGTAAGTCAGCATCGTCGGCGAACCCCCGCGTTTGACTTCCACACGGACTTGCGAGAGCGTGCCGAACTGCGAGTAAAGCCGGGCCAGATCGCCGGGCGAGGCGACCGGCTGGCCGTTGATGTTGGTGATGACATCGCCGGCCTGCAGGCCCAGCTTGTTCGATAGCGAGTTGGCGGGCGCTTCATCGACGCGCACACCACCACCGGGTGCTACGCCGATCCTGCCGAGAAATTCCATCTGCCGCGGGTCCTGCAGTACGGTGTTGAGTTCCTGGCGCGACAGGCTGTAACTGTTTTGGCCCGGTGACAATACATTGAGGCGGAATCCGCTGCCTGCCGGCGCGCCGGCGCGTGCAGCGAGGTTGCCACCTGCTGCTTTGCCGCCTGCACCGCTACCACGATAGGTATCCAGATCGATGCGCTCGTTGATGCCGTTGCGGCTGACCACAATGTAATCGGGATGAACCTCGATCAACTTTGCACCGTTGGGCAAGTCCTGATTCAGTTTCACCGCCTGATCCTTGCCGCCGAGATTGACCACGGCGGCAGACAGCGTCTTGCCATCGACCGCGAACACGCCTTTGAGGTGGATATCGCTGGGTACCGAATTGGTCGTGGAAACAGGCGAGCTGCCGTCGCCGCCGAACAGCTGTCTGGCGAGTGCAATATCGCGGGAAGGCGCGCCAATGCCGGGGTTTGCAGCAGTGGACTGGGCAGGGCCGATAAAATGCCAGCTCCACCACGCCAGTTGCAGGCCGATGGCGACCACCAGCATCAGGGTCATGCCGTTGGCGATGTGTTGTTGCTGGCGCGCGTTCACTTTCATTTGGGTAATTTGCTCAGATCCACATCAAGGTAGCGAAACGGCTCGGGTGCAAAGGGATGTTTTTTGTAACCGATGACCCAGGGCTGGATCAGGATGGTGCCTTGTTTCAGATGATTGACTCGCCAAGGATTGTAAACCCAGAGCAGATGCACCATGTGCCGATAGATGGCCGTGCGCTCGGGAGAATCCGGCATCACCTTGATCTGCTCATACAGGCGATCGTACTCGGGCAGGGCAAATAATGTGTAATTCGAGCCGCCGATCGATTTGCTCCAGAAGATCTGCAAATAGTTTTCGCCATCGGGGTAATCGGCGATCCAGCCATAGGTGAACATCTGGATGAGGCCGAGGGTGGCTTGGCGGCGCAGCTCGGGCAATTTTTCCACTTTGTTGAAGGTCATGCGGATGCCGATTTCATCCATGGCGCGGCGCCACAATTCGTTGCGGCTGCGGGCGCGCTGGTCCGGCTGGGTAGCCTGGTCGATCACCAGGGGTGAGCCGTCCGGCATCTCGCGCCAGCCATCGCCGTCGCGGTCGATATAGCCGTAGAGGTCGAGCAGGGCCTTGGCCTTGGCGGGATTGTATTCAAGCGTGGGCGAGCGTTCGTTGACAAAACCGGCCATGCCCTCGGCAATCGGCGACCAGGCCTTGATCGCCTGGTTCTTTTCGACAATGGCGATTTCCTGTTCGACCGGATAGGCCAGCGAGATGGCGCGGCGCAGGGCGATTTTCTCCGGGGTGTAGCCGCCGATGGTTTTATCCTTCATGTTGAAGGTGGTGTAGGTCAGCCAGGCAATCTCATCCGGGCGCACCTGGATGCCGGCCTTGCCGAGATTCGGCGCCAGCTTGCCGCCGGGCATCGCCACATCGATGAAGGGGGTCGGGATCGGCCGGATGTAATCGTGCTCGTTGTTGAGAAACGCCAGCCAGCGCGGCTGCTCTTCCTCGATCGGCGAAATTTCGACGCGGCCCACCAGGGGCAGGCGCTTGCCTTTCAGGTGTTTGATGATCGCCTGGTCACGTGGGTCGTCGCTGCCGGCCGTCTGGAAATAATCCTCGCGATAATCCGGATTGGCTTCGAGCACAATCTTCGACGAGCGCCGCCACTCCTTCAGGCGAAATGGGCCGGTGCCAACCGGATGCTCGCCGAACGCGCTCCCGTAGTATTCAACCACCTCACGGGCGACCGCCACCGTTGCCGACATGGCCAGAATATAGGACAGGTTGTAGTCCGGGGCCAGCAGGCGAATCACCAGCGTGTATTTGTCCGGCGCATCGAGGCCGGTAATCGGCCGGTCGTAATCGAAGCGGCCGCTGCGCCTGGCCTCGCTGACCAGCGCATCGCCGCCCACCAGCTTGCCTGCAACCAGGAACTGCCATTTGGAACGCACTGCCGGATCGAGCAGGCGCTTGATGCTGTACACATAATCGGCGGCCACCAATTCGCGTCGCTTGCCCTTGAAGGCAGGACTGTCGATGAAATGGATGCCGTGCTTGAGCTTCAGGGTGTAGGTTTTGCCGTCAGCCGAGATCCCGGGCAGGGCCTGTGCGGTGCGTCCCTGCAGCTTGATCGGGCGCGCCAGATGGTCGTATTGCAACAGGCTGTCGAACATCGAGTCGCAGTACATGGTCGACGATTCGTCGGATTCCAGCTGGCAATCGAAACTGCTTTCGCCGGATTGCGTAGTGGTGCGGATCACCTTGTTGGGGTCGGCGGCGCCGGCGGTGGTCATCCAGGCGAGGGCCAACAGGGCCGACGCGCCAAGGCGCAGAAAGGGCATCAATGCAGGATCCGCGATACGCCTTGTTCTTCGGCCGTGGTGCCACGTGGCGACAGCGAGGCGTGATGCAGGGTCATGCGCCAGCCATGCGGGGTGAGCAGGTAGATATTGGTCGCCAGCACCGGTGGAATGAGCGGGGCTGGTGCGCCCGGTTTTTCGCGCGGGATAAAGGTTTCGTAAACGTTGTGAATCGCCAGTGTCGGTCCCAGCTGCTGGCGCAGTTCGCTGATCTGCAATTGCGTATTCGGGCCGTGCGAAAAAATATCGGCGAAGCTGTCGCGGATCGCCGCCAAACCCGCCAGTCGCGGCCCCTGCGGGTGGATGCAGACGATGGAAGGCTCATCCGCCCATACCGCCATCATCAAATTGAGATCGGCACGTTCGAAGGCGTCGTAAAACGCGGTTTCGCAGTCGGACGGTGTGGGAAAGAGTTTTCTGAGCATGGGCGGATGATACTGGCGAGGCTGCATCAAGGCAATTCATGTCGCCGGTCCAGGCTGCCTGTCTTTGCGGGAATGTCACTCGGGCGCCAGCAAAAAAATGTAAATTTGCGGCGACTGGCGTAAACTTTTCGGCTTGAATGGGGTCGATTGCAAAAGCTTTTTTACGCCTTCGCCTTGAATTGTCTGTGCGCCGTCCCGAATTGTTTCAGGTTGCGCGTACGGCGATTTGCCGTAAAGCCCTGCGCGGTACCGCCGATTTTCCTTACTTCGCGTTCTGTTTTCAATCTTGAACTTATCTCATTAATCCGGAGAATTCTCATGACCCGCTTTACTGTCAACGGCCAACAATATGAGGCGAATGTGCCCCCGGAAACGCCGCTGCTGTGGTTCCTGCGCGACAACCTGCAATTGACCGGTACCAAGTTTGGCTGCGGCATGGCGCTGTGCGGCGCCTGCACCGTCCATATCAATGGCGAGGCGGTGCGCTCGTGTGTGACGCCGGTGTCCACGCTCGGCGGCAAACGCGTAACCACCATCGAGGAAATCGGCAAGTCGCCGGTGGGCAAAAAAGTGCAGGCGGCGTGGGTCGCCGAAGACGTGGTGCAATGCGGCTACTGCCAGTCCGGGCAGATCATGTCGGCGACGGCGCTGCTGGCTAAAAACAAGGCGCCGAGCGATGCCGAAATCGATGCCGCCATGAGTGGCAACATCTGCCGTTGCGGTACCTATAACCGGGTCCGCGCCGCGATCAAAGTGGCATCGGCAACCGGCGCAGCCAGGCCGGCTGCCGCCAAAGCGAAAGCGTGAGGAGATGGCCATGCTGACCAATAATAAAAAATCTACCCGCGCCGCTGCGCGCAATAGCCTGTCGCGCCGCGATTTCCTGAAATCCTCGGCAGCCGTCAGTGGCGGGCTGGTGATCGGCTTTTATTTGCCGGGCGGCAACAAAATGGCGCAGGCGCAAACGCCGCCCCAGCCGGTCGTCGCGCCGAATGTATTCCTGCGCATCGCCAAAGATGGCAGCGTGACGGTGCAGGTGAAACACCTGGAGTTCGGCCAGGGTGTGATGACGTCCCTGCCGATGCTGGTTGCGGAGGAACTTGAGTGCGACTGGACCAAGGTTCGCGCCGAACTGGCGCCCGCCGCACCGGTGTACGCCCATACCATGTACGGCATGCAGATGACCGGCGGTTCAAGCTCGGTGATCAATTCCTGGGAGCAAATGCGCACGGCCGGGGCGATGGCGCGCAGCATGCTGGTAACGGCCGCCGCCAATCGCTGGAAAGTGGCGCCTGCTGAATGCCTTGCCGAAAACGGCATGATTACCGGTCCTGCAGGCCAGCGCATCAGCTTTGGTGATGTCGCCGATGCGGCCAACCAATTGACGCCACCCGACAAGGTGGTGCTGAAAGACGCCAGGGATTTCCGCATCATCGGCAAGCCCACGCGCCGGCTGGATTCCGCGGCCAAGGTCAATGGCAGTGCACGCTTTGGTATTGATGTCACCGCCAAACAGGTGCCGAACCTGCATGTGGCCCTGGTCAAGCGGCCGCCGCTGTTCGGCGCCAAAGTGAAAAGCTTCAACACCGACAAAGTTACCGGTATTCCAGGTGTCACCCATGTGGTGGAAATCTCGAACGGCGTGGCGGTGGTGGCGAAATCGTTCTGGGCAGCCAAGACCGGCCGCGATGCGCTGGTAGTGGAATGGGATCTCGATGCCGCCTCGAAGGCGTCCTCGGTCGAGATGCGCAAAACCTATCGTGAGCTGGCGAAGACACCGGGTGCGGTGGCCAAGGCCGCCAATGTGGAATCGCTGAAGACAGCGGCGAAGACGGTAACGGCGGAATTCGAGATGCCCTATCTGGCGCATGCCGCGATGGAGCCGCTCAATTGCACCGTCAAAGTGGATGCGGACAGCTGTGAAATCTGGGCCGGGACGCAGATGCAAACCGTCGATCAGGCGGCAGCGGCCAAGGTGCTGGGCTTCAAGCCGGAGCAGGTCAGGATCAACACCATGATCGCTGGCGGTGGCTTCGGTCGTCGCGCCAATCCAGCCTCGGACTTCGTGATCGAGGCGGTTGAGATCGCCAGCAAAGCGAAAGTCCCGGTAAAGACCATCTGGACGCGTGAGGACGATATGCGCGGCGGTTTTTACCGCCCGATGTTCGTGCATCGCATTACGGCAGGCCTCGACAGCGCCAATAAAATTACCGCCTGGGATCACACCCTGGTGGGCCAGTCGATCATGGCCGGCACGCCGTTCGAAGGGTTCATGGTCAAGGACGGGATCGATGGCACCAGTGTCGAGGGCGTTACCGATACGCCCTATGACATCCCGAATATGCAGACCCGTTTGCATTCGCCGAAGAATGGGGTGCCGGTGCTGTGGTGGCGTTCAGTCGGACACACTCATAGCGCGTTCGCCATGGAATCGATGATGGACGATCTCGCCAAGACCGCCGGGCAGGACCCGGTTGAATTCCGGCGCGCGTATCTGGCCAAGCAACCGCGGGTGCTGAAGGTGCTGAATACGGCTGCGGACAAAGCCGGCTGGGGCAGTCCTTTGCCCAAGGGCCGCGCACGCGGGATCGCAGTGCATGAAAGTTTCGGCAGCGTGGTCGCGCATGTGGCCGAGGTGTCGGTCGACAACGGCCAGATCAGGGTGCACCGCGTAGTCTCGGTGATCGACTGCGGCCTTGCCGTCAATCCGCTGACCATTGCCGCGCAGGTCGAGGGCGCGATGGCTTATGGCCTTAGCGCTGCCCTCCATGGCCAAGTCACCTTGAAAGAGGGGGTGGTGGAGCAATCCAATTTCCACGATTATCCCATCCTGCGTATGAACGAGATGCCCAGGACGGAAGTGCATATCGTGGAAACGGGTGCGAAGTCGCCGACCGGCGTAGGTGAACCGGGCACGCCGCCGATTGCGCCGGCAGTGGCCAATGCGATTTTCGCGCTTACCGGCAAACGCTTGCGCACGCTGCCCTTCAATCCGGACGAGCTGAAGACCGCTTGATTTCCACACTGTTGTCGCTCTCGGGGAGCACACGGCTCCCCGATATCTTTATGGACAATGCGCATCGAGCCCCTGCATGAAACGCATTTATAAAATTCTTGCTCCCCTGCTGGCGATCGGCATTTT
>JANMXS010000126.1:0-8354 GCA_031394335.1 Burkholderiales bacterium
TCTTCCTGCGGGTCGTTGCACAGAGCCTGCAATCCAACAGCCCCGGTGCGGCGCAGGTGAACAAGGCGACCCTGCACATTGGCGCAATCGCCTTCATCCACCGATTTAGTTCCGACATAACTTGAGTACAAGTTAGTCTGCTCTGCAACTTCGTTGTGGCACCAGCCTGAACGCTCATGTGCACTTTCATGTTTGCGTGGTTGATGGGGTGTTTGAGGCGGTGGCGGGCCAGGGCGACGCTTATGCCGATGCCGATGTGCAAGCCTCACCGCCGGGTGTCGGCAGATTTGCGCAAACGCATCCTGCGCGCCTTCGTGGGCCGGGGCCTGCTGGAGAGCAGTGACGCCAAAGACATGCTGGCCTACCAGCACAGCGGCTTCTCGGTGGACGCGGGTGTGTGCATCCAGGCGCACGACCGCGCTGGCCTGGAGCGGCTGCTGCGGTATTGCGCGCGTCCACCGTTTTCCATGGAACGTTTGCGCAAAGAGGGCGTTGCCCTGGTGTACCGCTGCGCCAAACAGCGCAGCGAGCCCACCAGTGACAAGCGCGGTGCAAAAGCAGACGAGCTGACCCTCACGCCACTGGAGCTGATCGACCGCATCGCCGCCCTGGGGCCGCCACCGCGCACGCACCGCCACCGCTACTTCGGCGTGTTGGCACCGAATTCACCACTGCGCTGTGCGGTCACGGCGCTGGCACAGGGCGCAGCGGCGCAACCGATGCAACCGACGGAGGTGCGAGCCGAGCCAGCCAGCACGGGTGCGGGCGTGGGCGTGGGCGTGGGCGCACTTGGGGTAGGCAACGCACTCCCAACCCAGGCCGAGCCTGCCCAAGTGCCGCCCAAGCGCCCAAGCGCCCAGCGCACTATCTGTGGGCGGTGCTGATTGCCAGAATCTACGAGTTATTCTCGCTGCTGTGCCCGAACTGCGGGGGTCAGATGCGTCTGATTGCGTTCATCACACACAGCGCCGATATTCGGCAAATTCTGAACCACATCGGTGTGGAGTCTAAACCCCCGCACATCAGCCCGGCACGCGGGCCACCCTTGTGGGAGGGGTGTGACGCGCAGGTAGATGACGGGGTGCAAAGCGAGCCGGACTGGGATCTGGCGGCGCAACCGGCACCGGATTTTGATGTCGACCAGCGTGTCAACTGGTGAGTGCGAGCAGCGGCGACTTTTGAAAGCTGCGGGGAGCAGCTACGTGCGCGGCAGACCCAACGCGGACTTTTTGGCAGCTGGCTCGCCCTGGAACACAGCGATCGCTCAAAATGCACCGGGCAAAGGCGTTTTGAAGCCCAAGAGCTTTGCCATACTTGGCTTGATGCGGTTGAATTTCCTATCCGTCCCCACTCAGCGTGGTTTTCCGAATTGCGGACCAGTGCGCCCTCGCTGGAGCCCCAAGTCAGGTCGGCGGGTTCCTTGATCACCATGCCACGACCGAGCGGGGTGTCCGGCAGCATCTGTCTCAGCGCCAGATCGATCGGTAATTTCAGGCACCCCATGGCCTCCAGCCACGTGAGGAATCTTGGCGGCGGCCTTAAACTGTTTAACGGTGCCGCGTCGCTCAAGTGCCCTCCGTGTCGGTGCCCTTGTTGCCAAACATCAGCTTCATGGCTTCCCGGTAGCGTTTCTTTTCTTCCTCGCTCATACCAGCGTATTCGCGGAAGAAGGCGACATCGGTGCCGCTGGCATCGGTGACCGAACCGATGGGCTCGCCCAGAAGATCTTCAACGGTCACACCGAGCAACTTGCCGATGGCGTTCAACCGCTCCGCTGTCGGACGCTGGCCTTCGCGCATCTCCAATTCCCAGACATAGGCTTTGCTGCAGCCGACAGCGTCGGCCACTTGTTGGAGCGTCAGGCCCTTGACCTCGCGCAATTGACGTAGACGTATTCCGATGGGTGATGGCATGTGTGTTGACGACCTCAAAAATAGCCTAAAAGTATAGCAAAAAGAGCCAATTAAATTAATAAGTGCCATATTGATTGACAAGCGGCAATGAGCGCGCACAATCGCATTTGTATCGTCTTACTTTACTTTTTACGATACATGGATTTTTTATCGTAACCAGTCGCCGGCCGGGCTACTCAGAGCCTGTAAATGCGCATAGCATTGTCGTGCAGCAGCAAGCGTTGCTCGCCGGCCGGTCGATCGGCGATGCCGACGAGAAACCCTGACAGAATAGTCTCATAGGTCGCCACCAGGCTATCGACCGGAAAGTTGCTGGCAAACATGCATCGGTCGGCGCCGAAAATCGCAATTGCATCCCGAATGACGGGCACATTGGCTTCCTGGGTCCAATGGAGATCGCGCTGGCCCAAGCCTGAAATTTTGACGGCCACGTTGGAAGACCAGGCGACCTGTTCCATGGCACGCCGCCATCCAGCCAAGCCTTCCGCAGTCCGGTCCGCCGGCAACCCCGTGTGGTTGATGATGATCTGGGTGCCAGGAAAATCCCGCGCCAGATCGGCCGCCTGATCCAGATTCCACCAGGGCGCCTGCAGGTCGAATGAAAAGCCGTGGCGTGCGAGCAATGCAAAGCCTTTGCGCCAGCGCTCGTCGTCCATGGAGCCAGCCACGCCGCGTCGGACTTCTGCGCGCGAGGCGCTGGTGACCGGCTTGTGGCGGATGCCACGCACCAGCGCGAAGGCTGCCTGGGCCGAAAGCACTTCGTCGGCATCGCCCCTGTCAAGCGCGGCATGCGCCACGCTGGCGGATGGCCGTCCCGAATCGCTGGCGAGCTTCGTCAGCCATCGGGTTTCGTCGACCGGCTTAGCGCGGTTCCATTCGGCTTCGATGTGGACCGTCTTGACCGGCGCGAAGCCGCTGGTGTCGCGCGCCAGATCGGCCGGCAGGTAGTTGCGTTTCAGCGCCGAATAGTCGCCGTAGCGAAAGGCAATTGGCTCCTTGTCCTGCAGCCACGGGTAAGGGTTGTTCCCCAGGTCCCAGAAATGCTGGTGCGCATCGATGAACGGCTCGTCGAATTTCATCAGGAGCCTTTTGCTTTGTTGGCGGCGGCGTCGAGCTCCGCATAGTACTTCTCGATCTTCGCCACGTCGACGCTGTCATCGCGCGGGTAGCCGAGCTCGGCGAAGTGTTTCTCGCGTTTTCGCATGTCGGCCAGCAGCACCTCGCGTGCATGGGTGGCGACGATCTCTGCCACTTCCTGTGGCACCACCACGATGCCGTCGTCGTCGCAGCCAACAATGTCTCCAGGGCAAACCTGCACGCCGCCCATGCCGATGCGGGTCTGCGTTTCGATAATCTCGATGCGGCCCGGGATGATGGTGCGGGCCACGCCGCGTGAGCAGATCGGGGTGAGCTGCTGCCGCAGCTCACCGCTGTCGCGGCACTGCCCGTCGGTGACGATGCCGACCGCGCCCTTTTGAATCGCCCGCAGCGAGTTCTCCGAACCCCAGAGGCCGACCGGGGGCGCGCCGCCGGTATCCGTCACGACCACGTGGCCGGGCTGGAGCTGGTCGTAGAAGCGCCAGACACCCAGGCCGACTTTCTTGAACCAGATGTCGTGCGAGTCGACGATCTCGGGCGTGGTCGCCAGCGTCCACATGGGTCGGTTCGCCGGCACGCAGCGCACGGTGAAGGCCACACCCCAGAAGCGGGTGCCACGCTGCAGCGCGCGGATTTCGGGCGAGACGAGGCCGATGTTGAAATAGCCAATGCCGTCGAGGGCATCGCAGACGTCGGCCACGCGCAGCGGGTCGTAGTATTTTTTCAGGCGAAACGAGTCTGCCTGGCCGCTGCCATCGGAGGTGGGCGTTGCTGTGGTCACGAGTACATCCTTTTGTGATTGAGGTCCCGCAGGACTTTTGTGTGGCCCGTTCGGGCGTCAAGCTACTTCGGTGGCCTGGACGATTCGTAGAGGCGAATGAGTGAGGCCGGGTCCGCGAACGCATTGCCCGCGTCCACGTACGCCGCATAACGCGCGCCGGCTTCTTCCACCAGCGGCAGTTGGCAATCGTGTTCCCGCGCAAAAGCCGACACGGCCTTTAAATCCTTGAGCAACTGGCGTGCATAAGCCGCCGGGGGCTCAAACTCGCGGCGCTGAATGCGCGGATAAAGTTTTCGCAGGAGGACGCTGTCAGCAAAGCCGCCAGCCAGGCATTCAGGCAGCCGGGCCGCGTCGATGCCTGCCGCTTCGGCCAGAACCGCCGCCTCGGTCATCAACACATAACCCGCACCGACGATGGCCTGGTTGATGATTTTGGCCGTCTGGCCAGCACCCACAGGCCCGATGTGGGTCACGTTGCTGCCAAGTTCGGCCAGAAGGGCTTGTCCGCGGGTGAAATCTTCCGGTGCACCTCCAGCCATGATGGTCAGCGAACCTTCACGCGCCGCGGCGGGCCCACCCGACACCGGGCAATCGATCCAGCCAATCCCCGCTTGGGCGGCGGCCCGCGCTGCCATGTCGCGCGTGGCTGAGGGATCGATGGTCGACAGATCGACCAGCAGCTTTCCTCGGGTTTGGGCCGAAGCGGCAATGCCGCCCTCGCCAAACACGCAGCGCTCAACGGCCTTCCCATCGAGAACGCACATCAGCACGATGTCGCTGGCCGACACCACCTCCGAAGGCGAGGCGGCCGCGACAGCGCCATGCGGCGTCACGAGGTCCAAACGTTCGGGCTCGAGATTCCAGACCGTCACCTGCCACCCGCGCTCGAGCAGCCGCCGCGTCATGGCTTCTCCCATGATGCCGATACCAATGAATCCAAGCTTGGGTCGTGTCATACCTGTCCCTGATCTGAAGAAGGAGCGATCACCGGCTTTGTGCGTGCCAGGTCAACAGCCCCGTGGCGCGTGGGCTCAAGCAGCATGCAGCTCGCCTCACCCAGCAAGTGTTCGCCAGCCCATTGCTCGCGCTCCCGGCGGCGCGCTTGAATGACATCGGGCATGGCCTCATACGCAGCCAGGGACTCGCGACGATGGCCAAAATCAGACCAGCCCAGCAGCATGCTAACGCCCGGCGTCGCAGGGCCGGAGACATTGTCAAAAACGCCTGCCACCGTGGTGCCGGAGGCGGCCAGCGCAGGGAGGTCGACATTGGCAAGCACCTCATCGGCCTGCCGCGTCCTGCCGACGGCTATGGGGAGTACGCGCAGCTCATAAAGGCCGCAGTGTTGGGCCGCTGCCCGTCCGGCATTGAACGACAACCAGGCCTGTGCGGGCGTGAGAAAGCGCAGGTCGTAGCGGCGCACCATTTCGCCCGGGCCATTCGTCCCGACCCGCAGTGCATTCCACTGCACGTCGGCGCTGAGCCCTGCAAAGGCCGCCGCACGTTCTGCGAAATCGGACCATCTGAGCAACCAGGCAAACACCGGGGCTGGTGCGCCCGCGACAGCGGTCCATTGACCGAGGCGCGGTGAAAAACCATGCTGCTCGAAAAAAGGCGGCATGACCGAACCGATGCGTTCGACGAGGTCGCCGAGCCTGCCGGGGGCCGGATGGTAGATGCGCAGTTCGTAGAACATGTCGTCTTTCGGGGTTCAGGTCACGCTGTGGGTCTTGCTCACGCTCACTCGGCCTTCATCCCGGTTTGCTTGATCAGCGCAGTCCATTTTTGCAGTTCGCTTTCAATCACTGCCGCGAACTGCTCGGGCGTGCCGCCCATCCACCCTGTTCAGGACATGCTTGACGTGCGACGAGTCCATCACTTCACCGCCCCCATCGCCAGTCCGCGAACCAGATGGCGTTGCATCAACATCATGAACACCATGATGGGAATCATGATGCCAATCGCCGCCGCCGCCGACAGGGACCAGTAGTTCAGGTCTTCACCGCCATACTCGGCAATCGCCACCGGCAGGGTCTTGGTATGCGGCCCCGTCAGAACCAGCGCGAACAGGAATTCGTTGTAGGCAAGCAGCAGGCTGAACAGCGCTGTCACCCACAGCCCTGGCCGCACGATGGGCAACACGAGCTTGAAAATCGTCTGCCATTCGCTGGCGCCGTCGATCGACGCCGCTTCATCAATCTCGGTCGGCACATCCACAAGGAAGCTGTGCATCAGCCAGATCGTGAACGGCTGGTTGATCGCGACCAGCGCCAGGACCATGGCGGGGTAGGTGTCGATCAGGTTCAGGTACTTGGCCAGCATGAAAAACGGAATGGCCAGCAGCATGTGCGGAAACATGCGCAGCGACAGCAGGCCGAACAGGATGCCGCGCGCCGCCTTACCGCGCATGCGCGAGAGGGCATAGGCCGCCATGGTGCCGATCGAGACCGAGATCAGCACGGTGGACACGGAAATGATCAGGCTGTTGACGAGGAAGCCGGCGAAGCCTTTCTCGAACCAAACCTGATGGTGAAATTCCAGGGTCGGCGGAAAAACCAGCTTGGGCGGGATCGCGAATGCGTCGATCGGCTGTTTGATCGAGGTCAGGAATGCCCAGATCACCGGCGTCAGCATCACTGCCGTGAAAAGACACAGCGCGAGGAACAACAGGGTCTGCGACGTGCGGGGGCGCCGGTTTTTCATTGGGATTTCTCCTTGCTGCGCCCGACGACGCCGATCAGGATGGCGGCCAGCAGCAGCACGATGACGAGTGTCAGAACGCCGAGTGCGGAGGCTTTTCCGACCTGGAAAAGGCGGAACGCCAGCGCGTAGGTCTGCATGGTGAGGGTCTCGGTGGCCGAGCCCGGTCCACCTGAGGTGAGGACGTAGATCGTGTCAAAGTAGCGAAACGCGTCCATCATGCGCATCGTCAGCACGAAGACGATCAGCGGCTTGATCGAGGGCAACATGATGCGAAAGAGAATCTGCCAGCCCGCCGCGCCGTCGATCTGCGCCGCTTCAATCTGGCTCTGGTCAACCGTGTTGAGGCCCGCGTAGAGCACCAGGATCATGAATGGCGTGAACTGCCAGGCATCGGCAAGTACCACCGAGATGCGGGCCCACATCGGGTCGCCGAGCCAGTCGGGCGAGAAGATGCCCATGCTGGCCAGGATCGAATCCAGCAACCCCCACCGTCCGGCAAAAATCCATTTGAGGAAGAGCGCCGCCACCACGGGCGTGATGATGTGTGGCAGGAACATCAGGAGGTTGAGCGTGCGCACGCCGAAGGTCAGCCGGTACAGTCCGTAGGCAATCGCGAGCCCGACACAGAATTCCAGGCTCACCGCCGAGACGACGATAAGCAGCGTGCGTTGTAATGACGACCAGAAGCGGCCATCGCCCAGCAGGTCGGTGTAGTTGCCCAGGCCCACGAACGTGCTCACGCCGCTGTCGATGTAATAGCTGAACAGGCTCAGGTACAGCGCGTAGCCGAGCGGATAGATCAGGATGTAAAATGAGACGATCGCGCTCGGCAGAAGGAACGGCCAGAGCCGTCGGCCATTCGCGGCCTTGACGCGTCGCTTCGCGGTGGGTGTTCGCACTTCATGGCGAGTGTTGCTCATGATTATTTCCATAGCCATTTGCCCCTCATGCGACCAGGCGTACGCCGCTCGCGGCATCAAACAGATGTGCGCGGTTGAGATCGGGCGCGAGCGCGATCCGGTCGCCGGAGCGGCAATCGGTGCGATCACGGACCGTTGCCGTCACTTCCTGGCCCTTGAAGCGGCAGTAAAGCTGTGTGTCAGCGCCCGTGGGCTCAACCACGACGACTTCGACCGGCAGGCCGCTGGCGCCAACGGCGCAATGCTCGGGCCGCATGCCGTAGAGCACGGATTGTCCTTCCGCCGCGCGCGCGCCGGCCGGCAGCGGCAGCGTCACACCGCCCTCGAACTCGACGTGCCCGTCCCCTGCCGACCGCGCCACGCCCGGGATCAGGTTCATGGCCGGCGAGCCAATAAAACTGGCGACGAAGGTGTTGGCTGGCCGGTCGTAGAGATCGAGCGGCGCGCCCGCCTGCTCGACCACGCCGCCCTGCATCAGCACGATTTTGTCGGCCATCGTCATGGCTTCGGTCTGGTCGTGCGTCACGTAGACCGAGGTCGTCTTGAGCCGCTGGTGCAGCTCCTTGATCTCGGTCCGCATCTGCACACGCAACTTGGCGTCCAGGTTGGAGAGCGGCTCGTCGAACAGGAACACCTGCGGGTTGCGTACGATGGCCCGGCCCATCGCCACACGCTGACGCTGGCCGCCGGAGAGCTGGCGCGGGTAGCGGTCGAGATAGGGGACCAGGCCAAGGATATCGGCCGCCCTGTGCACCCGCTGCTCGATCTACGGCTTCGACTTCTTCGCGAGCTGCAGCGAGAACGACATGTTTTCCCGCACCGACATGTGCGGGTAGAGCGCATAGTTCTGGAATACCATCGCAATGTCGCGCTGCTTGGGCGGCACGCTGTTGACCACCCTGGCGCCGATCGAGATCTGGCCTTCATCGATTTCCTCCA
>JANMXS010000127.1:0-3408 GCA_031394335.1 Burkholderiales bacterium
ACCGCGACCGCCGACGCGCCGACTCGCCGCGAAATCGTCGAGCGGCTGGCATTGGAGGATGCCAAGCAGTTTGTATCGAGCTTCGATCGCCCCAATATTCGCTATCGCGTGACACAGAAGCTCGACGCGCGCCCGCAGTTGATGGCGTTTCTTGACGACCACCAGGACGCTGCCGGAATCGTTTATTGCCTATCGCGAAAAAAGGTCGAGGCCACTGCCGAGTGGCTCAATGCGCGCGGCAAGACCGCGCTGCCCTATCACGCGGGCATGGACGCCGCTTTGCGCGCCGCCAATCAAAAGCGCTTCCTGAGCGAAGATGGCGTGGTGATGGTGGCGACGATTGCGTTTGGCATGGGCATAGACAAGCCCGATGTGCGCTTTGTTGCCCATCTGGATTTGCCGAAAAGTGTCGAAAGCTACTATCAGGAAACCGGTCGCGCCGGTCGCGATGGCTTGCCGGCAGAGGCTTGGCTGGCCTACGGACTGAGCGACGTGGTGAGCCTGAGCCAGATGATTGAGGGCTCCGAGGCACCGGTTGAACGTAAGCGTTTAGAACGCCAGAAGCTCGATGCCTTGCTGGGCTTTTGCGAGACCATCCAGTGCCGCCGCAGCACATTGCTCAAGTACTTCGGTGAGACCTACAGTGGGAAGTGCGGAAACTGTGACAATTGCCTGGCGCCACCACGAACCTGGGACGGTACGACAGCCGCGCAAAAGGCGCTGTCCTGCGTGTTTCGTACCGGACAGCGTTTCGGCGCCGTCCATCTGATCGATGTGCTCTTGGGCAAGCGCACCGAACGCGTGGCGCAGTTCAGGCACGACCAGCTAAGCGTGTTTGGCGTGGGGCAGGAGCATGCGGAAGTGGTTTGGCGTGGCATCTTCCGGCAGCTGGTCGCCACGGGTTTGCTCAGCGTCGATATGGAAGGCTACGGTGGACTTTCGCTCAATGAGGCAAGTCGCGCAGTGCTCAAAGGCGAGCAGGACGTAATCCTGCGGGAAGATATCGAGAAACCGAAAAAAACGCGCAGTGAACGCACCGCCGATCGAAGCGTAGATCAAGCCAGGAAGCGCGGTGTCGAGATTGCGGTTGACGATGAAGCGCTCTGGCAGGCGCTGCGCGACGAGCGTACGCGCATCGCCAAGGAGCAGGGAGTACCGCCCTACGTGATTTTCCACGATGCAACGCTGCTCGATATTCTGCAGCGCAAGCCGCAGAATGAGGCCGAGTTCGCGTTGATTTCAGGCGTCGGCGCCACCAAGCTCACCCGCTATGGTCGTGCCTTCATCGAGGTCATACGCGCATTCTGAAACACTCTTCGAATGCAGTATCGGTATGGCCTAATGTGTGACGGACGCCTTCACAAACTCTGCCACGTCATCCAGTACATGGTAGTTACTGCGTAGCGGGGCCGAGAGCGCCACAACGAGTTTGGCGTGACCGAGGTCGGGGTAGTACTTTTCCTCGACCACGCCACCAGCCTCGCGAATGCGTTGCGCAAATCGTCGGGTATTGCCGGGGCCAACCACATCGTCGCTTTCCCCCGTCACCAGGAGGGCAGGTGGCGCCCCCTTTCGTGCATAGCGAATTGGCTGCGAAAGAGCTTGCTGTTCAGCTGAGGGAAAGATCGCTTTAAGCCGATCTGTTTTCAGCGGCAGAAAATCGTAAGGACCCGCCAAGCCGATGACGCCGCGAATTTGCGCCGGATCAGAATTCACATGCGATAGCCAGGTCTTGTCGAAGGCCAGCATCGTCGCGATTTGCGCACCGGCGGAGTGCCCGGCGACAAAAATATTGCGAGTATCGCCACCAAATTTTCCGATATTGTCGAAAGTCCAGCGCAACGCAACTGCACTGTCTTCCAGAAAATCCGGAAATACGGCTTGGGGATAGATTCGATAATCAGGAATTACCGTAATGAACCCGCGCGATGTCAAGGCTTCGGCAACGAACAGGTAATCTTCCCGGCTGCCCGAGTCCCAGCCGCCACCGTAGTAAAAAACGATCACGGGGCGCGGTGCAGTGGAAAGGCTGGCAGGCACATAGACATCCAGCCTGCCACGCTCTCCAGGCCCGTAGGCGATAGCCTTGGTCGTTTTAAGGCCGCTTTCGGGAATCAGGGCATTCAGCATACGGGCTGGAGAGCATCCACCCAGTAGTGCCACAATAACGAGGCAGAACGGAAACAGAAAAAATACGCGGCTTGGCATGGACAGTATTGGCATGTGTGACGGGGCAGAATGGTCTCTATTGACTTACGGCGCAAAGCCGTAATTGGATGTAGAGCGCATTGCCTGAATATCAGTGCCTACCAGGTGTAGCGCACCGTGTAGCGGACAGTGGCTTCCGCCCCTTTGGCGATCCTTAGCGGGAAGGTGATGGTGCGCGCATCCACCTTCTCGAATTCCTGGCTTTTGCGGAGGATTGTCCAGTTGGACCAGCGATAAAAGTTTTCCTTCACAAGGACACTGACTGCCTCTTCTTTCTGGTTGCGTATTTTTACTTCAATATCTTCCTCAATCCATTTGGCATTGGTGTCGATTCGGAAATCAACCTGTCTGCGCTCGCCAACCACATCAAAAGTGCTGCCGAGCTTGATCTGCACAGTTTCGTTTTTGGCGGTGTGGTCGATCAAGTCCTCACCGATAAACTCGAGCGACTGGTCCGCGCCATCAAGCTTGGAGACACGCATTTTTCCTGCGGGCAAGGGGATGCCGAGACGATTGTCCTCGCGGTTCTTGAAACGAAGATAGACATCCACTTTCTTGTTTGACTGGTTGCCGAAATTTCGATCGGTCATCAGGTTGCCGTACTGGCCGGGGTACATATTGAGCTGACCGGTATAGACCAGGGTTTTTTCGCAATTTACCGCTTGCGCGGTCGGGAAAAGTTCGATTTGTTTGGTAGCGTTGTTCGGGAGCGTCGTGGGGCGACCGAGGGTGTATAGATGATATTCAAAGAACGATTTTTCGGCGAAGCCGGGAGCTGCTGGCTTCGCCGCAAACGACCGTTGCAGCATCTGTTCGTCATAAACAGGCGCATTTGCTTGTGCTCGCTGTACGTCCCCCGCTACCAGTTTCAGTTTGGCATTATCAAAGGTGGCGCCCGTCTGATTGACGATGGTCACCCAGGCACCCAAGTCCAGCTTGCAGCTACCCGCTCTCTCGTTCAGCGTGAGGTTATAGTCAGTCCACCAGGTAATTCCGCCGGTCTGAAAGCTGTAACGGGCGCGATGCGTTGCAGCACGCGTGGTAGCGATGTCCCAGACCAGGGTGGGCTTGCTGATCAACCCACCCGGAAGTGACTGCAACTTAACGCCTGCATAGCTGCTGATGGTGCGGATACTGCCGTCACCCATGCGCAGAATCAGGCCCCCCTGGGTGCCGATCAGGGTGCCGGTTGTGGCCTCC
>JANMXS010000128.1:0-15780 GCA_031394335.1 Burkholderiales bacterium
ATCATCCAGCTTGCCGCCCATGAAACCGCCGAGGCCGTTGGCGGCGGTGATGCGATGACAGGGCACCACGATCGGCACCGGGTTGTGTCCGCAGGCGGTACCCACTGCGCGCGGACTGGATGCAATCGCTTCAGCGATCTCGCCGTAGGTCTTTACCTTTCCTGCGGCGATGTGTTGCGTCGCGTGCCAAACATCAAGCTGATGCTTGGTGCCGCTGAGGCGCAGCGGCAGATCGAACCTGAATTTCGGATTGTCGAGGTAGGACATCAGCTGTACCGTGGCCAGATGCGCGATGGTATTGGTGATTGGCGATTTGGCCGCGACGCTGGTAGGCAGAAAGTGAATCGCCTGTACGTATGAATTATCGGCAATCACGCCCAGCGTGGCGAACGGCGCCTTGATGCGAGCCTGGTATTGGTCGATGCCGAGCGGATAACTCATCTGCGTTAAACGACGATCGGCTTGCTGATATCGACGCCTGGCAGCGTCTGCGCAAGCAGTCGATCCAGCTGACTCGACACGACCGGTATTATCGATGCACCGGGGTGCCGCGCGCGCGCGGATGTCAGCAGCCCGCGCCGCCGCAAAATTTCCTTGCGTACCGCGACGCCCGGTTGCTGCTCGAATACGATCAACGCGGCGAAGCGGGCGTACAAGGCATGTACGCGCGGCCAATCCTGCGCCTTGGCCGCCGTCACCATTGCCATCAGCACTTCCGGAAATGCAAAGCCGGTATTGAAGCCTGCTGAGCCAGCTTCAAGATCGAAAGGCGCGTACAAAGCACCTAGCCCGGTGAGAATCGGAACTGACTTTTCGCCCATGCCATCCAATATCTGACGCAGCTTGGGCGCCGTCGGCACGGCTTCAGCCTTGATGCATTGAATTGCCGGAATTTCCCGCAGCAAACGCAGGATCAGCGGCGCCGACATATGCACTTCGCTGGACGCGGGATGGTCCTGCAATACGATCGGAATCGTCAACCCCTCGGCGATGCGTTTGTAGGTTTCGACAATGCGCTCGTCATTGGGGACGCTTTCTTTGCCGGGCGTGATCATTACAGCGTCTGCGCCGAGTTCTGCGGCGCGCGCGGCCAGATATTTGCCGGCCTGCGTGCCACTATGGCTGGTGCCGACCACGATCGGGATGCGCCCGGCGACCACCTTGACGGCGTGCGCGACCAAGGTATCGCGTTCGTGATCCGTGAGACGGTTGGACTCACCGAGCACACCGATGATGGTGACGCCGTCCACGCCGAGCCTGACCATGAACTCCAGCAACCGTGTCCATGAGTCCAGGTCGAGCGTCTCGTCATTGAGGAATGGCGTGGCAAGAATCGGTATGACGCCTGTAAAACGAATGGTTTTCAAGATTCATCTCCGTCGGCCAGTGACCGTAATTGTTGATACAGCGCGTCGGGAATGTTGATGCCGTGGGTGCGGGCGATAGCCTGCAGCGCAAAGCGACGAGCACCGGGAAGACGCACCCCGTCGTCAACAAGCATCGCTTCGATCAGCGCTTCAAGACGCTCGATAAATATGACGCGACCGGCGAATGCCTCCGGATCGAGCGCCAGAAATCCCTGACCGATACTCATCGGTCGGCCGGTATCGGTGAAGAAGGAATCGTTTTCATAGCCGAACGCCGCGCCGGTCAGGGCAACGCTGAGCAGCTCGATGATCAGTGCCAGCATCGCGCCCTTGCTACCCCCCATCGGCAACATGGCGCCGGCCAGTCCCGCCTTGGGGTCGGTAGTGGGATTGCCTTCGAGATCGACTGCCCAGCCCAGCGGAATTTCTTTGCCGTCGCGGGCGGCGACCATCAACTTGCCGCGCGCCGCTTCGGATAGCGACAGGTCGATCAGCAGCGGATCGCCGCTACGACGCGGAAACGCCGCCGCGATCGGATTGGTGCCGAACAAGGCGCGTTTGCCGCCGGCAGCCGGCATCGCGGCCGGTGAATTGCCGAAGGCGAGACCGATCAATCCCGCCGCCACCAGCGGCTCGAGGTGATACGAGGTCATGCCGAAATGATTCGAGTTGGTGATGCCTGCATAGGCCACACCGAATTGCCGCGCGCGGCGCATGACTTCCTGCACGGCGAGTTCCGAGGCCGGATAGGCCATGCCGCCAGCGGCGTCGATCAGGCAGGCGCCGCCGCGCTCGTTGATGATGCGCGGGATGGCGTCACCGGCCACACGGGCGGTGCGCAAATGCGCGGCATATAGCGGGACCCGTGATGTGCCGTGCGAGGCCATGCCCTGTTCATCGGCGGCAACCAGCGCCAACGCGGCCGATCTCGCCGTCGCGGGCAGGGCGCCGGCGCGCTCCAGTGCACGCGAGGCCAGTACCAGCAATTCCGATGAACTGCAGATAGCCATCAATCAGGGAGCCAGAAACTTCATCATGACAACGATTATGCCAGCCAGAAACAGCGTTTCCGCAATCATCAGCGCCACCGGTCGCCAGCCCAGCGCGGCCAGGTCTTTCAAGGAGGTGCGCATGCCGATCGCGGCGATGGCGCATACCAGTGCCCAGCGCGAGAATTCACTGGCGGCGCTGAGTGCGATTGTGGGCAGTGTGACGAAACTATTAAGTGCAACCAGCAGGGCGAACAAGCCGACGAACCAGGGTAACAGTGGCGGGCGCTTGCCTACCTGAGCTGGCGACGTACCCCGACTTGCCCCGCGCAGGATGAAAGTCAGCACCACGATCACCGGCAACAACATGGCCACACGCAGCAGTTTTACGATGGTTGCAATATCGCCGGCTTCCTTGCTGATGCTGTAGCCGGCGCCGACGACTTGAGCGACATCATGAATGGTTGCGCCCAGGAAAATGCCGGCGTCCCTGGCGCCGAAGCCTAGCGCGGTCACAACCAGCGGATACAGCACCATGGCGATAGTCGACAGTGCAGTGACGCCAATAACGGCGAAGCTGGTATCGCGCTCGTGTTGTGGATGCTTGGGCAATACCGCCGCGATTGCCAGTGCCGCCGAAGCGCCGCAGATCGCAACCGCGCCGCCGGTGAGAATGCCGAAGTGGTGGTGCGCATGCGTAAGCCGTACGCAGATCGCGCCAAACAACATCGTGAGTACCACGGCGCACACAATCATCAGGCTGGTGTGCAGACCCAGCGCAGCAATATCCCCGAAGGTGATGCGCAGGCCCAGCAATGCAACACCCAGGCGCAGGATGAGTGATGCCGAAAATTGAATGCCCGGCACGGTTTTGCCCTCGGTGCCCAGAAAATTGAGAGCCATACCGAGCAGCAGCGCAAACAGCATCGCCGAGGCGCCGTAGTGTTCGGACAAGAACATGGCGGCAATGGCGACGATGCCGCTGGCAATCAGTCCGGGAACCAGCTCTTGTATGCGCTTGATGATTTACACCTGGGCAAGGTTATGTGAAGTGAGCCATGCGGCGGGCGATTTGAGCGTCTGAGTGACGTTATCACGCGTTGAAAATATCAGGCCGGAAATTTCTTCCGGCCTGATATTCGCTGCTTCTGCTTGAGTAGGCCCTAGGCGCTTTCGTATAGCCGCGTCAGCACAAACTCGCGGTGTCCCAACGCTTCAGCGGCGGTGAGGCGACCGTTCGCAGTACGCAACATGCTGTCGAGCAGCATATCGCCCGCCTGGCTCATGTTGATATCGCGTCGCAGCAGCCCGGAGGTATCAACGTCGACGTGCTCCGGCATTTCCTTGACGGTGCGCGGGTTGGCGCAGATCTTGATCACCGGCAGGATCGGATTGCCGATCACATTGCCTTGCCCGGTGGGAAAGAAATGCACCACATAGCCCGCCGCTGCGCACAGCGTCACCATCTCGGCGGCAGCAGATGAGGAGTCCATGAACCACAGACCGGAATGGGTGGGTTCCTCGGCCTTGTCGAGCACGCCATCGATAATGCACTTCTTGCCGATCTTCTGGATATTGCCCAGCGCCTTTTCCTCGATGGTCGTCAGCCCGCCCTCGATATTGCCTTTGGTTGGCTGGGAATCCGAAAGATCGCTGGTTTTGTGATCATTGATCACTTTCTGATAACGATCGAACACAAACTGGAATTTCTCGCGTACCTTGTCGTCGCGGCAACGCGCGGCGACCAGATGTTCGCCGCCGGTGAGCTCGGTGGTCTCGCCGAATACCAAAGTGGACCCCAGTGGATACAGCTTGTCGAAGGCATCGCCCACGGTCGGATTGGCGCCGCAGCCCGAGGTGGTATCGGATTCACCGCATTTGGTGGAAACCCATAGCTCGTCGAGCTTGCACACTTCGCGCTGCTTTTCGCTGGCCCATTGCACAAATTCCTTGGCCTTGCGTGAAGCGTTCATGATGGTCTTGTGATCGCCGTTGCGCTCGATCCAGAAGCCTTCGACCGGCTTGCCGGATTTTTTGATACCGTCGACGATTTTTCCGGTCCAGCCCGGCTCGATACCGATGACGATGACCGCGGCTACGTTCGGATTTGAGCCGGTGCCGATCAGGGTGCGGAAATGCAAATCCAGGTCCGCACCGAACTGCAGGCGGCCGTAGGGGTGCGGGATCGCCATCGCGCCCTTGATGTTGTTGGCGACGGCCTCACAGGCCGCGTTCGACAAATCGTCGACCGGCAGAATGATGACGTGATTACGCACGCCGACGCGGCCGTTTTCGCGGCGATAGCCGAGGAATGTAGTGTCTTTGGAGATCATTGGGTTACCACCGCTTGGTTTTGACGTTATGCACATGCAGATGCTCGCCGATACCGATGGCAGCAATCGTGCGACCGATATCGACGCCGTACTTGATGACGGTTGCGCCCTTGTCGAGCGCGGCAATGGCCAGCTTGTGGCCGATTGGAATGTCCTGCTTGGCGGCAAATTCGATCGTCTTGTCCTGGTCCATGATCCAGCCGACCAGCTTGTCGCCTGCCCTCACTCCTTCCACCACCACAACACCGACGGAATCGCCCTCGTCGTGAACCACAAAATGAATCATCTGCTTCTCCTTGGTCGTGCGATCAGTCTTATTGGCAATGTAAAACGAGTTGAAAAACAAGTCAACTATATGAGTTGTATGTTTGTGCTCCCGTCGTTAGAATGCAGATGATGCGATCAATCAGACCACAACCGATTGCCGTGAAAACCGGTGGGCCTCTCTATCAGGAGGTTCGTCACCAGATCATGGAGGCGATTGCCCAAGGTACATGGCAACCGGGCACGGCAATTCCAGCCGAGGCGCAGTTGGCCGCGCATTTCGGTGTCAGTATCGGCACAGTACGCAAGGCGGTTGACGAACTGGTGGCCTCGCAGGTGCTGCTGCGGCATCAGGGGCGCGGGACGTATGTGACCCTGCACAATGCGCGCCGACTGATGTTTCATTTTTTTCACATCGTCGGCACAGACGGGCGCAAGGATTATCCCGAGGTGACCACGCTCGAATTCCGCGCGGCGCGCGCGGATGCAAGTTCTGCCGCCCTGCTGCAAATTCCGCCCAATGAACGCGTGTACCGCATTCGCAATCTGCTCAGTCTGTCGGGACGCGAAGTGATTGTCGACGACATCACCTTGCCGGCCGAACTTTTCCCCGGTCTGACCCAGCGCGTGTTCGTGCAGCGCAACAACACCATCTATCACCTGTATCAGAGCCGCTTCGGCATCAATGTGCTGCGCACCAATGAGCGTTTGCGCGCGGTACCCGCGCCGGCTGATCTGGCCATACCACTGGGTGTTGATGCCGGTTTTCCACTACTGCGCGTGCAGCGCATCGCGACCACCTATCGGGATCGACCAGTGGAATTGCGTATGAGTCACGTCAATACCTCGCGCTACGAATACGAAAACACCTTCGGCAAGGCCGAGGGAATGGCCGGCTAAGATGTCGCTCGCCCTGCTATTGATTCCGGATTTTGCCCAGATCCTGTTCGGCTTTTTCCTTAACCGCTTTACTGACTGGGGCCGCAATTTCTGGGGTGGGCTGGAAAAGCTGATTTACTTTGTGCTGTTTCCGGCGCTGTTGTTCAATTCAATCGCGAAAATGAAAATTGATTTCGTTGCGGCCGCGCCTGCGCTGAAGACGGTGTTGTTGACGGTGCTGATCGGCATGGCGCTCGGCTGGCTGGCGAAGTGGCTGCTAAAGCCGGATGCGAAAATTTTTGCTTCCGGCTTCCAGACGGCGTTTCGCTTCAACTCCTATATTGGTCTGGCCATTGCGGGACGATTGCATGGCGAAGCCGGCATTGCCGCGTTTGGCATTGTGATGGGCCTGGTCGTGCCCTTGTGCAATATCGGCGCGGTGTGGGCACTGGCGCGCAATTCGCAGGCGAGTTTGCTCAAAGAGCTGGTACAGAACCCGCTGATCATCGCTACTGTCAGCGGGGTGCTGTACTCGGTATCGGGGCTCCCCCTGCCGGAGACCCTGCAATTGCTGATTTCGCGCATGGGCGCAGCCTCACTGGCGTGCGGCCTGCTGGCGGTAGGCGCTGCACTGCAACTGAAAGGCGCCGGCAAGAACGCCCCGCTCATTACTTACTTTACGGCAGTAAAGCTGGTGGCAATGCCGCTAGCCGCTATCGTGCTGGCACGCGCGCTGGGTGTGAGCGGCGTATTCTTCGACATGGTTGTTTTGTTTGCGGCCTTGCCAACGGCCACCTCGGCCTATGTGCTGGCAGTACGAATGGGCGGCGTGGCCCGTTGGTAGCACAGGCCGTGACGATCAGTACGCTGGCCGGCATGTTGGCAATTCCACTGTGGCTGAATTACGCACGCTTGCTGTATTGAATTGAAACGGAGAGCGCCATGCGCCTGGATGACGAACGCGAAAGTGACAATGTCGAGGACCGTCGTGGTGGCGGCATGGGTCGAGTGGGTGGCATTGGCATTGGTGGTGTTGCGGTAGCTTTGGTAGCCAGCTACTTTTTGGGGATCGATCCGCGCGTTCTGTTAGGGCTTGCCGAGTCAGTACAAAGTGCGCAGCAATCAACAACGCAGTCACAGCCGAACCATCAAATTGATCCGACGACGGATCCGGATGCGGCAACCAAGCGTGAAGTACGAAAAGTTCTCGCCAAGACCGAGGACACCTGGGGGGCGCTGTTTCAGCAAATGGGCAGCCAGTATCGAACTCCCACGTTAGTTTTATATACGCGCTCCACCGCCACGGCATGTGGTTCCGGCCAAGCAGCGATGGGACCTTTTTACTGTCCGGGGGATACCAGGGTCTATCTCGACATGAGTTTTTTCCGCGAGCTTGAGACGCGCTTTCATGCCTCCGGCGATTTCGCGCGTGCCTATGTGGTTGCCCACGAAATTGGCCACCATGTACAAAATCTGCTCGGCGTAACCGGAAAAACCGATGCGC
The DNA here is from genome assembly GCA_031394335.1 of Burkholderiales bacterium. Classification (GTDB taxonomy): domain Bacteria; phylum Pseudomonadota; class Gammaproteobacteria; order Burkholderiales; family Usitatibacteraceae; genus UKL13-2. The sequence goes on from JANMXS010000128.1 coordinate 7,337, forward strand.
TGCGCGCGCGTTTGAACGAATCGCAATACAACAAAATTTCGGTGCGGGTTGAATTGCAGGCGGACTGTTTTGCCGGTGTCTGGGCCTATCACGCCAACCGCGCCAAGCCCTTCCTCGATCCCGGCGATATCGACGCGGCGTTGAACGCGGCGACGGCGATCGGCGACGATAAGCTGCAGCAACAGTCGCGCGGTGTTGTCGTGCCTGACTCGTTTACCCACGGCTCGTCGGCACAACGTGTGCGCTGGTTCAAGACCGGGTTTGAGGGCGGCAACATCAAGGCTTGCGATACCTTCGCTGTGCAGCAGCTTTAAGGCGTTGATCAAAATAAAAAACCGCGACGGGAAGCCCGTCGCGGTTTTTATTGAGCGGATCAGTGCTGAATTTTCTACAGCTTACGCAGCGCTCTTGTTCTGCGTGGAAACGTAATCGAGTTTTTCCTTGATACGTGCCGACTTGCCCGAACGCTTGCGCTGATAGTACAGCTTGGCGCGGCGCACATCGCCCTTGCGCTTGACTTCAATTGAGGCGATGGTCGGTGCGTAGGTCTGGAAGGTACGCTCCACGCCTTCGCCCGAAGAGATTTTACGAACAATAAACGAAGAGTTGAGACCGCGATTGCGCTTGGCAATGACCACGCCTTCGTAAGCCTGCACCCGCTTGCGCTCGCCTTCGATCACGTTGACGTTGACGATCACGGTGTCGCCGGGGGCGAACACGGGGATGGTCTTGTTCAAGCGGGCTATTTCTTCCTTTTCCAACATTTCAATCAGATTCATTTGCTTTCCTTTCGGTAATTAATGGCTATCGGCTTTGGCTGAACATCGCTTCCGTTCGCCGCCGTTTACCCTTCACACAGCGCCCCATTCTCGGATGGGGATGTGCGCTTTCTTTTGCTGTTGCATCTACGACTTGCTGCTACTGCTTGCCGCCTTTTATGGCCTCAAGCAGCTTTAAATCCTCTTTGCTCAGCGAGCGACCTTCCAATAAGTCCGGCCGGCGATTCCAGGTTCTTTCCAGCGCAATTTTGCGACGCCATTTGGCGATTTCCGCATGATTGCCACTCATCAGTACATCCGGTGCTACTAGCGCATTCCAAATCTCGGGCCGCGTGTAGTGCGTGTGATCGAGCCAACCGTCGCGTGCCGGTGAAAATGAATCTTCCACTGCCGACTCTGCTGTATTCAATACCCCTGGCAGCAGCCTTACCATCGCGTCAATCAGCACCATCGCGGCCAGCTCGCCGCCCGACAGCACATAATCCCCGATCGATACTTCCAGATCGACGCGCGTCTCGATCAGGCGCTCATCAATTCCCTCATAACGCCCGCACAAAAAAACCAGCCCCGGTTCATTCGCCAATCGACGGATACCCTCATCCTTGATCGGCCTGGCCTGCGGTGTCAAATAAACCACTTTCGGTTTGCCTGATGTCGCGCCCTGGTTCAAACCCTGCTGCCGTTGAATCGCCGCATCAAGCGCCGCATTCAACGGTTCTGCTTTCATTACCATCCCCGGCCCACCGCCAAAAGGGCGGTCGTCGATGGTGCGATACTTGTCTTGCGCAAACTCGCGTGGGTTCCAGCACTGCAGATCCCACGCCTTTTCGTCCAGTGCCCGCCGCGTTACGCCCGAATCGGCGATCGCATCGAACATTTCCGGGAACAGCGTGATGACGTCGTAGTGTTTGGTCATCGCGATCCCGATTTCAATCAGTAGTCCTTGTCCCAGTTGACCGTGAGCACTTTTGCCTCGCGATCCACCTTCACAATCACCTCGTCCACGAAGGGAATCAGTCGCTGGCTCCCTTCAGCCTCTTCCGACTTGACGACCAGCACATCATTTGCGCCGGTTTCCATCAGCGTCTCGACGCGCCCCAGCTTGTCGCCGAGGGTGTTAACAACTTCCGCGCCGATCAGGTCAATCCACAGATATTCGCCATCACCGGTTTCGCCCAGCCAATCGCGGGGTACGGCAACATCGCGTTTGGAAATCAACTCGGCGGCATTGCGGGTGTCGCAGCCTTTGAGTTTCGCGATCACGCCCTTGGCGTTCACCGAAAACTCTTCGACTTCGACTTCTTCCCAGCCTTTGCTCGTCTGCATGAACCAGGTCGCAAACGCCTGGAGACTGTTGGCGAACTCGGTATACGTCTGCAGCTTGACCCAGCCTTTAATCCCGAATGGCGCCGCGATCCGCGCCATCACCACCAGATCGACCGGCGCGTCTTTATTTGGCAACTACGGGGGCAACTTTTTTGCTGCGTTTAACCAGCTTCATCACCGTGTCCGAGGCTTGCGCGCCTTTGGATTGCCAGAACTCGAGGCGATCCATGGCCATGCGGAAACTTTCTTCGCTTCCAGCGGCGACCGGGTTGTAAAAACCGAGGCGCTCGATGAAACGGCCATCGCGCGGATTACGCGAATCGGCAACGACGATGTTGTAAAAAGGGCGATTGCGGGCACCGCCGCGGGCGAGTCTGATAACGACCATGTACTGCTCCTTGTCATTTAACAATCCGTTGAGAACGGATAACGGGCCGGTTGCGAACCGGTAACGTGCGCTCTGAACGCAGGAAAGCCCTGAATTATAAACAAAACAAGGCTTTGCAGGCAACAGATATCGGAAAACCGTCCAAAAGCCAACTTGGCGTTCGTTTCGATGAAGTGGAGGGACCTAGCCCGCCAAGGTTGCCCGCAAAGTGCGTTGGACCCAGTTGCTGACGGCCAGCAGTTTCCCATCCTCGTGGCGCGCGCCGATCAGTTGCAGGCCGAGCGGCAACTTTTGCGCATCTTTATAAGCAGGGATGTTGATCGCCGGTGTATTGAGCACCGATGCGAGGCGGTTAAACAGGGGGTCACCGGTGGAGGTAAGCCCGCTGGGTGCAGCGCCCGGTGCGGAGGGCATCAACCAGACGTCGTATTGTTGAAAAAGGCTGTCCGCGTTGTGGCGGGCTGCCTCGACTCGCGTCAGGGCGGCGCGATATTCAGCCAGCGGCAAGGTGGCGCCCCGGTCAAGCTGCTCAAGAATGACGGCGCTCAGTTGCTCGCGATGCTGGCGATGTTCTGCGGTGTAGGCGCGCGCGGCTTCAAGCCGCTGGATGAAAAGCTGGTCGTCGTGAATATTGTCCAGTGGTGCCGGCAACAAGACATCAGTTACGGTCGCCCCGGCGCGGCTCAGCGCAATGGCGGCTCGATCCAACGCATCGCGCATCGCGTCGCTGGCGAATGGTTCCAGGTTTTTGATGCGGGCAATGCGCAATTGTCCGACCGAATCGATATTGAGTTCGCGAAATGCGCCATCCGTCATCGCCGCCCACCACAGCGCACAGTCGTCCACGCTACGGGCAAAAACGCCAATTGTATCCAGGGTTTCGGATTGCACTTTGACGCCGGTGAGGGGAACAATCCCATGGGTGGGCTTGAAGCCGAATACTCCGCAGTAGGCGGCGGGGCGGATGACCGACCCTGCCGTCTGGGTGCCGATGGCGAGTGGGACATGGCCATCGGCAACTGCGGCGGCGGAACCCGAGGACGAGCCGCCGGGGGTGTGCGCCAAATTGTGCGGGTTTCGCGTCTTGCCCGGGTGCGCACCGGCAAGCTCGGTGCTGACGGTTTTACCCAAGGGAATTGCGCCTTGAACCCGCATGATTGCCACCGAAGCCGCGTCAATGCTGGCATTTGGCGCGTCTGCATAAATCGACGAGCCGCATTTTGTGGCCAAACTACCGACATCGATGATGTCCTTGATGCCCACTGGAAGGCCGTGCAACAGGCCGCGCGTGCTGCTGTCAGCGGCCTGGGCGGCAGCAATGGCACGATTGCGGTCGATTATTTCCCAAGCGCCGACCTGGGCTTCGCGGGCATCCGCACGTTCGAGGCAAGCTCTCAGGTAGGTTGCACAACTGAGCTCACCACGTTCGATGAGATACTGGGCCTCGACGGCGGAAAGTAGATGAACGGACATTAGCGCATTCCCGGCAACATGCCCTTCATGCCCTTCATCATTTTTGCCATGCCGCCACCCTTCATCATCTTCATCATCTTCTGCATCTGCTCGAACTGCGCAATGAGGCGGTTGACTTCCTGCACCTGCACCCCTGCGCCAGCAGCGATGCGCCGCTTGCGCGAGGCCTTGAGCAGGTCGGGCTTGCGGCGTTCCAGCGGGGTCATTGAATTGATGATGCCCTCGGTGCGGCGTAACTGCTTTTCCTGCAGGTCGGGTGCCATCGTGGCGGCTTGGGTCATTTGAGCTGGTAGCTTGTCCATCAGCGCCGACATGCCGCCCATTTTGCGCATTTGCGCCAGCTGCATCTTGAAATCGTCGAAGTCGAAATCCTTGCCCTTCTTGAATTTCTCGGCGAGTTTTTTCGCCTCATCCATGTCGACGTTTTTGTGCGCATCCTCAATCAGCGAAAGGACGTCACCCATGCCGAGGATGCGCGAGGCCATGCGGTCGGCGTAGAACGCCTCGAGGCCATCCATTTTTTCCGAAACACCAACCAACTTGATCGGCTTGCCGGTGATATGGCGAACCGACAGCGCCGCGCCGCCGCGTGAATCGCCGTCGAGCTTGGTCAATACCACACCGGTCAGCGGCAGCGCCTCGTTGAACGCCTTGGCAACGTTCACGGCATCCTGACCCTGCATGGCATCGACCGTGAACAACGTTTCGATCGGTAGAATCGCGGCATGCACGGCTTTGATCTCCGCCATCATCGCTTCATCAATGGCAAGGCGGCCGGCGGTATCGACAATCAGCACATCGTGAAAATGCGTTTTTGCCCACTGCTTGGCGGCAACGGCGATATCGACGGGTTTTTGCGAGATGTCGCTATCGAAAAAATCAACACCAACCTGTTTGGCGAGAGTGCGGAGCTGCTCGATCGCGGCAGGACGGTAGACATCAGCGCTGACTACAAGCACTTTTTTCTTGTGACGTTCCTTGAGCAACTTGGCCAGCTTGCCGACGCTGGTGGTTTTGCCCGCACCTTGCAAGCCGGCCATCAGGATGATCGCGGGTGGTGTGGTCACCAGATTGAGGGGCAGGGTGTTGAGTTGTGGTGCGGCGCTTGATTCGCCACCCATCAGCGTAATCAGCTCTCCGTGCACGATGCCGATGAACGCCTGTCCCGGCGTCAGACTTTGCAGAACCTCTGTGCCCAGCGCCTTTTCTTTCACCCTGGCAATGAAATCCTTGACTACCGGCAGGCCCACATCGGCTTCCAGCAGCGCCATTCGCACCTCGCGCAACGCGTCGGAAATATTGTCTTCCGTCAGGCGTGCCTGGCCGCGAAGTTGCTTGACGATGCCGGCAAGACGATTGGTAAGGTTATCTAGCATGGTGATTCGTTTCGGGAAGTTTCAGGCATTAGGCCGGACGGGCCCGCCGAGCGGTATGGTGTAAACTCAGCAGTCAAAAATTGCGGAAAAACATGTCGAACATCGACCTTAATCTTACCACTGCATTCCTGTACTTCGTCGCTTCTCTGAGTGCCTGGTTAGTCCGCCCCAAATTGGCGAGTACGTCGATATCGCCTGCCGTGTCGCTGGGACTGCTGTGGTTGGCGATGCTCGTTCATGCGCTCGCATTGGGCGAGGCCCTGTTTCGTGGCCCGGGACTCAACATCGGGTTTTCGCACGCCGTCTCCCTCATCATCTGGCTGAGTACGGTGAGCTACGTGGTGCTGGGGAATGACGCGCGTCTGACGCGTCTCGCGTTGCTGTATCTCGCGCCATTTGCGGTCGCAGCGGCGGCGCTGCCGGCGCTGGTGCCTGCTGATCACATCGTTACATATGCAGGCTGGGCGTTTCGGCTGCATCTGGTGGTGGCAATTCTGGCTTATGCGCTGTTCACAGTGGCGGCGCTGCACGCCTTGTTGATGCTGTTTCTGGAAAAACGCCTCCACGAAGGTGCGTTCCATGTCGGCGACCAGAATTTGCCGCCGCTGCTGCGCGTCGAGCAATTGCTGTTCAAACTGCTCGGCGTTGCGTTCATCCTGCTCACCGCAACCCTGGCGACGGGAATCTTTTTTTCCGAAGCGCTGTTTGGCAAGGCGTTTCAGGTCACGCACAAGACTGTTTTTGCACTACTGTCGTGGCTGATCTTCGGCGGCTTGCTACTCGGCCATTGGAAGGCGGGTTGGCGCGGCAAAGTGGCGGTACGCTGGACATTGATCGGCTTCGTACTCTTGCTGCTGTCCTATGTTGGCAGCAAGTTCGTGCTTGAGATCGTGCTCAAACGCATTTGAACCGCTACAGCGCGCGCAATAATGACGGATGACATCTCCCTAAGCTGGCTGTTCGCGGCGCTCGGCGTTTTGCTCGCCAGCTCCGGCTTCTTTTCGATGTCCGAGACCTGCATGATGGCCATGAACCGCTATCGCCTGCGGTTCCTAATCAAGCAGGGTAGCCGTGGCGCGCGTCTGGCCGGAGCGCTCCTTGCCAAGGTCGATGAGTTGCTTTCTTTCATTCTCGCCGGCAACACTGTCATTAATGCGGCAACGACGATTCTGGTCGCAGAAATATGTCGGCGCTTGTTGGGTGACGGTGAATATGTTCTGGCAATCGCAACGGGTGCGGCGTCGTTCTGTATCCTGATTTTCGCCGAAATCCTGCCTAAGATCATAGGCGCGCGTTTTTCGGAAATGATCGCGCTGGCATCGAGCTATCTGCTGACGCCGCTGATTGCAGTCACCAAGCCGGTGATGTTCATCATCAACATCATTGTGCGTGGCATTCTGAAGGTCCTGCGCATCAAGCCGGCGGCAGAGGGTGTGCAGCAACTTTCAATGGAGGAGCTGCGCACCCTGGTGCTTGAGGGCGGTCAGTTCATTCCCAAGAAACATCAGAATATCCTGATGAACCTGTTCGATCTGGAAAATATGTCGGTTGACGATACGATGACGCCGCGAGCGCTGATCGAAGCTGTCGATATCAATGATCGCATCGAGGACATCCGCAACGTCTTGTCGACCTCGCACCACACGCGTCTCGTGGTTTATGAGGGCGATTTGTCGAATGTCGTCGGCATTGTGCATGTGCGCAAGGTGCTGAACGCCTCCCGCAAAGAGCCGCTGGAAAAGGACACGCTGCGCGAAATCATTCGTGAGCCCTACTTCATCCCCGAAGGGACGCCGTTGTTGCAGCAACTCACGCATTTTCAGGATTTGCAGCGGCGCATGGCGCTGGTAGTCGATGAATACGGCGAAATTCAGGGGTTGGTAACCCTGCAGGACATTCTGGAAGAGATCGTTGGCGAGTTCACCAGCCAGTCACCGATGAACGCGGGGCTCTACCGCAAGCAGGATGATGGTAGCGTGATTGTTGAGGGATCCTGTCCATTGCGCGTACTCAACCGCAAACTGGGCTTCCATTTTCCGCTCGACGGCCCCAAGACCATGAACGGCCTGCTGACCGAGCACTTGGAAGACATTCCCGAACCAGGCGTCTCCGTGAAGATTGACGATTACCCGATCGAGATCCTGCAGGTGCATGACAAGATGGTGAAGGTGGTGCGGCTGGCCTTACCTGTCATGCCACATAAACCACGTGTTACCTGAGCCCGAATAAAGTGCGGCCTGGCATGGGATATTCTTGCTGAACAGCCCGGTTATATTGGTTAAATCAGACAGCAATCGCTTACATTTTTACTCGTTGGTCGCACGCCATTTAACCCATAGACGGGACCCGGCCAAGGCTGGCGCCGCAGCCGCTGGAAAGTGGCGTCTCGCAGCCAAACCCCCCGGATTCATTTGACGTTTTCCCGAAAAATCTGGATAATGCCGGGTTCCGTGGAGAGGTGGCCGAGTGGTTAATGGCAGCAGACTGTAAATCTGCCCTCTTACGAGTACGCTGGTTCGAATCCAGCCCTCTCCACCAAGGTTTCACGGGCAGATGAAGCAATCGAATCGGTATGGAATTCGCGCGGGTGTAGCTCAATGGTAGAGCAGAAGCCTTCCAAGCTTACGACGAGGGTTCGATTCCCTTCACCCGCTCCAGGATTCAGGTTTTGCGACTCTGTTCGTCGCGAATGAAGGTTGCAATAACCGGGCGCGTTATGGCGTGGTGGGCGCGAGGGCGAAGGCGGCACATGCTGTCGGCAAGTCTGAGCAATGTAACCGCCCGCCATCACGCGCTCAGTGCACAGCTCTTGTAGCTCAGTGGTAGAGCACTCCCTTGGTAAGGGAGAGGCCACGCGTTCAATCCGCGTCAAGAGCACCATTTTTGCAGGTGTAATCGGCAATTTGCAATACGGTTGTAATAATAGTTGACTTGTTAAATTCAGAGATTAACGAGAACGAGGAATAAGTAATGGCAAAAGGCAAATTTGAGCGCACCAAGCCGCACGTGAACGTGGGGACGATTGGGCACGTTGATCACGGCAAGACGACGCTGACGGCGGCGATCACGACGGTACTGGCGAAGAAGTTTGGTGGCGAGGCC
>JANMXS010000129.1:0-6562 GCA_031394335.1 Burkholderiales bacterium
GGCGTAGGCGGGATTGAACAAGGCGGCTTCACCCAGCGCACGCGTGAAAATCTCCCATTGCCGCTCGGTGACGACGCCGACGAAAATGCTTACGCCGTCGGCGGACTCAAACACATCATAGACGCCCCAGGCGCGTTTGCCGGCCGACATCGGCGGCGGCGCTTCCCCCTGTACCACGTGCTGCATCATGTGCGTGGAAACCAGGAAGGCGCAGTTTTCGAACAGACCGCTTTGCACATACTGGCCATGGTCGGTACGGTCGCGATCGCGCAGCGCGGCGAGTACGGCGATAGCACCGAACATGCCGCCCATCATGTCGTTCACCGGCGCGCAGCGGCCTGCCGGGCGGCCCGGTCATGTAGGCGTCCGCCCACCATCTGCACCACCTCGTCGAGCGCGGTGCGCTGTTCATAAGACCCATTGAGGAAACCTTTAAGGGAACAGTAGACGAGACGCGGATTCAGCGCCGCCATCGTCGCGTAGCCGAGGCCCTTGGCGTCGAGCCCGCCGGGCCGGAAGTTTTCGATGAACACGTCCGCCGTGGCGATGAGTTTCCTGGCCGCGTCCAATCCTTCGGCCGACTCGATATCGAGCATTACGCTTTTCTTGTTGCGATTGAACGCGGCAAAGAAGCCTGCGCCGCTGCTGGTGAGATAGCGCGTACGGTCGCCCTCGGGTAATGGTTCAACCTTAATCACCTCGGCCCCCAGGTCGGCGAACAGCAGGCCGCAGGTCGGGCCCATCACCATATGCGAGAACTCGATGACGCGAAGGCCGGTCAGCGGTAGCGGGGTACTCATGCGCGCGGTCCGATGTTGCGGAGGCTGAGGGGACGGAGACGGAGGAATGACATTTTCATTTTTCGTAAAATTCCCAAGATAGAGCAAAATGTCGCCGAACCGAATTATATTGTGCCCGCAACAGTCCGCTTTGAGTCTTCAACTCCATGAACCCATGCTTGCCCTGAAAAATATCAACCTCGCCACCGATCCCGCTGCGGCCTGGTTCGTAAAAGATGAAGTCGTCGCCGTCGTTTTCGCCACTGATGATGGCGAACTGATCAGCCGCGAAGGGCCCAATCGTTATCGGCAGGGCGACGCTTTGATCACCGGCTCCACCGGCGATCGCTGGAGCGTGTCGCGGGATCGTTTCGATGCCAAGTATCTGCCGCTGCCGCCAGTGACGGCGGGTGAAGGCGAACGCTATCGCGCCCGGCCGGTGCCGGTGCTGGCCAAGCAGATTGCCGAGCCGTTCACCGTGGCGCGTTCGACGGGTGGCGATCTGCTCAGCGGTGTGGCGCTGGACTGGGTGCTGCAATACGCGCCGGATGATTACGGACTGGTCGAGAACGCGCGCTTTCAGCAGGTCTATCGCGTCCACAAACGCGACGCGTAATTCTGGTATCGCCATTCGGCGCGGTGTTTGAGGCACTTTTGCCCTGAAAGCCGCGCCAATACTTGAGCTTGCTGATTGGATGGGCGGGCCTGAACATGCCGAACGCCTCACCCGACGATATCACCCTTGGCTGCCGGCATCGTCCGCCTGCTGAGGCGGCAACCTGCGATATCAGTGCCGCGACTTCACGCGCTGCAGCTCGTGGATCGTCGATAGCAGGGTTTCAACATCCAGGGGCTTGGTAAGGTAGTTGGTGAAGCCGGCGTCACGCGCCCGTTTGATCTCGGAACTCATTGCATTGGCCGACAGCGCGATGCAAGGTATGGCGGCCAGCTCAGGGTCGGCGCGCAGGTGGTTGAATACCGTGAACCCATCCATACCCGGCAGGTTGATGTCGAGCAGGATCAGGTCCGGCTTCAACGCTTGCGCAGCCGCCAGGCCGGCATTGCCGTCGACGGCAATCTCCAGACGAATCCCCGGTACGAGTTTCAGCGCTTCCTGCACCAGCAGCAGATTGGTCGGGTTGTCTTCGACATACAACACGGTGAATCCTGTCGTTGACAGCGGCGCAGCGGGTTGTCGGGGTGGATTCATGACTGCCAGAGGTGCTTCAATCCCGGGCTTGACGCGCGGAAAGCTCAATGAGAAGGTCGACCCGGCACCAGGTTCACTGGCCACGTCGATGGTTCCGTTCATCACATTCAGCAGCTGTTTGACGATGACCAGGCCGATGCCGGTGCCTTCAATGCCGCTGGTCTCCGCGCCGAGCCGGTTGAAGGGTTGGAACAGCGCGGCCAGCTGGGCGGGGTTGAGGCCGACGCCGGTATCGCGAACCGTGATGCTGACGTTATCGCCGTGGCCGGCGGCGAGCGTCACCTCGACGTTGCCCCAGCGTCGGTTGTATTTAATCGCATTGGAAAGAATATTCAGCACAATCTGCCGCAGCCGTGTGCGGTCGGCACGGATCCAGCAACTGTCGGCCTGGACGTGAAGGCTGATGCTGATCTCGGCGCGCGCAGCTTGCGGCGCAATCAGGCCAACGCACTCGCTGACCAGGCGCGCGACATCGACATCCTCCGGTGACAGGGACAGACCGCCCGCTTCAATACGCGACAAATCGAGAATATCGTCGATCATCGCCACCAGATGTTTGCCGGACTGGAGAATGTGGCCGAGTTTTTTTTGTGTCTCGTCTTCCGCCTGCACCGCCGGAGCATATTGCAGCAGCTGCGCGAAACCCAGAATGGAGTTCAGCGGCGTGCGCAATTCATGGCTCATGCGCGCGAGGAATTCGGATTTGGCCTGGCTGGCAAGTTCGGCGGCGTCCTTGGCCGCGCGCAACGCCTCGGTTTGGCGACGATCGGTGATATCGGTATGAATCGCCAGCACACTCGATGGATTGCCGTTTTCATCGCGCACCAGCGTCCAGCGCGCTTCAACCAGCAGCGAGGCGCCATCCTTGCGCACTTCGGCCATCTCGCCGACCCATTCGCCGTGCGCCAGCAGTTCCTTGATACCCGCCTCGAATCGGGAGGCATCGCGGTTTTTGAGCTTGCGTGCCGATTGGCCGATGGCCTCCGCAGGCATCCAGCCGTAAAGCCGCTCGGCACCCTTGTTCCAGAAGCGGATAACGTGATCGAGATCGCAAACGAAAATGGCGTCGCTGGCGCGGTCCAGCAGCGCCGCCTGCTCGCGGATACGATTCTCGTTTTCGACGCGCTCGGTAAAATCGGTCATGCCGCCAACCAGGCGCGTCGCATTTCCGAGCGGGTCGCGGCTGATGTAGGCGCGGTCGCTGACGTAAGCAATCGAACCATCCTTGCGCAGCATCCGATATTCCCTGTTCCAGATGTCGGCGCGTCCTTTGATCGCCTCTTGCAAGCTGCGCAATACGTCCTTGCGGTCATCCTGATGAATCTGTTCAGACCACATTTCGAGATTGAATTTGATTTCATCCGGCTCAAAGCCATACATTCTGGCCCAGCCTTCATTGCGCCAGACAATACCGGTCACCAGGTTGTAGTCCCACACGGCATCGTTGGTTGCACGCGCCACGTTTTTAAAGCGCTCTTCACGATCGCGCAGTGCCTCGCGGGTGCGCAACGCCATGATGCCGAAGGCCAGATTGTCGGCAAGTTCCTGCAACAACTGCAATTCGCTTGCCGGCAGTTCGTGAATTTCCGGCGGATACAGTGCCAGTATGCCGAAGGTGTGAGACTTGTCGGACAGTGGCAGGCAGATTACGCCGGGCAGTTTGCGGGCATTGGCGGCCGCCACCCAGAGTCCCTTGCGCGGATTGTTGTTGAAGTCGGGGACGATGGCCGGCAGCCCGGTGCGGATTGACTGCGATGCCGGCCCTTGTTCGGCGTCTGACCAGCTCAGGCGTATCTCCGACAGATAGCCATTTTCAAAACCCGCATGTGCCTGCGGTGCGATCGTTTTATTGGCGTCCTGCTGTGCGTAACCTACCCAGGCGAGGCGATACCCGCCAATATCCACCACGACGCGGCAGATCGAAGCGAGCAAATTACCCTCGTTCTCCGCGCGAATCAGTTCGTCATGGCAACGCGTCAGCATTTGCAGCGCGCGGTTGGCGTCGGCCAGGGCCAGCTCGGCGCGCTTGCGTTCAGTAACGTCCTGCACCGCGCCGGAAAGTCGAAGCGGTTTGCCGTGCTCGTCGCAGGTTGCAAAACCGCGCCCGTCGAGGTGGCGGATTTCACCGTCCTTGCGCACGATCCGGTAATCTATATAAAACGGCTGTCCGCCCTCGATGGCAATCTGGCGATTGCGGCTGACGCGTTCCAGGTCATCGGGGTGGATGAACGCCTGGTATTGCGCAATCGTACGCTCGCCGATTGCCGGATCGAGCCCCAGTATTTCATATACCACCGCCGATGCGGTATAACGCATGGTTTCAAGATTCAGCTCGAAAAAGCCGACGCGCGTAATACGTTGCGCTTCTTCCAGATCGCGCTGATTCTTCAGTAGCTCGCGCGTCGCGTCCACAACGCGTTTGTCCGCTTTTTTATTGGCCCGGATAAGGTTATGAGTGAACGCGGCGAACAGCAGGGAAATAATCAACCCCGATGCCAGCACCAGCAACGGTATTGGCCGCGTCCAGCTGGCCGCTGCGGGTGTTTGGTCGCGGACCGTGATTGCCCATTGCCGCATGCCGATATTGATCAACAGGGGCGATACATTTCCGGCATTGAAGGTTGCGCTCTGTGGCCCCAGCCAGCTGCTGTCGAAGATCAGGGCGTTGCCGCCGTCGCGCTCGGCGTCGAGATCGACGATTCTGATGTGCGCGTGGTTTGCAAGCTCCGGCGGCAGCACGCTACGCACCAGGTCAAGGCTGCGAATCGCGACGCTGACCAGCCCCCAGATAGATTGCTTGCGCTGCGCCTCGGTGAGCGGAGCGCTACCTTTGACATAAACCGGCAAGCGGATGACGACAGAGGTAAGTTCCGGGCTGAGCTGTTTGCCTATATCACGCGCGAGCAAGATGGGTGGAGTCGCAATCGCGCGGTCGGCCAGCACGGCTGCCTCTGCTGCGGGGTGATAGCTGTCGCCGGGATTGTAGATATCGTAGCCCACGGGGTTTTTACTGCTGGGGAAAATATGGCGTAGCACCATATATTCTTCGCGATTCCCGGGCGGGCGGACCTGAAAGCCGGGATGGCCTTCAGGATGTTTACTTCGATCCTCGGCAACGGAGCGCTCAAATGCGGCAAGATTTTGCAGGCGTACATATTGCGCGATGGAAGTCAGTGCGAGTCCCGGAAAGCGGCGTTGCAGGGAAATATCCTCGAGGTAACTTTCGAACTGCCGGTCGTCAGGCATGCTTTGTTGCAGGCAAAGCGCACGCAGGCCGGGGAGCATATCCGTGAAGGCTTGCAAACGGTTGATCAGGTCGCTGCGCAGTGTCTCGGCAAGACGGGCCACATTGGCAGTCCGTTTGGTGGCTTCATTGTTTGCGGCGCCGGCGTACAGGATCGCAGTGATGCTGAGGCTGACTGCCAATACCAGCAAGGGCAACATCAGGTTCGTTGCGAATTGCTGCAACCTGCGCTGGAATGACGAATCCACGACCGCTGTTGCGTTCGTTGCCGCGTTCGCTGTTGTCTTGGTTGCTGGGGATGTCATTTCGCAAAATCTGGAGTTATGGGCCGGGTCAGGGCGGTTAAGCGTATCACTTCACTTGTCTGGGCTTTTGTTTTGCGTGGGCCGTCGCAGCCATGGTCGGTATAAACCTCGTTGGTATTAACGACCGCGCTGGCCGTTTCTTGAGACCGCCGCCGTGTTTGTGTGTTTGCGCACCGATTTTGACCGGGTCACCTTGCGTTGGCCTTGTCGTTGGATCAGGGCGCTTCGTGCGAAAATGCCGGCGCTTGGTATCTGCCACGAACCATAAAAAATTGAGGAGAAAACATGATCGACGTCCGTGGGCCCCGGTTGGCCACCCCAATACAGCGAGCTTGCGCAGTATGAGCGCCGCCCACCCTCCCGCAATGGCCGGCGCCCCGCGCTGGGCCTGGTTGCCGGCGCATGGCAGCTGGAAATATCACTTGCTGCTGATTTCGCTGGGCATTTTTGTGCTCGGCCCGCTTGGCGGCGTGACCGCCTCGTACATGAATTTTTCGCTGGGCTTTTTCGTCGGCGGGCAGGTGTTGGCGGGTATTCTCGGCTCTACCGTGACCTTCGGCTACGGCGCCGAGGGGCGTCACGGCGCCAACTATATGCAGACTGCGGCTGCTTCGGTGGCGGGGATGTGCGCCATGGGTGTGCTGATTCAGGCGATGGTATGGATGGGCCTGCCGCAGCCGCCGGTCTGGCAGATGGTGTTGTACATGCTGTGCATCGGCATGTTTGCCGCCGGCGTCGGCATGCTGTACACGCCGATCCTGGTTGACCGCCTGCAACTGACTTTCCCCTCGGGCCTTGCGGTAGCCAATATCCTGCGTGCGCTGACCGATCCGGTGTTGCTGCGTCAATCGGTGGCCAAGCTCGGCAGCGGTATCGGCGTCGGCATCGTCGGCGGCATTGCCGCGGCCAAGGTTGCGATTGTCGGTGTCATCGATCTGTCCACTTCGACGCTGGGCGCCGGCATGCTGGTCGGCGCGCGCATCGGCATTCCGGCGGTTGTCGCGGCGCTGCTGGGCCTGGCCCT
>JANMXS010000130.1:0-14121 GCA_031394335.1 Burkholderiales bacterium
CCTGTTCGACGATGCGCGCAAAAAACCGCTGCCGGCATTTCCGCGCGTAATCGGCATTGTCACCTCGCTGCAGGCAGCGGCCTTGCGCGATGTATTGGCCACCTTGAAGCGGCGCGCGCCGATGCTGGGCGTGATCATTTACCCGACCTCGGTGCAAGGTGCGGCTGCTCCCGCAGAAATTGCCGCCGCCATAGACTGTGTGCGCACGCGCGGCGAAGTCGAGGCTCTGATCATCTGCCGCGGTGGCGGCAGCATTGAGGACCTGTGGTCGTTCAATGAGGAAATCGTCGTCCGCGCCATCGTGCGTCTGCAAAATGAAACGCCGATTCCGGTGGTGTCGGGCGTCGGCCATGAAACCGATTTCACCATCTGCGATTTCGTCGCCGATCAGCGCGCACCCACGCCGACGGCGGCTGCCGAGCTGGTCTCGCCCAACCGCGAGGAATTGCTCGCACAGGCGGCAGCAACCCGCGCCCAGCTCATGCGCAGCATGCGACAGCGTCTCGATACCGCGCAGCAGCGCATCGACCATGCGGCGCGCGGCCTGCTGTCGCCTACCGAACGGCTGAAGCGCGAACGCGATCGCCTGGCGTTGCTGGCCGCCCGCGCTCGCCACGCGCTGGTTTCACGGCGCGACGATGCGATTTATCAGATCACCTTGATGCAGCAACGCTTGCGTGCGTCGCGGCCTTCACCCGCCGAACTGGGCGCCACACTGCAGCGCCGCCGCCAGGCGCTGCGCGATACGCTGATGCGGCAGATGCAACAGCGCCTGCAACGCATCGCCGGCATGCGCCATGCGCTGATTTTGCTGTCGCCCGATCAGGTGCTTGAACGCGGCTACAGCATCGTCGAGCGGGTTGACGCAAAGGGTAGCATCCTGCGCGATGCACGCGATACGCGCGAAGGCGAGGCGCTGTCGGTGCGCCTGGCGCGCGGCCGTATCGGCGTGCTGGTGACCAACACCGCGATCGACACAAAGAAAAACTAAGCGCTTGCTTGCCGCCTGTCTGCGGCGTAAGGTGGATTCCCCGCCACTTTAATCTGGAGACTTGCATGGCCAAGAAAAGCGATAAAGCAAAAAGCACATCATCAGTCTACAAAGTGATCGAGCTGGTCGGCACCAGCGGCACGTCATGGTCGGACGCCGCCAAAAACGCGATCAAGAGCGCCAGCAAGACCTTGCGCGATATACGCGTCGCCGAGGTCTCCAAGCTCGACGTCAAGATCGGCAAGAATGGCGAGACGATCTTTCGCGCCAAGATGAAACTGTCGTTCAAATACCACCAGGAATAAGCGCCGACCCTGGGCGGCCAGCCCGGGACGCCACCTCAGCCGGCGCGCGTTGCGGCCACAAACTCCGTAACGCGCCGTTCCACGGCCCCGGCGAGATCATCGCGCAAGCAATCGAACACCTCGGCCGCCGGCATTGATCGCAGCCACGTCATTTGCCGTTTGGCGAGTTGGCGCGTGGCGGCAATGCCAGTTTCGCGCAAGGTCTTGTCATCGATGTTGCCGTCGAGATACTGCCAAGCCTGGCGGTAGCCGACCGCGCGCATGGATGGCAGTTCCGGGTTGAGCGCATAACGATTGCGCAGCATGCGCATTTCATCGATCAGCCCGGCCTTCAGCATGGCGTCAAAACGCGCAGCAATACGCGCATGCAGCACGGCGCGGTCGCCGGGCGCCAAGCCAATGATCAGCGGCGAATACGGAAACACGTGCTGTTGCTGATGGCGCGTCTGTAATTGCGAAATCGGCGTGCCGGTCAGGCGGTATACCTCGAGCGCACGCTGGATACGTTGTGAATCGCCCGGCTGCAGGCGGGCGGCGGTGGCGGCATCCACTTTCTCGAGTTCGGCATAGAGCGCGGCCAAGCCCCGACTCGCCACCAGCGCCGCCAGTTCGCGCCGCACTTCGCGGTCCGCCGCCGGCATCGCGCTGATACCTTCGAGCAGCGTCTTGGCATACAGCATGGTGCCGCCCACCAGCAGCGGGATCCTGCCTTGCGCAAGCGCTTCGGCAATGGCCGCTTCGGCATCATGGCAAAAGCGCGCCGCCGAGTAGGCCTCGGTCGGATCGATCAGATCGATCAGGCGATGCGGATATTTTTGCAGCGTTACGGCATCCGGCTTGGCGGTGCCGATGTTCATGTCGCGATAGACCAGCGCCGAGTCCACGCTGATGATTTCAACCGGGAAATGATCCGCCAAATGCATTGCCAACACGGTTTTTCCCGACGCAGTGGGGCCCAGCAAAAAAATTACCTTGGCCTCGCCGGGCATTTTGTCAGACACCGCTAGCGTCCGCGCATGAATAATTTGTCGAGATCGCCAAGCGCAAATTGATACCAGGTCGGGCGACCATGGTTGCATTGGCCGGATCGTTCAGTGGTTTCCATGTCACGCAGCAGCGCGTTCATTTCCGGCACCGTGAGCATGCGATTGGCGCGCACCGAGCCGTGGCAGGCCATGGTGCCGAGGATTTCGTCGCGCTTGTCGGCCAGCGCGCGCGAGGCGCCGTGCTCGGCGAGGTCATCGAGCAGTTCGCGCAGCATCGCGTTCACGTCGAGCCCCGGCAACATCGCCGGCACCGCGCGCACCGCAATTTCGGTGGGCGACAGGACCGCGAGATCGAAACCGAGCTGTGTAAAAAATGCGCGGTGAGTTTCAATCAGCGGCAGTTCGCGCGGTCCGACTGTCATCGCGATCGGCGCAATCAGCGGCTGCGAGGCGAGCTGGTTGAGATCGAGTGCGGCCTTCAGCTTTTCATAGACGATGCGTTCATGCGCGGCATGCATATCGACCAGCACCAGACCATCTTTATTCTGCGCGAGGATGTAGATGCCATGCAGCTGGGCGAGTGCAAAGCCCAAGGGCGGCAAATCGCCTGCAGCAGCTTGCGCGGACGTTTCGAATGAGATGTTGCCGGGCGCTTGTGGCGGAGTCCCGCGCAGCGTTTCGTAAAACGCTGCGGATTCGCGTATCGCCAGCGTATTGAAACCGCCCTGCTCGGCACGTCGCCAATCGGTCTGCCCGAAACGCGGCGATGCGGATGTCGGCATCGAGCCGTATGGGGTACTCGCCGCGCGCCCAATGTAGCCCCCGTTGTTGCCACTCACCCAGGCCAGGGGATCAGCCATCGCCGGCGAAGTCTCGGCCGCCGAGCGCGACAGCGCCTTGTTGAGCACATGGAACACGAACTGGTGAACCGCGCGCGAATCGCGGAACCGCACCTCGGCCTTGGTCGGATGCACATTCACGTCGACCATGCCGGGGTCGATATCGATGAACAGCGCATAAGCCGGCTGGCGCTGGTGGTGCAATACATCGGCATAGGCTTGGCGGATGGCGTGCGTCAACAATTTATCGCGCACAAAGCGGCCATTGACGAACAAGTATTGACGATCGCGCCCGGCGCGCGAATAGCGCGGCAAGGCAATCCAGCCGGCAATCGAAAACGCGGGCGTGCGCTCGCCGATTTCGACACTGGCATCGGCAAACTCGTCGCCGAGCACGGCGCGCATGCGGGTGACGGCATCCCCGGCCGGATACAGCCACAGGCGGCGGCCATTGTGCGCGAGGCTGAGCGCCACCTGCGGCACCGCGACTGCGATGCGCAGCGCCATGTCCTCGCAATGGCCGAATTCGGTCGCTTCCGATTTGAGAAATTTGCGCCGCGCCGGCGTATTGAAAAACAGGTCCTCGGCGGTCACCACGGTACCGCGTTCCAGGGCCACCGGCTCCACCGCCGACAACGCGCCGCCGATCGCCTCAATAGTTGCACCGCGCGCCGCCGCGGCAGCACGCGTGGCGATGGTCAGACGTGAAATGGCGGCAAGGCTGGCCAGCGCTTCGCCGCGGAAGCCCAGACTGGCCACCCGCTCCAGATCGTCGAGGATGCGAATCTTGCTGGTGGCATGACGCGCCAGCGCCAGCGGCAGTTCGTCGGCTGCGATTCCCGCGCCATCATCACTCACGCGCAAGCGCTTGACGCCGCCTTGCAGCAAGTCGATATCAATGGCGAGCGCACCGGCGTCGAGGCTGTTCTCGAGCAATTCCTTGAGCGCGGCGGCCGGTCGCTCGACCACTTCGCCGGCGGCGATCTGGTTGATGAGCAGTTCGGGAAGTACCCGGATGGAGGGGTTTTGATGGGGCACGGTATCGGCAATATTGAGTACTGAAAGTAGCGGCGGCATTGCGGCACTACTCGTCATTCTAGCGGCTCAAGGCAAGCCGCGACGAGACGTCACCGGTAAAATCAGGCCGATCGATGCGATTACGCACCTTCCGCCATGATCGGGTGCTTGACGCCGCCGGGCTTAGTGACTATGTTGGTCAAGGCAAGTGCAACAAAACAAAGAGATCAATGAGATACAGCCGTTTCCGAAAGAAAATGCAAGCTGTACGTAACCACCACGGAAGATAATTGGGGGCTCGCCCCAGCGAAAGACCGCCGCGTTGATAACAGATCACTCTTCCCATGAGTCCGCCACGCGCAGCAGCGATCCCGACCTGACGTCGCCTACATTGGCGACCTCGCAAGATCGCGCACTGATCGCCCAGCATTTTTTTGCCGAGCAGGTGAGGCTGCTGTTCCGCTTTTCCCTGGTCGGCTATCTCGCCGAGCTGCTGGTCACGTTTTTGCTCTGCGCCATCCTGTGGAATGAAATCCCTGTCCGCCCCGAGCTGCTGGCGTGGTTCGCCAGTGCGGCGGTAGTGATGGCGGCACGCTATGGGCTCTACAAGTTTTTCATTCGCAACAATCCGGACACAGACCAGCTGCCGAAATGGGAGCGCCGTTTTATCGTCGGCAGCCTGCTGATCGCGACGCTATGGGGCGTGATGGGCTCGCTGCTGCTGCCCAAGGCGGGTCCGACCCAGCTGCCGGTGATGATGCTGGTGGCGCTGCTGTCCACCGGCGCGGTTGCCTACTACGCACCGCATCGCACCCTGTTCGGTTACTCGGCGTTCATCTCACTGCTGCCGATGGGCATCATGACCATGGGCTTCGGCGATCGCTACGGCTCGCTGCTCGGCGCGGCGATCCTGGTACTGATGGGGCTGCTGGTTGCGGTGCACAGCAAAGTGAACAAGGCATTGGGCGATTCGCTCGCCGCACGCTTCGACAATGTGCTGATCGCCCTGCGTTTGTCCGAAGAACAGGCACGCGTAACCTACGTCAACAAGGCGCTGGAACAGGAAACCGGCGAGAGACGCAAGGCCGAGCGCGCCGAATTGCTGGCCCTGCAGCGCCTGAAACTGCATCTTGAACGCACCCCGCTGGGCGTGGTCGAGTGGGACATGGAATTCCGCGTCTCTACCTGGAACCCCTCGGCCGAGGCGATCTTCGGCTATAGCGCCGCCGAGGTGATTGGCGAGTCGGCCTATACCCTGGTGCAGGGTGCCGAGGACAGTGAGCGCATGGCCAGCATGTGGATGGAACTGATGCAGGCCCAGGGCTCGACGCGCGTCTCGCTCGCCAACCGGACCAAGCGCGGCGAGGTCATCCATACCGAGTGGTACAACACGCCGCTGGTCGATACCGAGGGCAATATCATCGGCGTGGCCTCGCTGGTACAGGATGTCACCGAGCGGCTCAACACCGAGCGCACCATCCACTACATGGCGCACCACGACGCGCTCACCGGCTTGCCGAACCGGCGCCTGATGCAGGACCGGCTCAACCAGGCCATCCTGCAGGCGCGCCGCCAGCAAAAGCATGTCGGCCTGCTGTTCATCGATCTCGACCGCTTCAAGCTGGTCAATGACACGCTCGGCCATGAAACCGGCGACTATGTGCTGCGCGATATCGCGCGGCGCCTCGGCAAGGTGGTGCGCGAAGGCGACACCGTGTCGCGCGAAGGCGGCGATGAATTCGTGATCGTGCTACCCAACCTGGTCAAGCCGGAAGCCGCGCAGATCGTCGCCAACAAGGTGCTGATTGAATTGGCCAAACCGATCGAGGTCGCCGGCCACGAGCTGACGGTAACCGCCTCGATCGGCATCTCGCACTATCCGAACGACGCGACCGATGTACAGCAACTGCTGAAGCATGCCGATTCAGCGATGTATCAGGCCAAGGACTCCGGCCGCAACACCTCGCGCTTTTTTACCAGCGATCTCAACTTCCTGCTGTCCAAACGGCTGGAAGTCGAATCGCGCCTGCGTCGCGGCATCGAGCGCAACGAATTTTTTCTGCGCTACCAGCCGCAGGTGGATCTCATCAGCGGCAGGATCGTCGGGCTCGAGGCGTTGCTGCGCTGGAACGATCCGCAACACGGCGAAATTTTCCCCAAGGATTTCATTTCGGTTGCCGAAGAACTCGGCCTGATCGTGCCGCTGGGCGAATGGGTGTTCCGCACCGCCTGCCAGCAGATCAAGATCTGGGAACAGGAAGGCTATCGCGACCTGACCGTATCGGTGAACATCTCGCCGCGCCAGTTCATCTCGCGCAAGCTGCTGCCCTCGATGAAATCAGCATTGATGGAAACCGGCATCAACCCCGGCCAGCTCGATCTGGAAATTACCGAGACCATGGCGATGCGCAATCTCGAACAATCAATCGAAATCCTCACCGAGCTGCGCCGCCTGGGTGCGACCGTATCGATCGACGATTTCGGCGTGGGCTATTCCTCACTCGGCCAGTTGCGGCGCCTGCCCGCGCAAACCCTCAAGATCGACCAGAGTTTTGTGTCGCAAATCCCGGACGATCCCAACAGCTGTTCGATCACCGAAGCGATCATCGCCATGGCCAAGCGGCTCAAGCTTCGCACCGTGGCGGAAGGCGTTGAAAAGGCTGAACAGGTCGAATTCCTGCGCGCCAACGGCTGCGATGCCTACCAGGGATATTTTTTCGCAAAGCCCTTGACCACAGCGGAGACCACGGCGATGCTCAAGTCGCAAACGGTGATGGCATAAACGCGTAGAACGCCATTTGGCGCGCCGCTCCAGACATTTATGGCCTGGAAGCCGCGCCGGCGCTAGAGTTTTGTTTTCTAAACTACGCCCGTGCCAGCGCCGGATTTTTCCTGAAGTAACCGCGAATGCCGTCGGCGATCGCTTCGGCGAGTTTGTCCTGATAAGCGGCATCGCGCAGCTTGCGTTCTTCTTCCGGGTTGGAGATGAAGGCGGTCTCGATCAGGATCGAGGGAATATCCGGCGCTTTCAGCACTGCGAAACCGGCCTGCTCGACCTGCGCCTTGTGCAGGCGATTGATGCCGCCCATCTGCGCCAACACCATCCTGCCGACCTTGAGGCTGTCGTTGATTTGCGCGGTTTGCGACAGATCGAGCAAGGTGCGCGCAAGATGCGTATCGCGCATTTTCAGATTCACCCCACCGATCAGGTCGGCATCGTTTTCCTTGTTGGCCAGCCAGCTGGCGGCCGTCGAAGTCGCGCCACGTTCGGAGAGCGCGAATACGCTGGAGCCGTGCGCGGCCGTTTGCGTGAAGGCGTCGGCATGCACGCTCACGAACAGATCGGCGCGCAGCTTGCGGGCGCGTTGCACGCGCATATGCAGAGGCACAAAAAAATCGGCATCGCGGGTCAGGGCGACGCGGTATTGCGGATCGTCGTCGAGCTTTTCCTTGAGCTTGCGGGCAATGATCAGAACGATGTCTTTTTCGCGTGTACCGCGGCGGCCGATCGCACCTGGATCTTCGCCACCGTGACCGGGGTCGAGCACCACCACGAACGGACGCGGTTTGGTGGCAGTGCGCGCTTTGCTGTCGGCTGATTTCTCTGCCAATTTGCTGTCGCGACCGGTAATGACGGCGGGTGCTTCCGGTGGCTTTACAACCGTGCCCGGCACCAATTCTGCCGGATCCGTTGCCCCCAGGCCTTTGCCGAAGCCGGCGATATCTTCGTTCAGCAGCGCCAGCATCGGATCGGTCGCCTTGGCCGGATAAATATCCAGCATCAGCCGGTGGCCAAACTCACCCGCCGGCGGCACCGCGAATACCTGTGGCTTGACTTCGACTTTGAGATCGAGCACCACGCGAATGACGTTGGCGCGGTTCACGCCAACGCGCACCGCCTGAATGTAGGGATCGTCCTTGCCGATCTTGTCCGCGAGTTCTTTGAGCGCCGGGCCCAGTTCGACGTTCTCGATGTCGATGACCAGACGCTCTGGCTCCTTGACGAAAAAGTGCGTGTACTTGAGCGCAAACGGAGATTCAAAAGTGACGCGCGTGTATTCATTGGCCGGCCATACCCGCGTACTGTTGACCTTGCTGGATGCCCAGGCGGGCGTCGCCAGCCGGGGCGAGAGCAAAAGCGGCAGCGATAAAAAGGTGCGGCGATTCAGCAACGAGGGGTTACTGCGCTCAACCGTGACGCATTCGATTGTTTGCGTGGCAAGCGGCAATGCTGCGACAGAACTCAGCGCATCGCCATCAGCAATTGTTGGCCGCGCTTCGTGTGCACACTCAGCACCGCTTCGCGCGTCGATTGCGGGGTCGTCGTGAGCGTGACTTTCACATCCGGCTGGGGCAGCAGGTCCTGGGCCTTTTCCGGCCATTCCACGAGGCAGATATTCACCTCGTTGAATAAATCGCGAAATCCGGCTTCTTGCCATTCTTCGGGATCGCGGAAGCGATAAAAATCAAAGTGATACAAGTGTAAGCTAGAAACGGTATAAAGTTCAACTAGCGCGTAAGTGGGACTTTTGACGCGCCCGGCAAAGCCCAGCGCCCGCAGCAGGCCACGGGTCAGGGTGGTCTTGCCGGCGCCCAGGTCACCCGACAGGTAAATCGTCGTCCCCGGCTGCAATACCGGCGCCAGGCGCGCGCCCAGCGCGAGGGTGGCGGCTTCATCGGGCAGATCGACTTTCAAGGGTTGTGATTCAGGCATCCGCTACACTCAACACATGGAAACTGGCATTAATTTTCGGGCACTCGCCACCGACATCAAGACCTGGGGACGCGAATTAGGCTTTCAGGAACTCGGCATCACCGATACCGAGCTGGGTAGCGAAGAGGCGCAACTTCAGGAATGGCTAGCCCGCGACTATCACGGCGAGATGGATTATATGGCCCGCCACGGCGTCACGCGCGCGCGGCCCGCACAGCTGGTACCCGGAACCCTGCGTGTGATCTCGGTACGCATGAATTATGTGGCGCCTGACGCTAAAGAAAGCTGGGCGGTGATGGACGATGACGAGGCCGCGTTCATTTCGCGCTATGCACTGGGTCGCGATTATCACAAGGTGCTGCGTGCGCGCTTGCAGGCGCTCGCCACCCGCATCGAAAACGCGGTCGGCCCATTCGCCTATCGCGTTTTTACCGACAGCGCGCCGGTGATGGAGGTAGCACTGGCGCGCAAGGCCGGGCTGGGCTGGCGCGGCAAACACACCCTGCTGCTGTCGCGCGATGCGGGTTCGATGTTTTTTTTAGGCGAGCTCTATACCAACCTGCCCCTGCCTACCGACGGCGATACCAGTGAGCACTGCGGCACCTGCCATAAATGCATCGATATCTGCCCCACCCAGGCGATCGTCGCGCCCTACCAGCTCGACGCACGGCGCTGCATTTCCTATCTCACCATCGAACATCCGGGATCGATCCCCGAGCAATTCCGTGAGGCCATCGGCAACCGCATTTACGGCTGTGATGACTGCCAGCTGGTTTGCCCGTGGAACAAATACGCGCAGCTCGCCGGCGAGACCGATTTTGAAATCCGTCATCATCTCGATGACGTCACCCTGCTCGAGCTGTTCGCCTGGAGCGAGGCCGAGTTCAATGAGCGCATGGCCGGCAGCGCCATCCGCCGCATCGGCCATGAGCGCTGGCTGCGCAACATTGCGGTGGCGCTGGGCAATGCGCTGCGCGGTACATTGCCGGATGCTCGAAAAGTGGCGCTGCGCACGGCCCTGCAACAACATGCGAACAGCGACTCGCCTATCGTGCGCGAGCATGTTTCGTGGGCGCTTGATATTGCCACCTCCCAGGCTTGATCAGCGATTGATCCGTAGCTGCAACCGTTGTCGGGATCGCCGCGCCTTGGTGGCTAAGTCACTCGTGCGCGAATCTTGATTCGCAGCATTATCAGCGCACACGCCCCAGTTGGAAGCCGTAAAACCTGAAGTGGCTCCGCTTGTCTGAACAGCTTTCCCGATTTTTTAAGTGGAAGTCCGAACGGGTAACGATGCGTCGGGACGCATCGGCATATGCATTCTAGGCTGCCCGGGCCATCGCCGGCAACATCTGCCAGTACGCCTGATCTGGCGTCAGATCGCCAACGCTGGAATGCGCACGCTTGAGGTTGTACCAGTCCAGATACTCGGCAAGGTCGGCGCGCGCATCGCTGACGGTGTCATACGCCTTCAAGTACACGCGCTCGTACTTCACCGTGCGCCACAGCCGCTTGACGAACACGTTGTCCCGCCAGGCGCCTTTCCCGTCCATGCTGAGTGCGGCGCCGATCTTGGCGACGACCTCAACAAACTCGGTTGCCGTGAACTGGCTGCCCTGGTCAGTATTGACGATCTCCGGCGCGCCGTAGCGGTTAAACGCCTGCTCCATGATCTCCACCGCATGATGAGCCTCCAGAGTCGGCCAGCTTGTGCGCGAGTACGCGGCGGCTGGCCACATCGACCACGGTCGTCAAATACACAAAGCCCTGCGCCATCGGGATGTAGGTGGTGTCGAGCGCCCAGACCTGGTTGGCGCGAGTGACCGAAATGTTGCGCAGCAGGTAGGGGTAGATCTGGTGCCCATGACGAGCCTTGCTGGTCCCCGGCTTCGGCGCCAGGGCCTCAATGTCCAGGCGTTTCATCAGCGTGCCGATATGGCGCCGGCCGACCAGAATGCCTTCCTGGGCCAGCGTGCGGCGCAGCATCCGCGCCCCCATGAACGGGTGCTGAAGATGAAGCTCGTCAATACGCCGCATCAACGTCAGGTCGGCCGCGCTGATCGGCTTGGGCAGGTAGTAAACCGCGCCGCGGCTGATGTCCAGCAGCTCGGCCTGCTTGGATATGGGGAGGTCGTGATGTCGGTCGATCATCATCTTGCGCTCAGCCGTCCCGCCTTGGTGAGCGCCTCATTTGCCAAATAAGCTAAAAAATCATTCTCCAGCGCGAGCTGCCCGATCTTGGCGTGCAGGGGGGCCAAATCGACCGGCGCGGCCAGCGTCTTGTCCTCGCGCAACGCGGCGAGCGCCACGCGCGCCTTGAAATCCGCCGTGAGCTTGCGCCGCTGCTTCTTTGCGACCTGCGATTTCTTCTTGACCATCAAAAACTCCTTCTCGCCAGACTTTATCAAGCCCAGCATAATGCCCGGAGTTTCCACCTAACTCACTGTTCAAATTTGCGGGGCCACTTCTTGTTGCTGTACACGTCGCCAGTATGCCTTGCCGTAAGAGGTAAAAGACGGATTGGTGCATGCAAATCCCCGTAAAAATCTGAACCACTATTCCGAAGATGGAAGGTCCGCTTTGGGCCGATTTGCGACGCAGCTTGTCTGGCCGTAACCCTCAGGCGGCTTTCAGAGCGTACGGCGTAACCTGAGAGGCAATCAATTTAGCATTCACTTTTTCAGTGACCTTAAGGTCGTAGATTGTTTGCAGATTGAGCCAGCTTTGGGCATCACCGCCAAAGCAACGAGTCAGTCTCAAGGCCGTATCGGCAGTCACGCCGCGCCGCTCCAAAACAATATCATTGATACGTGAAGCGGGCACACGCAACTGTTTAGCCAACGCGTTGGCACTCAAACCGAGCGGCTTGAGATAGTCCTCGCGCAACACTTCGCCTGGGTGTACAGGCCGCATTCCATTCTTTACCATTGGCCTCTCCATCATTCAGTGATAATCAACAATCTCTACATGCATCGGCCCTTTGTCTGTCCATACGAAGCAGACTCGCCACTGGTCGTTGATACGTATACTGTGCTGGCCTTTTCTATTCCCGGCAAGCGCCTCCAGCCGGTTGCCGGGTGGCGCCTTGAGAGATGCCAACGACACTGCCGCTTCAAGCTGCGTAAGTTTCCGTTCGGCGATAGTCTTAATGTTTGCAAATCGCTTTGACCGGCCAGTCTCAAACAAACTCTCGGCATCAGGGCATTTGAAGGAGACAATCATGCACAGAGTATGTACCGTTTATCGGTAAACGGCAAATTTATTTTCACGTTCCTGCCTGCCTTTTCGCTAATGAGTTCTTTGCGAGCGAATTATTGAGCAACGACCGCTATCGCAGTAGTTGGACGACTGCTGCGGAAGACCGCTTGGGCATTTCCCGCCATTCAAAAATAATAAAAAATAGATCATTACCATCGCACGGTTTATCAACCGCCCGCCAGCAGACAACGTTATTGTCGCTTCTCGCCATTCCCGCCCGTTGTACCCGGCGCAGTAGCGTCGACCGATTTGGTCGGGTAGCGATACCAGTACACGCTGACGCCGCGCGCACGCGCCACGGCCTCAATCGCATTTACCTTGGCGTAGTCGATCTCCTGCGATGGCGAAACCATATTGTCAGGCAACCCTGCACAGGCGGATAACAACGCGGCCAGCAATATGGCGGCGGCGCGAGTTGTTGCGCACCGACGTTTCCCCATGATTTTGTTCATTGCGCTCTCCTTCACGCCGAGATGCCCTTTTGCTTCTCGACAGAGCTACGTTACGCCGCTGCCACGCGCATGACAAGTCGCCCGCAAGATGCCTGGGGCACTTGGCAGGGTACGTCGCTCAGCCCTTGGTTCTGACCCGTGAACGACCGCCATCAACGGCAAAAATTTGCCCGGTGATCCAGCCTGCCTGCGGCGACAGCAGGAAATCCGCCAGTGCGGCGTGATCATCGGCGGTACCCAGCCGTGGAATTGCATGCAGGCTGGCAATGGCCTCGGCCATCTTTGCGTTCGCCGTGATGGCCGAGGCCAGCGGTGTGTCGCTCAAGCTGGGGGCGATCGCGTTCACACGTACATGCGGCGCCCATTCCGCAGCCAAGGCGCGCGTCAGCCCTTCCACCGCGCCCTTGGCGGCCGAGACGATCGCATGGCTGGCGAAGCCCTGCGCTACCGCAATCGTCGAAAACATCAGCATTGCACCTTTGGCCGCCTTGAGTGCCGCAGCAGCTTCGCGCGCGGCAATCGCCGCGCCCACAGCGTTGAGGCGGAAGGCATCCACCATTGCGTCCCCGCCGAGCTGTCGCAGGGGCTTCAGCTCAATCGAACCCACGCAATAAGCCAATGCTTCAATATCGGCATCGGCGCAGGCGGCGGTGACCGCGTTCGCCAGCGCCGCTTCATCGAGCACATCGGCTTCGGCATACAGGCCCTTGGTGGCTGCCGCCACCGCCGCCAGTTGTGCCGTATTGCGGCCAATCAGATAGGGCTGCACGCCACGTCTGGCGGCGCGCTCGGCCAGCGCCTTGCCGATGCCGCCATTGCCACCGATGATGATGATGCGATTCATGATTGAATTCCGTTTCCGAGCTGATTCAAAAAAACCGGGCCATGCGCGCATGCATGGCCCAGCGGGACGTTTAACGTTTCGAAAAGTTATGCGCGCAAGTTCAGGATCAGCGCATTGAGGCGCTTGACGAAACCAGCCGGATCTTCAAGCTGGCCGCCCTCGGCAAGCAGCGACTGCTCGAACAGCAAATGGCTCCAGTCGTTGAACTCGGCTTCGGCCACACCGGCCTTCAGTTTTTCCAGCATCGGGTGGGTGGGGTTGATTTCCAGGATCGGCTTCGACGCATTCACCTGCTGCCCGGCCGCCTTGAGCATGCGCTCGAGGTTGCCCGACAGCTCATTCTCATCGACCACCAGACAGGCCGGCGAATCGGTGAGGCGGTAGGTCACGCGCACCTCCTTCACACGATCACCGAGGCTGGTCTTGATCTTGTCGATCAGCGGCTTCAGTTCTTCGGCGGTCTGCTCCTGCGCCTTCTTCTCGGCTTCATCCGCCAGCGCGCCCAGGTCAAGATCGCCCTTGGCCACCGACACCAGCTTCTTGCCCTCGAATTCTTCGAAATTACCCAGCCACCATTCATCGACCGGCTCGGTCAGCAGCAGCACCTCGATACCTTTTTTCTTGAACACTTCCAGATGCGGGCTGTTCTTCGCCGCAGCGAAGCTGTCGGCAGTAGCGTAATAAATCTTTTCCTGACCATGCTTCATGCGCGCCA
>JANMXS010000131.1:0-5053 GCA_031394335.1 Burkholderiales bacterium
CATTTGGTGCGGGTTTCCGAGCATTTTTGCTCCGAAAGCCGCACCAAATGGCGTTCTACGTTTTTCGTTCGCAACAGGAGTGCCGCGCGCGCAAGCCCAACATCAGCACTAAAAAACTACTGATAAACCCCTTGCAACTCCGCCCGCAACACCTTGCGTGCGCGGTGCAGGATCACCCAGACATTGCTGCTGGACAGCCCTACCGTCTTGGCGATTTCATCGCCGCTGCAGCCGGACATCTGGTACATCATGAACACATCGCGTTGTCGCGCGGGCAGGCTGTGGATGGCGGCCATCAGGCAGAGGCCGAGTTGCTTTCGTTCCAAGTCGGCATCGGGCTGGTCGTGAGCGGCATTGAGATCGTCGAAGGCATCGTGATCGTTGGCGCCCTGCATTCCGGTGGTGTCGCTGTCGCCGCCGTAGTTGTAGCCGCGTGCGCGGTCGGTGGCGTTTTTGCGGTATACATCCATGATCTTGTGATTCAGGATCGAGGTCAGCCAGGTGCGCAGGCTCGATTTGCCGAGGAACGGGGTACGGCCGGCCAGCGCAACGACCAAAGTATCCTGCACCGCATCTTCGGCGGCATCGGTATCGCGCAGGCGCATGCGCGCGAAGCGCAGCAGATAGGGCCGTTCATTCTCGATCTGGCCGGACCATTCCATCGACTGATCGCGACCGCTCATATCTCATCCTTCATCGGCACAAACATCCGGCCCATCATCGATTCGAGTTGCTGGGGATTCATTTTATTTTCGGCAAACACACCGAATGCGGATTTTTTCTGCGGCACAAACACCGCCTGGAAAATGCCTTTGTTCATCACCCGGCGCCTGGATAGCTCGCCATCGTTCTGCGGCATGATCAGGAAGGTGACCACGCCCTGCGGGGTATTCACCACCACATGGCGACCGATGCGGCCGGCGACTTCGCATTCGCCAATATGGCGAACCTGATAGCCGATGTCGTTATAGGCCACGCCGATCCTGGCCAGCGATGCCTTTGCTACTGAAGCGGTAACCAAGCCGTTATCCGCAAGCTCGTCGGCACCTTGAATAACGTGATCGAGCATCGCCACCGCCAGCGGCGATTCGGCCTCGGGGCGCAGCATCGTCACCGACAGGACGCCCACCAGCAGCGTGGAAGCGGCGACACCGGCCAGCCACATCGAACGACGGCGATAACGTGTCCGCAGAATAAGGCGATCGGCAAGGCCGGCTACCGGCGTCACTTCACCGAAGGCCGAGGCCAGTTTGTCATTCATGCCCAGCAACTGTTGCCGGAATTTAGCGAGTTCGGCATCGTCGCGGACCATCTGTTCCAGCTCGGGCGAAATCCGCCGCGGGTCGGCGAGCAGCGCACGGCGCACATCTTGCGCATTCATTTTGCACCTCCGGTTTGAATGAGTCGCAGGGCAGGTTTTGCCGGCGATTTGGTTGATTCTGCGGTGCCTTGCATGAGTGCGAGCAGGGCCATTCTTGCGCGAGTCAGGCGGGTCATGGTCGCGCCGCTGGAAAGGCCCATCACCGCGGCGATTTCCTCACAGGACATGCCCATCAGGTTTTGCAGCAGCAGCGGTTCCAGAAATTTTTCCGGGAGCTGCACCAACAGGTCGCGGATTTCGACGCCGCTGGTGAAGTCGAGGCCGTCGGGCACATCGACCGGCTCATCGTCTTCGGGGTCTTCCATGCGCGCCTTGGCACGACCCATCTCGCGCAGAAATTCGTTGCGCACGATGGTGTACAGCCAGCTGCGGCGTCCCGACTCATCTTCCACTTGGCCCCAGTTTTTCCAGGCTCGAGCGAAAGCTTCCTGCAGGATATCCTCGGCACGATGACGGTCGCGGCACAGCCATGAGGCGTACTGAAACAGCTCGGATGAATAGGCGCGCACCACCTGATCGAAGTGCGCGGATGAGGGGCGCAGCCAATGGATCATGTCGTGCTCCCCTGCGCTGCAGGCACCGGCAGGTGGTCCACCAGCAGTTGATCCATTACCCAGCGCTTCAACAAACCGGCGGCAGTCACCACCGCCCTCGCCTCGTCGCCCTCGGTGGCCAGATATTCGCAGAGCTCGCCAAAGTTTTTGCCCGTGCCCAGCATATTCAGCGCCAGTGCTTCGTGTTCATCGACGATGCGCCACTTGGCTTCCAACGCCTGGCGCCAGATCAGCAGGTAGTGGCTATCGGCCATCGGCTCGGGCGTTTCTGCGTTTTCGTCCTTGATCACGGCGCGCCAGATCGGCTCCACCGCCCAGTCCAGTTTCAGCAAAGTCAGCGAGGGATGAAAAGCAAAGCCCAGCGCAGCCCAATCTTGCGGCGCGACCTGTTGCAGGTCCGCTTCCGTTACCGGCACTACATCGGCAGCGTCGAAAGCGATGCCCAGCGCCCAATCCATTTTCAGCAAATCGAGCAGGGCCGGATGCGGCAACAGGGATTCATCACCTGATGCAAACGCTTCCAGCTCGCGGCCGAACCAGCGGATCGAGCGATATTCGGAAGGCGATTCATCGATAAAGCGATGCGCCAGTTCGCGGAAGGCGTCGTCGCCCAACACCCGATGCAGCACCTGGAAATTGGTTTTGAGCGCTTCGAGCAGGCGCGCCTTGTAGGCCTCGCCGTAAATTTCAAAGCGGCCACTCAAATAGCTTTGCAGCACAGCTGCGTTATTACCATCGGGCTGGTAGGCCATCAAGGTCTGCTTGAAGGCGCGTTGCAGCTCAGGCAGCGAGTGCATGGTCGGCCTCCTGCATTTTTGCGGCGCTGTCCAGGGCGCGCTTCGCGTAGCCGCGTGCGGTATCGAGCTCGGCCAGCAGATCATCCAGCGGCGGGATATTGTCGTCGCGCTCGATCATGGTCGGCACCATCCCTAAGCGACCGACCGTATATTCGTAGAGCTGCCACACCGGCTCGCAAACCGCATGGTCATGCGTATCGATAATGTAATCGCCATGGTCTTCATGGCCGGCCAGATGGATCTGGCGAATCTGTTTTGCCGGCAGCGCGTCGATATAGCGGCGGGCATCAAAGCCGTGGTTGACGCTGCTGACATAGACATTGTTCACATCGAGCAGCAATTCGCAGCCCGAGCGTTTCAACAGGTTTGCGATGAATTCCCATTCGGGCATTTCATCGGCATTGAATTTGACGTAGCTGGAGACGTTTTCCAGCACCAGGGTGCGCCCCAGAAAGGTCTGCACCAGATCGATGCGCTCGCACAAATGGCGCAGCGCTTCTTCGGTATAGGGCATTGGCATTAGATCGTGCAGATTGCGATGATCCACGCCGGTCCAGCACAGATGGTCGGAAATCCAGGCAGGTTCGATACGCCCGGCCAGCGCCTTGAGGTCGCTTAAATACTGGCGATCAAACGCGTCCACGCTGCCGATCGACAGGGACACACCATGCATCACCATCGGGTAATCGGCGCGAATTGCGTCGAGGTAGTGCAGGGGCTTGCCGCCCGGCACCATATAGTTCTCGCTGATGACCTCCAGCCAATCCACTGCCGGTTTCCGATCAAGGAAATCGCGATAGTGGTCAACGCGCAGACCCAGTCCAAAACCGTCGATAGGTGAATTCAAGGCAATGTCCTGGTGGGTATTTCAAATCCGGGAGAAGCCGGTTTTCCGTGAGCGGAAAACCGGCGTCGCACTATTTCACGGTTTCAATTACGAAATAACTTTGCCGCCCGCAGTCTTGCACTCAGCGGCGGTTTTGTGAACCCAGCCCTGACCCTTGCAGCCGTTGTGGCCCTTGCACTCGTTTTTTGCGGTTTTGCAATCCGAGCTGCCTTTACAGCTGTTGATGCCGGCACACTTCACATCGGACGTATCCGCAGCTAGCACGGAAGCAGGTGCGGCGAAGGCAAACAGGGCGGCTGCGGTGGCGGCAAGGGCGACGCCAGTTTTCATGTTCATCATGTTATTTCTCCAAAATATTCAAGTCATAAAGGGAACTACGGGTTGCTGCGGGAACTGGTTGCGCAACTCACTCCTGAATTGCGCGGCCAACACACTCACTCAAGCGGGTAATCGGATACTTTCCTCATGCCTGCACCGATAAGACCTGCGGGGGTGGCCGAACCTTACCGGCCGCTTGAAAAATAATTTGCGGCTGCAGGAACGACCCTGCGGTAGTGCAGGATTTTGGAAATTCCTTACGAAATTCGGCAGGGGCCGAGGTTTTTTGTTTGATGGCGCTACACTTCTGCTCTATGCGTACTTCTCGAAACCCCAAATATTCGTCATTCCAGCGCAGGCTGGAATCCAGTCCTTCGTTCAGTCAAAACCTTGGACGGACTGGGTCCCAGCTCATTTACCAAAATAAGCTGGGACGACGCGGGTTTTAGAAGTTGCCCTATACCAACCGCATCCAAAACAGCAATGACCATCGCCGAAGCCCTTGAATTCATTCGCCATGAAGGCGTGGTGCTGGTATCGGCCAAGGGCCCGGTACCGCGACTGACCGAGGCCATCATCGGCGAAGCAATCAAGGGCAGCTGGTGGGCGCATCCACGTGGCCGCGAGATCTTTGTGGTGCTTGGCGGGGTAAGCGATTCGACGGACGTATTGTTCTGTCGTCTGGTCGATGGCAAGATCACGGTGGTGCATCGCCGCCTGTGGCCGGCGCTGGTGCGGCTGGCGAAAAGATTCCCGGCAGAAAGACTCGCGCAGGTGCGGCAGGAACATACGGCGTCAGGGCAGCATGTGAATCATGAGACGCCGTTTCCGGATTGGGTGCCGGCGGCGGTGGCCAAGGAAGCCAAGGGTCTGAGCGAGGCGGATGCCCTGCTCGCGCTCGGCGGCTGGGTACCGGCAAAAAGTTAAACGGAGATTAAACGCGATGAACCGAAACGATTTTCTTCAAGAGCTCGCAGCACAAGGCTTTCCCGACCCCGTTACCGTCGATAAAGTCCCCAAGGGTGGCATCGGGCCGCATCGCCATGAGTTTGAAGCCAAGGCGCTGATACTCGAAGGTGAGATTACCTTGGAGGTCGATGGGAGGAAGACGGTCTATCGGCCGGGGGATGTGTTTCATCTTTCGCGCGAGCAGCTT
>JANMXS010000132.1:0-6478 GCA_031394335.1 Burkholderiales bacterium
GTCATTGTCTGTTCCGGAATATCAACGCTTGTCGCAGTGCTCAGAAGCTCTGGTTGAAAGCTTCTTCGTCAACCGCGAGCAGGCGGTCACGCGTCCTGCGCAGATGCTTGCACATCCTCGTTTCTGCCTGCGCAGCGTCACCCTGAAGTATCGCGTCGCCAATTTCGCCATAGTCCTTGCGCATGTCGCGGAAGTCCCTGGGCCGCAGGAAACCATGATATTGGCTGCGCAACAGGGAGATCTGGGGAAGTGGCATGACGCGATTCAACTCGGCGTTGTCGGCAATGCCGAGCATCACGCCGTAGTAGGCGGCCCGGTCGGCCATGAATTGCTCCACCCCGCTTTCCAGATGAACACGCGTCAACATATCGGAGACTGCCTTCATGCGCTCACGTAATGGTCCCGGGACTATATTTTCCGCTGCCAGTCGAGCAGCCAAGCCACACAACACTTCGAGAACAAGCAGCAGTTGTTCCGCCTCGCGCCGGCTCAGCGGACGGATCGAGGCGCCACGATGCGGATTCAGCACCACCACCCCTTGCGCCGCCAGCTTTTTCAGCGCCTCGCGTACCGTGCCGCGACTGACGTTGTAGTTGCTTGAAAGATCGGCCTCGACCAGGCGATGACCGGGACCGAAGCGCCGCATCAGGATGCCGCTGCTGATGGCCTCGACGACCTTGTCGGGCGAACTCAGTGGACGCGACGCCTTCGGTTTCACCGCGACTGCCTTTTTGGAAGTTCGGGCGACGGTACTAGTCTTGGAGGCAGGCATGGTCGGAGTCGGAAAAATCAGGCATGAAGATAATGGCCGCCGTTGATGAAGATGACCTGGCCCTGGATCATCGCAGCCGCAGGGCTCGCCAAAAACTCTACCAGCGCCGTGTAATCGTCATGCTTGATGGAGCGGCCATTCGGCGTCTCTGCCGCATTCCTGCGCAGCACTTCATCGGTCTTGTCGCCATAGACGCGACGTATGGCTTCCGTGTCGACGCCACTGGGCGCGATGCAGTTGATGCGGATGCCGCGCGGCCCGAGTTCGAGCACCAGATAGCGCACCAATGCTTCGGCCATGGCCTTCGCCGCGCCCACCGCGGCGTAGTTCTTAAGCGCCATCCGGCTGCCGCGGCTGGTCAGGAATACAACGCTGCTGCCATCCTTCAGCAGTGGCAGCGCGCTTTGCACCAGGTAAAGCAACGCGGTGCCGTTGACGTTGATCGCCTTGGTGAATTCGTGGAGATCAACCTCCAGCATCGGCTCGGCCAGCACCCGTACCGCACAGTGCACAAGTTGATCCAGGCGATCGGTGTTTTCCGCGACGGCTTTAAGCAGGGCCTGCGCACCCTCGGGCGTACCAACATCCTGCTTGATCAGATGCGCCCGGGCACCCAGACTTTCTACGCGCAGCGCCGCCCTCTTCGCCGCCTCGTCGTCGGAAACGTAGTTGAGGAACACATCGCTACCCGGGGTGGCGAAGCGGCATGCAATCTCCAGCCCGATACCCTTGGTGCCGCCGGTAACCAGAATCGACATGATCAAACCTTTGCAGCGATGAG
This sequence comes from Burkholderiales bacterium, assembly GCA_031394335.1. GTDB lineage: Bacteria > Pseudomonadota > Gammaproteobacteria > Burkholderiales > Usitatibacteraceae > UKL13-2. Next base: position 1,554 of record JANMXS010000132.1, read on the forward strand.
CGCTCTGAGCTCGGTTTTAAGGACCTTGCCGTAGTTGCTTTTGGGCAGGGCATCGACGAAGCAATAGCGTTTGGGCCGCTTGAAACGGGCCAGGCAGTCAAGGCACAACGCGTCGAGTTCAGCCGCGCTGACCTGCATGCTGTCACGGACAACAACGAAGGCCGCCACGGATTCGCCCCACTCGGGGTCCGGTACACCGATAACGGCGACCTCTTCGACGGCCGCACTGCCCAGCAGCGCCTCTTCCACTTCGCGCGGATAGATATTGGCACCACCGCTGATGATCAGATCTTTCGAACGGTCCTTGAGATAAAGAAAACCGCGTTCGTCGAAACTGCCCAGGTCGCCGGTATGCAACCACCCCTCGCGCAGTGCAGCGGCAGTCGCCTCGGGATTGTTCAGATAGCCGCTCATCACCACGTCGCCGCGCACGATGATCTCGCCGATCTCGCCCGGCGGCAGTTCGTCGCCCGCTGCATCGGCAATGCGCACTTCGACGCCGGTACGGGCGATGCCGACCGAGACCAGCCGCTCGGCGAATTCGGCGCTGCCATCGTCGCGATACAGGTGCTTGGGCATCGCCGTGATGGTCAGGGGCGACTCGCCCTGCCCGTAGCCGTTCCAGAAGCGCAAGCCGAAAGCCTTGAGCGCGGCACGCACATCGCCCGGATAGATCGGCGCCGCTCCGCATAAAACGGTGCGCAAGTGCGAGACATCCAGCCGTGACAATTCGGACGAGTCGAGAATCCGCCGCAGCATCGTTGGTGCGGCGAAGAAAGTCACCTGCGGGTAATGGTTGATCAGATCAATCGTTTCAGCAATGTCGAACCCGCCGCTGGCCGGCAATACCTGATTGCCGCCCTTGGCGATGTGTGCCAGACAGAACAGTCCAGCCGCATGACTTTGCGGACCGAGATGCAGCAGCGCATCGAACTCGTCAACCTGGTCAACATCGCACAGATAGGCCTGCGCCATGGCATGCAGGTTGCCGTGCGAAAGCATCGCGCCCTTGGGGCGGCCGGTGGTACCGCTGGTGTAGAACACCCATGCCAGTTCATCGCGCTGCGCGCTGTGCTGCGGCACCGCGGGCTGACCGAGCAAATCTTCGTACTCCGAGCCACCGACGGTGATGCCACGCACGCCGGACCCGCAATGGCCTGCCGCAGTGGCAGCCGCCTGCGCGGTATCGTCGGTCGACAGGCACAGCACGGCGGCAGAGTTTTCGATGATGAAGGCCGCTTCGCGCGGATGCAGCTTGGCGTTGATCGGCACCGCGCACAGTCCCGCATGCCAGATGGCAAACAAAATCTCGACGTACTCGGAACAATTTCCCATGTACAGCACGACCCTGCTGCCCGGGATGACGCCGGGAAGCTTCAGCAACCCACCGGCGCGACGCCCAACGCGCGCTTGAAGCTCCCGATAGCTGTAGCGCATTTCCATGCCCACCGAAACCGCCGGTCGATCAGGAAATGTTTTTGCCGAACCCGCCAGCAGTTGCGCAATATTCATGATGCGTTATCAGATCGATGAACTCAGCGCGCCAGAATGGTGATGGCGACCGCACCCGATTCGGCGCCGATCAAGCCGCCGCCGTTTTCCGCGATGGCCACCCGCGCACCCTCGACCTGACGCGGACCGGCCTGGCCACGCAGTTGGGTAACAAGTTCGTAGATCTGACCGAGCCCGGTGGCGCCGATCGGATGGCCCTTCGATTCGAGACCGCCGGAAGGATTCACCGGCACCCTGCCGCCCAGGCTGGTGGCACCGCTTTCCGCCAATGGCCCGCCGCCACCGAACTCACACAGCATCAGGCTTTCGGTCTGCTGGATCTCGCCGAACGCAGTGGCATCGTGAACTTCGGCAACGTTGATGTCGGCGGGACCGATGCCAGCGAGTTCATAGGCTTTCTTCGCCGCCATATGCGAAACGTCATGCCGGTAGTCATCGACGGCACGGCGCCCGCCCCCCATCAGCACACTGGCGCGCACTTCACAGGCATCACTGATGCCAAGCCGGCGCAAGCCCGCTTCGGAACACAGCAACGCGGCGGCGGCGCCGTCCGAAATCGGCGAACACATCGGCAAGGTCAGCGGCCAGACGATCATCGGTGCGGCCAGTATTTCGTCGATGGAGTAATCGCGGCGATACTGCGATAGAGGGTTGTGCACCGAGTGGTGATGGTTCTTCGCCGCCACGACCGCGATCTGGCGTGCCGTGGTACCGAAATTGCGCATGTGGAATTTTGCAAACGCCTGATACACGTCCATGAAGACGCTGTGCGGCCCGGTGTTGGCATACTCGGCGGGTGTCGGTACGCCATTGCCCATGTGCAGCAAATTCGCGACGGACTGGTCCACCGAATGAACGTCCCAACTGCCATCGAAAATCGAGAAGCTGAGTGCGCGATCCTGCGAGTACATTTTTTCTGCGCCGACCGCCAGCGATATATCGGACATGCCGGCGCGGATATGGGTGACGGCCATGTTGAAGGCGGTCGATGCGCTGGCGCAGGCATTCTCGACATTGACCACCGGTGCATTGCCCAACGCCAGCGGCAACAGTGCGATCTCGCCACGAATCGAATGCTGGCCCTCCATCACCCCCTGGGCGGAATTGGCGAAGAATGTCGAATCAATGCGACTTGCATCGCAGCGGGCATCTTCAAGCGCGGCAGTAGCGGCAGCGACGGCCAGGTCGCTCACCGAGCGGTCAAGCAATTTCCCGAACGGCGTCATGCCGACGCCGACAACATATACCCTGGACATTCGCTTCTCCTCCACCCTTTATTTGATTTTCTGGCCTTGTGTGCGGATACGGCGCATGCAAGCGCAAGCCATTTTGTCTGACCCGATTGTAGAACAGTCTATTTGCTGTGGGTAGAATGAGGCCATCATTGCGCCGCTCCGGCGTTGAACCTGCGAGGCAAAATCCGATGGGCACAAGAATCCTGATTACCAACGACGACGGCGTGCACTCGGAAGGCATCGAAGTGCTGGCCGAGCTTGCCCGCCAGCACAGCGACGACGTCTGGGTGGTGGCGCCCGACTCGGAGCGCAGCGGCGCTTCCCATTCCATCTCGCTGGCCGATCCCCTGCGCGTCCGCCAACTGGGGCCGCAAACCTTCGCCGTGCGCGGCTCGCCGGCCGACTGCGTGGTGCTGGGTGTCAAGCACCTGTGCAAGGACAAGCGCCCGACCGTCGTCCTCTCCGGTGTCAATCGCGGTGCCAACACCGCCGACGACGTGATGTACTCGGGCACCATCGCCGCCGCGATCGAAGGCGTGCAGCTCGGCATCCCTTCCATCGCCTTCAGCCAGATACTTGTGCGCGGCCAGCCTGCGCCCTGGCACACCGCACGGCATCACGGCGCCACCCTGCTGCCGCGACTGCTGGCCCTGTGCACCAGCAAGGACACGCTGCTCAATGTGAATTTTCCGCCGCTCGAACCGGATGCCGTCAAAGGTGTCCTGGCCACCCGCCAGGGCAAGCGCACCTGGCAGGAAATCGCCGTACAGGAGCGCATCGACAATCGCGGCTTCGCGTATTACTGGCTCAGCTTCGAGCATGAGGTCACCAATCCGCCTGACGGAACCGATCTCGCCGCCATCGCGCAGGGCTTCATCTCGGTGACCCCGCTGCACCTGGACCTGACCGACGATGAGCGAATTCCGCAACTGGTCCATGCCTTGAAATAACGCTGACGGCAATCGTCAACGCCTGGTGGAAGGTTCGCCCTTCCATGCCGCGAATCGGGCCGGATCGGTGAAGCGGATATTGTCGCTGGCGAGTCCGTCGAGCACGACCTGCAGGCCGCCCGAGCGGATCATCCATTCCAATCGGTGGTCGCGGTAGTGGCGCTTGAAACTGCCCGATTGCACCGACTGGGCGCGGGTCTCCATCACCGGGACGACTGCCAGCGCTTCCGCCACGGTCTGGGCCACCGAAGGTCGGTTCATGCCGCGCTCAAGCCAGGCTTCCAGCCTTGATCCCGCTGCCGGCGGGATGCCGAACATGCGCGACATGGTCACATAAGGCAGGGCGCAAAGATCACCCCAGCCGAAACTCGCGCCACTCAACCATGGCTCGTCACCCAGCAGTGTCTCCAGCCAGGCATGCATCTGGCCGACCTGTTCAACAGCGGCGGCATACAACTTCTGTCGCAGTGCAGCGTCGCCGCGACGGAAAAAACAAATCTCGCCAAGCCCCCAGTTGATCGCTTCGTAATGGGTATCGCAGACCTCCTCGATCATTCGCATCCGCGCCTTCGCCGCAGCACCGCCAGGCATCATCGGCGGCAATGGAAAACATTCTTCGAGGTATTCAAGAATGATTGTCGAATCAAAAATCGTCGCGCCGTTGTGCGTCAGCGCGGGAACTTCGAAGCGGGGATTACGCTGGGCAAAATCGGCATTGGCGGCGCCTGAACCGAGCCCATCGGGCGTACGGCACTCGAAGGCCAACCCCTTCTCGCGCAACAGGATGCGCACCTTCTGCGCATAAGGCGACAGTGGATGCTGGTCAAGCAACAGTGGCTCGTTCATGCGTCAGCCTGCATTGAATCCGCCATCGACGCTGTAAACCGAGCCGGTGATGAAAGCGGAATCGGCGCTGGCCAGGAATCGCATCAGCTTGGCGACGTCGTCTGCCTCCGCATAACGCTGCAGCGGAATCATTGCCTTGAGCATGGTGTGCACTTCTTCCGCCTTGCCGGGCATCAGGCCCTCCTCCAGCGAACGCATCATGCGTGTTTCTACCGGGGATGGATTGACGGTATTGACGCGGATATTGAACGGCGCGCATTCCAGCGCCGCCGCGCGCATCAAGCCGATCACCGCATGCTTGCTGGTGACGTAGGGTGTGACACCGGCGGTACCGCGCAGCCCGGCGATCGAAGACGAGATGACAATGCTGCCGCCACCGCGC
>JANMXS010000133.1:0-20724 GCA_031394335.1 Burkholderiales bacterium
CATAAACGTAGCGACTAATGCATGCATCTACATAAGGGGCGACGGGCGTGTTGACATTTTCCACCACCCTGAAACCAAATGGACGGATTGCGTTGATCATCTTTGCGTACCAGGGCTTGTCCACCGAACCCCAGTAGTGGATGTGAACCAGCTCAGGCTGGAATCGGCTCAAATAGGCAGAAATTTCTTTTTGCGACTGGTGCTTTCTAAATCCGTGTATAGGAATCCCGGCAAAGTTGGGCGGTGCGGGGTCAAACTGTGTCACTACTTCTTGTTCGTAGAGATGACCGAGATGCTCGAATAAATCTACCACCAGACGCGACGAGCCGCCCGTTTTGAAATTGGCGATTACATGCAGCACCTTGGGGCGGTTTGCCTGAATTTCGGGTTGTAGTATTTTCGCCTCATAGCACTCGCGTTTTTCCTGCGATGCCAGGAGCGATCGCAACAACGCACTGGAACGTAACCACGCAACCAGCGGCGCTAACCGCTTGCGCAACGCAGCCGGGGTCATTAGGGCCGTCAGTCGATAGCACGAGCGCAGGATATTTCGCCATGAACGAATATCCGACGCCAATATCGATTTCAATAGGAACAGTCGGCCTTGTTGTAGGTGAGCTAGGGCTTCACACACTTGTTGGTAGGCTAGGGCTTCACACTCTTGTTGGTAGGCTAGGGCTTCACACTCTTTCTCCAGAAAACGCGTGTATTCCTCCATATTGGCGATACTTTGATCTCGTATCGCCAAGTCCGAATTTTGAACCGCCACCTCGGCAGTCAGCCTGCCGATATATTGCTTGTTGATTTTCAGTTGCTGTAAAAAATCGTTGATGACCGTGTGTTGCCTGGTCAATTCCCGGTGCTCGGCTCCGACGTCTTTTGCCAGGCACAACAATCCTGCGAAATCCTGAGAAAATTGATTGATCCCCTGCACTTCATCGGGATAAGCAGACGGTTCAACGTGATCAATCGGATATATGCCGCTGACCTCCACATTGCCGACACCTATCCGTGCCCATAGTGTTTGCAGAGATTCTGCGGAGTAATACACCAGATGCGCAGGCGGATAGCGATATTCCCAATTGGCCGGATTCGCTATTGCATGGGAAGAGCGCGCATTGGGCGTGGTGATTGCAATGACAGTCTTTTCGCCGACCAGTCCGTTTTTTGTCATCTCGGCAAAAATTTTGTACGGGTCTGGCAGATGTTCCAATACGTCGAACAGCGTTATCAGCTCGTATTCACGTTTTGGAATCTCGCTTAGCGACGCAAATACGCTGATTTTGTCGCCATGGCGCGCCACGGCAATTTTTCGCGCATGATCCGACAATTCCACCCCGCAGGCGTGCCATCCCATTTCGGCGGCTGCCGCAAGATGAGTACCATAGGCGCACCCGATATCCAGAATGGATCGCTGTTCACCGGCGGAAAAGCTGCCCAGCAATTCGCGAAACAGCGGCAAAACGGCTTCCGTGTCCGCATCGTAATTCTGGTAGCTGCCTTCAGCCCCGCCCTGGAAATAGGCTTGGCTATCGTAATAGGCTTTTAATTCAGCCTCGCTGGGCTGTGGCCACACAAAATCGGAAGCGCAAAAACGGCAGCGCCACACGGCGTAGCCCTTTGCATCACACAAGGGTTGCTTTACGCCAAGCCCGCAAACCGGGCATAGCGGGTCCATCTCGACTATTGTTGCCATGCGACCGCCTTAATTTTGCCGAACTGGGGTCTGTTCGCGTACGGCAATGCACATCCAGTTTAATGTGTCTTCCATATCGGGATAGCGTCTATCCAGCCACATCGCCACTCTATTGATCAGCCTGTTCACCCACTTTTTTTGTATTCCCCGCTCGTGTAGATGGCTTAAGAAGATCTGGCCAAGCAATGCATATACGCCTCCGCAAGATGAAATCGACTTGATTGCAAAACCATGTCTCTGCAACAGGGTCGTCAGTCCGTACTTGGTGAAACGAAAATAGTCGTACGGAACTTCGTGATGTCGCCACTGCATCGGTGCGGTCAAAATCAGTACCCCCTGTGGACGTGCCAACCGGGCACATTCGCTGAGATACATGTCCGTGTCCGGCAGATGCTCCAGCGTTTGCGTCGATAAAATCGTATCAATACTTGCATCGGGCATGGGCAGTGGCTGTCCAGGCACAATTTTCACATCTAATTCCACACCATTCGCAGCCGCCACATCGGCACCGATGTATTGCTTCAAGCTCGGCAAAAACAGGTCTTTATAGGGCTGTCCCCCGCAGCCGTAATCAAGCATTACCCCTCGAACTTCGGGCAATGCGGTAGCGCGCAACCATTGGTCGATCAAATATAGCGAAATGTAATGCGGGTTATCCGGCAGCGCGCCTGCCTGCCGTTGGCGCGTCAGCCCGCTCAGGCGCAGCTGGATATCGTTGTCGCTCATTTTCTGACGTCCTTCATTTCAATGCGCCATTCGCAGGGATGGACAAATCTTCCCCATATCTGATAATCGGCACGCACCGATAACGACAGCGCGAGGTCGGTCAATGCATAGCAAAAAGCATGATCTTTTGAGTAAGCGCCCAGTGCAACCCGGTAGTCACCAGGCGCCAGACAATTCTGGTTCAGTCTTAACGTCCCGCCCAGTTTCCCGCCGGCATGGCTTCGTGGCCAGACAACGTGCGCCTCCCGGCTGGTTTGCCCGACGACCCATTCACCATCAGCCCGGTAGATGCTGATCGCAAATATCGTTTCCTCGGTATCCGCCTCGAGTATCAACTCGAATTCAATATCAATGTCTTCTTTTACCTCGAAGATCTTTTTTTCTGTTCCACTGCCATCCTTCAGACTCAAATACGAGAAGCGGCCAACCCCGGTAGATTGCTGAGGAATTATCGTCGCCGATATCGCGTCCCCCGACCCTGCACCGACCATGTCGGCATAGTATTCCTGGCAGACATTGACAGGGTCGCCCTCCAGAAACTTATGTCCGCTCTTGAGCCAAATTGCGCGGTCACAAACAATTTGCACCGTGCTCAAATCGTGCGAGACGAACAAAATACTGGTTCCGCCTTGTTTAAGCTGTTTGATCTTCCGCATACATTTATTCTGAAAGGCGATATCGCCGACGCTTAACGCCTCATCAACAATAAAGATATCCGGTTTTGTATGTACGGCAACGGAAAATGCGAGGCGTACATACATGCCGCTTGAATACGTCTTGACCGGCTGCTCGATAAATTCGCCAATGTCCGCGAAAGCGGCGATGTCGCCAAAGCACGCATCGATCTCCGCCTGGCTCAAGCCCAATACGCTGGCGTTCATGTACACGTTTTCGCGCCCGGTAAACTCGGGATTGAAGCCGGAGCCGAGTTCCAGCAGGGCAGCAATGCGGCCACTGGTTTGAATGATGCCGCTGGTTGGGTTGAGCGTGCCGCAGATCATTTGCAGAAGGGTGGATTTACCGCTGCCGTTACGTCCGATAATACCGACGGTTTCGCCTTTTTTAACCTCGAATGAAACATCTTTGAGCGCCCAAAACTCCTGGAAGTATTGCGTGAGCCGTTTCCCTGCCAGGCGGCGCAGGCGTGGCAAGACGAACTGCTTGAGCCGGTCGCGCGGAGAATGGTAAATTTCATAGCGTTTGCTGAGGTTGATGACACTGACTGCGATCTCGTTAGAGGACATCCGCAAATCCCTTCCTGGTTTTTTGGAACCAGGCATAGCCCGCCCAGGCAATTGCGCCGGCAGCCACGGTGTAAGCGCCCAAACCCAGCCAGTTCGGCAAATGTCCCCAAATCAGCACGTCACGCATCTGTTCGATGATGAAGGTAAGCGGGTTGGCCATGATGAACGGACGGAACCTTTCCGGCACCGCAGTCACCGGATAAAAGACCGGGGAAAGGAACATCAATACGGTCGTAATGATGCCGATGGTTTGCCCGACGTCGCGCAGAAATACGCCAAGGGAAGCGAGCATCCAGGCAAGGCCCGTGGTGAGGATTACCAGCGGAAGCAGCACCAGCGGGGTGAATATCACCGTCCAATGCAAGTAGCCGTTAAGAAGCGCAAATGCGGCCAGCAATACGCCAAGACTGATGAAGCTGTGGAACAACGCCGCGCCCATCGCAATGACCGGCAATATTTCAATCGGGAATACAACTTTTTTGACGTAATTTACGTTAGCAAGAATCAATCCGGGAGCACGGTTGAGTACCTCGCTGAACAGGCTGAGCACGATCATGCCGACAAAAAGCACGACGGCGAACTGCGTTCTGCTGTCGTCACCGCCAATCCCGCCCCAGCGGGATTTGAAAATCTCGGAAAAAACGAATGTGTACACGGTCAACATGAACACCGGATTGAAGAAGGACCACGCCAATCCCATGGTCGAACCTTTGTAGCGGCCAACCACCTCGCGTTTGGTCATTCGCGCGATGAGCTGGCGGTTGCGCCAGAGGCTCGTGGCAAGTGACGCGAGAGACGTGGGCTGGGCGGCGTGAGGATTGATCGCTGTTGACGAGTTAGTCATTGAAAGTTGCTAGTCTTTTTACAGGCGTGTGGCTGGCAGGTCATTTATCGACAAGGCAGGTTCGCCTTTGGGAAACTGTTGTTGGCAATTTTGTTTGAAGCACCGACCCGGGAGCCTCGTATCCGGTACGATATTGTACTGCGACGGGCCGTGCAAAATTCTGGCATCCTTTTGGGCTACAGTCTTGACGTTGCCCACGTGGATCTTTGGCGGATTCGATACTGTTCCTTTATTCTTGCTTCGCGGCAAACGTACCCAGGCGTTTTTGCAAAGTCGTGCGCAAGGAGCGTTCCGTAGACAGCTTGGGGTATTTTTTCTTTTGTGAAGCCGCGTAAATTTACATTTCATGCTGCGCTGATGCGCAGTGCTATTCTTGGCGCATATTTCACTCTCGAGCCATCGGACCGATGACCTATCCCCACGCTGTGCTGGCCGCAGTCCTCACCCTCCTGTTCATTGTCGGCGCATCCGCCGCCGAGTTGCGTGCCGGGCCGATGGTCGGCGCGACCGCAATGCGCGCGGTGAAAGTCTGGGTGCAGGCCGACGCAGCCGGAAATGCCGAGATCCAATACTGGGATACACAGGCTCCCGAAAAGATCATGAGAACCAAGTCGGTCGCGCTTGTCGAAGACAGCGATTTTGTCGCACATTTTGACGTGGTCGCGCTGGAACCGGGCCGCACCTATGGCTATCAGGTCAACATCGATGGCCGCGAGCAGAAGCTGGGCCAATCGCTCACCTTCAAAACCCAGACCCTGTGGCAATGGCGTAGCGATGCGCCCGACTGGAAGCTGGTATTCGGCTCCTGTGCCTACACCAATGAACCCGCTTATGACCGCCCCGGCGTACCCTACGGCGGTCCGCCCGCTGCCATGCAGATCTACGACAGCATGGCGGGTCAGCAGCCGGACCTGACGCTATGGGGTGGCGACTATCTGTATTTCCGTGAAGCCGATTACGACAGCGAGTGGGGCCTGCGCTATCGCTGGAAGCGCGAGCGCGGTATCCCCGAAGTACAAAACCTGTTGCGTACCGGCAGCCATGTCGCCCTCTGGGACGATCATGAGTTTGGTCCCAACGATTCCAACGCCAGCTATGTGTTCAAGGGCACTACCTTCGAACTGTTCAAGCGCTATTGGGCGAACGCCAGTTACGGGCTGCCGGAAACGCCGGGCGCCTTCGGCAACTTCAGGTTCAACGACGCCGAGTTTTTTCTGGTTGACAATCGCAGCTATCGCGACAGCGACCAACTGCTGGCCGACGACAAGAGTAAGCTCGGCGCCGCGCAGATGCGCTGGCTGAAAAATGCCCTGCTGGCCTCGACCGCGCCGATCAAGATCATCGCACTGGGCAGCCAGGTGACGAATAACGCCAATACCAAGGCCGAAGGCTGGGATAAATTTCCGAAAGAGCGCGCCGCGATCCTCAAATTCCTGCTCAAGCAGAAGCTCGATGGCGTATTGCTGCTTACCGGCGATCGCCACTTTACCGAGCTGCTCAAGACCGAGCGCCCGGGCAGCTATCCGCTCTACGAATTGACCTGCTCGCCGCTGACTTCGGGTGTGCCTTCCGGTCTTGATGGCGAGAAGGCCAACCCGCAGGTCGTGCCTGGTACGTTTGTCGCGCAACGGAATTTTTGTACGGTGGAGTTTTCCGGCGCCGCCAGGGCGCGCAAGCTCACGCTGCGCAGTTTTTCAACGACGGGCAAGAAGTTGTGGGAGCGCGAAATTGCGGTGTCCGAGCTGCGGACGCCGAAATAATCCGGGCGCATGGCTTGTTGCCTGCGTGCGCGTGCGGGCAAGTGGCTATGCCGTCCCGCATGAGAATTGAATTAGCCGGGGATGCGGGTAGCATGGAAAGTCCTCGACACGATGCAATCGACATTGCGGAAGCCCCTGTAAATTGACTGCTTCAACTGAACTATCCGCCGGCGCAGTATCCGCTGACCCTGCGCCGGGGCCGGTGGCCCTGCGCGGCTATGCCGCCTGGGCCACCGGCTTCTGGGTGATCTGGCTGGCGATCCTGCCGCTCGGCCATGTGACGGCGCTGCGCACCGCACTGGCGTTGCCGGTTGTCGGCCTTACGATGGTGGTGACTGCCAAAGGCGCAGGCTGGTTATCATTGTCGCGCGTACCGGGACTTTTGATCTGGTTGCTGCTGCTGGCCTGGTGCGGCCTCAGCGCACTGTGGTCACCTGCGCCGGATGTTACCTGGTCGAAGTTTCGCTTTGATCTTTTGCTGCCGTTCTGTGCATTCATCAGCACCTATATACTCGCGCGCTTTTCCGGCGCGCAAAAATACCTTTTGTTTGGCGGGCTGCTGGGGATTGCGCTCCTGACGCTAATGTCGGTCTTTGCATGGGTGCCGGCGCCAGCCTGGCTCAAGACCGAAATTCAGCAGGGCACATTCACACCGATGCCGTTCTGGTACCCGGGCGTCGGCGAAGCCAGTGCGTATGCGGTGCTTTTGATCGGCCCCTTGCTGGCTTGGTGGCTGGCCTGCCGCAAGCGTAGCGATACCTTGGCAAAGTGGCTCCCGCCGCTGGTAATGTCCGCTATTCTCGTCATCATTGTGGCCACCAACCGCCGTAGCGCGCTGGTGGTCCCCCTGTTGACCATGCCGCTATTTTTTGTATTGCTGGGGCGCGATGGAAAACCACTGCCGCGAAAAATAATCGGCCTGTTGTGCGCGGGATTTCTGCTGGCTGCCGTGCTCATTGCCGGGCTGTTCGAATATGGCGCGCGCGAGCGGCTGTCACCCGGGCAACGCAGCGCATTGCCGGCAACCACCAGTGCTGCGCTGCTGCTGCTGACGGCCGAACCGCGTCCACAGATCTGGGCGTTCTACCTTGAAAAAGCGCAGGAGCATCCCTGGATCGGCGTCGGCTTTGGCCGCACCGTACCGGCGATTTATTTCGACACCAGAAACAACCAGGCCTTGCTGGCAATCGAGTCGAACGCGGCGACACATGCGCACAATATTGTGCTGAATTGGATCCTGCAGGTCGGCGTGATCGGCTTCACACTGTTTGCGGCGTTGCTGATGATCATTGCCCGGCACGCCTGGGCTGCACGCTTGCGCAGCCGGCAGCATCGCCTGCTGGCCTGCGCGGTGCTGGTGACCATGGTGGCGATGTTGCTGCGAAACATGACCGATGATTTCCTGGTTTACGGGACCGCCATCATGTTCTGGGCGATATTGGGGGCATTGCTGGGATTGCTGGAACGCAATCCCTAGTAGGCGTTCCTGCTGTAGAAGCCCTTGAATACCGTCAGCAAGATGATCTTGAGGTCCAGCCATAGCGACCAGTTGCGCATATAGGCCAGATCGAATTCGACGCGCTTCTGCATTTTTTCCAGCGTATCGGTTTCGCCGCGCCAACCATTTATCTGCGCCCAGCCGGTGATGCCGGGCTTCACCTTGTGGCGCAGCATGTAGCCGGGGATCAGGCCGCGATACTGCTCGTTGTGCGCCACCGCATGCGGGCGCGGGCCGACGATCGACATATCGCCGCCCAGCACATTGAAAAATTGCGGCAGTTCATCCAGCGAGGTGCGGCGCAGGAAGGCGCCGAAAGGGGTGACGCGCGCATCCTGCTTGGTCGCCTGCTGAACCACCTCGCCGTCGTCGGAGACGCGCATGGTGCGGAACTTCCAGATTTCCACTACTTTGCCATTGAGCCCGTAGCGACGTTGCTTGAACAGCACCGAACCCTTCGCTGTCAGCAGCAGGGTGATCGCGATCAGCAACATCGGAATCAGCGCCAGTAGCAGTATCAGGCTGCCCACAATCACGTCTTCGGCGCGCTTCAGCCAGCCATTGATGCCCTCGAAGGGGGACTCGTACACGCTGACAATCGGCAGGCCGTTGATGCTGGTCCAGCGTGCCTGCGCCAATTGGAAGATGAACAGGTCCGGCACCACAAATACCGACACGGTGGTATCGGCGAGCTGGTTGACCAGCCACAGGATGCGCTCCTCTTCGCGAGTCGGCAGGGCAACGTAGATGTAGTCCACTTCGCCGGTGCGCGCCGCCTGGATCAGATCGTTCAAGTCGCCTTTCACGGTTGCCGTGGCGCCCGGTACCAGCCCGGCGCCGACCGTCGCGCCGTCAGCGTAGAAGCCGGTAACCAGCAAGCCCGCCCACTCCGCCGTGCCCACTTGCTGCGCCACGTTGCGCGCTGAAGGTCCCACCCCGGCGATGGCCAGTGAGCGGGTGTTGCGGCCATGCTTGCGCGCGGCGCGCAACAGCGCCCGGGCGGCAACGCGCTCAGCCAACAGGATCGAATACGACAGTGCGCCCCAGATGACGATGGTGACGCGCGAGAAATCGGTCGAGGCCTTGGCCAGAAAAGCGATACTGGTCATGCCGAAGCCAACCAGTACGCAGACCATCAACAGCTCCATCGCCTCCTTGCCCAGCGAATAGATGCGCCACGAACCATAGAGATGGCTCAACTCCGCGGCGAAGGCAAACATGATGGCTGCGCCCAGGGCAGCGAGCGCGTATTTGGTATCGAACTCGATGCCGTAAATCGCGCAGGCGCCATACAGCGTGAGCGCAATGATGGCGCAGTCCGCCAGCCGATGAATTACCGCCAGCTTGGAGGCATGGGGACGCAGCATTGCACTATGGGTCTTGTTCATCGGCGGCCCGCCTTGCCCAGCGCCTGCTGCACAAATGCCTGGAACTGCTGGCGAAACGCGGCGACCGAGAAGCGCTGCGCGTTGTCCCGGCAAGCGGTCGGAAAAATGCGCCCGCGCTCGCTTTCGAACAAGCTGACGGCTTCGATCAAGGCCGCTACCGACTGCTCGTTGAAAAATACGCCGGTGGGCAGGTTCGTATCCAGGCCGCGAATGGTTTCCAGCGCGCCGCCCTTGCCGAAAGCGATCACCGGCGTACCGCAGGACTGCGCCTCGACCGGGGCGATGCCGAAGTCCTCTTCAGCCGCAAACACAAAGGCCCGCGTACGCTGCATGTGGTCGCATAGAACCGAAAAGGGCTGCTGGCCGAGGAGTTGAACATTGCTGCCCGCCTTGGCCTTGATTTTCGCGAAATCGGGCCCGTCGCCGATCACAATCAAACGTTTGTCCGGCATCGCCGAAAAGGCCTCGACGATCAAATCGATTTTTTTGTATGGCACCATCCTGGAGGCGGTGAAATAGAAATCCTCTTTCTCCGCGTGCAGCGTAAATGCTCCGGTATCCACCGGTGGATAGATCACAGTCGAGTCGCGGCGATACACTTTGGCGATGCGCCGCGCGATGAAATCCGAAATGGCGATGAACTGATCGACACCGTTGGCGGTGCGCGCATCCCAGATGCGGATTCTGTGCAGCATGGCCTTCGCCAGCCAGCCTTTGAGCCCGCGATCCAGGCCGGACTCGCGCAAATACTGGTGTTGCAGATCCCATGCATAACGGATCGGCGAATAACACATGCACAGGTGGAGTTGATCCGGCCCGGTCAACACGCCCTTGGCGACCGCATGGCTGCTCGATATCACCAGATCGTAAGCGGACAGATCGAACTGCTCGATCGCCAGCGGCATCAGCGGCAGGTATTGCCGGTATTTTTTGCGCGCAAACGGCAGCTTCTGGATAAACGAGGTCTGCACCGGCTTGTCCAGGATGAATTTGCGCTCATCCGGCGCCAGGGCGTCGACGATGGCGAACAAATCCGCCTCGGGAAAGCACAGCAGCATCTGCTCGAGCACGCGCTCCGCACCCGCGTAGGTCACCAGCCAGTCGTGGACGATGGCGACCTTCAATGCGTTTTCGCTTCGAGGCGCACGTCATCAATGGCCGCCCAGGTCGCGCGTGCGCACGCGGCCCAGTTGAACTGGCGCGCCCGTGCCAGACCCTTGATGCGCAATGCATCGCGCAGCGTTTGATCGCTCATCAGTTGCCCGATTTTTTTGGCAATATCGGCGGCATCATGTGGGTCGCAATACAGGACGGCATCGCCACAGACTTCCGGCAAGGACGCCGCACTGGCCGCAATCACCGGGCAGCCGCACGCCATGGCCTCCAGCGGGGGCAGGCCGAAGCCTTCGTAAAACGAAGGGTAGACAAAGCAGGCGGCATGTTCGTACAGGGCGCGCAGTTCGGCATCGCTCACATACCCCAGTTGCATGACATTATCCGGCAGCAGCGCGCCCGACTGGCTGAATACGCGTGGATTCATGCCGCCGGCGATTACAACCTGGATATTATTTTTCATCAGCGGGATGGCATTCACAATGGCTTGAAAGTTCTTGTGCGGGCTCATGCTGCTGACCGCGAGCACAAACTGTACCTTGTCCAAACCGTTTCGCGAAATTATGCCTGCATCTGCCGGGACGGCATGTATATGCTCGCTGCCCAGGTGGACCATGCGAATTTTCCGCTCGGCAATGCCGGCGTACCTGATCAGTTCCCGCTGCGAAAAGCATGAATCGGTCAGGACTCTTTTGACGGTCGTCGCCAGCACCCGGTGCAGAAATTTATACCAGGCCCGGAATCGGAACCCATAGGCCTGCGGAAAACCGAACACCGAGGCATCGTGGATCGTCACCGATTGATTGCGCTTCAGCAACGGCGCCGAATTGCACAAATTGACGAGAAAATTGCCTGCGGCATAAAACGGCAGTTCGATTTGTTCCCATATTTGGCCATTGAAGCAGCCGGCCTGACGAAGCGGAATATGCTTCAGTTGCAAATCAAGCAGCTCACCCCGGGGCGCCAACAACATCAGGCGAATTTTGCGCCTATCAAGCTCACCGCTGTCCAGCATCGCGTCCCAGGCTTTGACCACCTCGATCGCATAGCGCTGCACCCCGGTGGTGGCCTGGGTCAGGAAGCGTGCGTTGATAAAAATAAGCGGTGGCATTGCTCAAACAACCAGCCGCCGTGCGGCGAAGCGGCTGATCCAGCCGGCGTGGGGACTGGTAGCCAAGTTGTACATTTCCATGCGTGCGCTGCGCTTGCACAACACGATATACAGGCTGGCCAGAATATTGACCAGTGCGGCAGGGCATATTGCAATGGCAATACACAGCAGGTGATAGGGACCGCGCACGCGCGGGGCCAGAAAGCGCCGGTATTCGGCCATCGAGTATCCACCGTAGGCGCGATAGAGCAATAGCTGTTTCATGTTGCGCCATGGCTCGGGCGCTGACGCCAGGGCTTTGGCGCCCGCCGAAAAATTGCCGAACGCCCACAGCAACTGCGGCCACATGAACATCCAGATTTCAAAACTCCGCGCCGTCCACATCGCATTGCCAAAGCGAATCACGATCATCGGTGTCGCAATGAATTTGACGCGCTCGAGCGGCGGGTGCTGAAAGATCACGCCGACATGGATGAACAGCGAACCGTAGAAGGACGCCCGGTCGCGCGCCATCCACACGCTGCGCCGGATCACCACACAGCCGATGAACGACAGTCCCTGCGCGGTTTCGGCGAACATTGCGTCGCGATCGCCCGCAGCGTATTGCCGGTCAGCGCTCAGCGCAAAGCGTGAACCCGCCAGCAGCATGGAAAAATCCACATTGCGGATTTCCTGATTGACGATGACGAGATCGTTGCCGCCATCGAGTTCGGACAGCAGGCGGCTGATCGCGCCCGGACAAAGCAGATCGTCGTCGGTCATCAGCCAGCAATACTCGCCGGTGGCGTACCCCACCGCCTTGTCGTAATCCTGGTCAACGCCGGAATTCGTGGCTTCGCGAATGTAGCGAATCTCCGGATGGCGGGCCACATACGCGGCCATCACTTCGGGCGTGTTGTCCGGCGAGGCGCCATCGACCACGATCAGTTCAACGCCCGGCGCCATCTGCGCCAGGATCGAATCGAGTGTTTCGGCAATGAATTCGCCTCGCTTGAAGGTCGCCATGCAGATCGACAGCTTCACGCTATTCACTTCCGCCAATTTCAGATTTGCACAAAATTCTGGTCCGCGATCAGCGCAAACTGGCCGTCCCAGGGCATGCGGAATTTGGTGAACTGGTAGCGATTTTCGGCAAACGCAAGCCCTTGGACCTTGTCCAGAAATGCCGCGTCGAAGCACGCCGGATCGACGAAAAAGCCGTTGACGCCATTGATGTCCACCGTGACGAAGCGATAGCCCTGGCGTTCAAAGAAACGCCGCCAGCCGGCAATCGACACACCGTAGTAGAGCTTGCTCGGATGCGCGTTCGAAAACACGAAGTCGGCCTGATACGGAATGGTCGCGCTGCGCTCCGGGCCGTACACCGCGTTGTATTCAACGACGAATATTTTGGGGCGGAATCCCGCCGCGAAGATGGCTTCGGCGACGTAGTAATCATTGCCGTCTATATCCAGCGAAAAAACATCGGGGTCGTGATGAAAGGCCAGCGCCTTGATGTCCTTGACGGTGTCGCGGGTCACGAACATCTGGTGGCACTCGGCGCCGACGCTGTAGCCGATGACGGAACGTTTGGCGGCCTCCACCAGCTTCGGGTTGCCCTCGATCATCAGGCCGCTATAGCGTTCCGCCACCACCAGCCAGCCCGAGTTGTTCTCGATGCCATCGGCGGCGCCGATTTCGACGAAGTAGCGGTTGCCGGCGAGCAGTTGCCGGCGCAGCACATCGAGAATACCGTCCTCGCCATTTTGGCTGAACCCGGAAAATTCCCAGCTGGCCGGGCGCGTCAGGTCGATATTCCGGGCATGCATCATCGCCCCGCCCTTGCTCAGGGCGATGATGATTTTCTGCCGCTCGCGTGCCGCGAAAAAGTTGATCAGCAGTCGTTTAAGCATGATTTTTCTCGTCGTGGTCAGGCAGTTTTAGTCATGTGCAGTGCTTGCTCTTTTTCGTCCCAGGCGCATCAACACGAGGGTACGCAAGCTGGGCGACAGCGCAACACAGATAATCGAAGTCAGCATCGCCCAGCCACCCGCCGCCAGCAACTTGATGTAAATCGGATATTCGGCATCCTGAATTGCGTAGTGCGCAAACAAACCGGCAACGGCGGCGACCAGCAGCGGCAGGCCGACATCCTGCAACAGCCACTTGATGCCGATCCCTTTCAACAGCCGGCGATGCGTCATCCAGGTGCCCAGCAGCAAATACAACGTATGCAATGCCAGCCACGCCATGGCGCCGCCCAGCGCACCGTAGTTCAGCGCGAACACCACCATCAGCGGAACTTGCACCACCATCAAAATCGCATTGATTGTAAGCGGTAATCGCGTTTCGCCATAAGCGAGCTGCAGCGCGTAGGGCAGATACATCACGCCGTGCAGCGCCGAGCCGATCGCCAGCAGCGAGATCACCGGGGCGACGCGGGCCGCAATGCCGGCATCACCGGTCCACACACGCACCAGCTCCTCTGCGAATACCGCCAGCACCATCGCAATCGGGAACAACATGGCGCCCAGGATGCGCGTGCTCAGGCGATACAGCCCGGCGAGTTTCTCGGTGCTATCGCTGGCCACCAGTGCGGAAAAGCGCGGATAGACCGCGCTGAACAGGGGATTGATGAAAACATACAGTCCGTTCACCACTACTGTGGCCAGCGCATAGGCGCCAAAATCGGCGAGGCTCAACATCTTGCTGAGAATCACCTTGTCGAGCTGGGTGAAGATCAGCGCCGACACCGCGACCCCGCCCATCCCTGCCGAGAAACGCCACACCTGCTTCAAGGCGTCGCTGTCGAAACGCAGCTGGTCCAGGCGTCCGAGTGCGTGCCACGCGGCCCGGCGCATCACGGCGGCATGCGCCAAACCGACACCCGCCTGCCACAGGAAGAACGCCTCGATGGTGGGCGATACCCAGATCAGCACCGCTACCGCGCCGAGTTGTCCCAGCGTCACCATCGCGATACTCACGGCGCTCGAGGTGGTGATGCGCTGCGCACCCATCAGCGCTCCCAGATACAAGCCGATCGGCCAGCGGCAGGCAACCACCAGCCCCATCAGCATCACCGCGTGAGTAACGGTGGCCTGCGGCAGGTGGTTGGAGGTCAGCCAGTAGTTCGAGATCAGCGGGGCAAGCGCCGCCACCAGCAGGGCGATCACCA
Organism: Burkholderiales bacterium; assembly: GCA_031394335.1. Lineage (GTDB taxonomy): Bacteria > Pseudomonadota > Gammaproteobacteria > Burkholderiales > Usitatibacteraceae > UKL13-2. Next base: position 14,535 of record JANMXS010000133.1, read on the forward strand.
GCGCCACGCACCAGTAAATGATCGCCAGGGTATGCAGCAATTTGCCCGCCTGCTTCAGCTCTCCGGTGGCCGAACAGCGTGCGACTTCACGGTTGATGGTGGGGGCAATGCCTAGATCGAGAACTTGCAGCATCGCCTGCGTCATCGCGAAGAAACCGATCAGGCCATAGGCTTCCAGCCCGAGGTAGCTGAGATACAAGGGCACCACCGCCAAACCGAGCAGGGCCGACCACAGCGAACTTGCCAGACCTGCCAGCAAATTTCGGCTAAGCGTCATGTAAACAGATCAGCCTGTGCCAGCATTAACCCCAACGCATCCTTGGCCGACAGCAGCGGCGCAAGATTGTCCGGCCAGTTGATGCCGATCGCGGGATCGTTCCAGGCGATGCAGCGTTCATGCGCCGGCGAGTAGTAGTCGGTGACCTTGTACAGCAACTCGGCCGACGCCGACAGCGTCACGAAGCCATGGGCGAACCCGGCCGGTACCCACATCTGCTTCTTGTTCTCGCCCGATAAAATTTCGCCCACCCATTTGCCGAAGGTTGGCGAGCCTTTGCGGATATCCACCGCCACATCGAAGACCTCACCGGCAATCACCCGCACCAGCTTGTGCTGCGGCTGTTGGAGTTGATAGTGCAAGCCGCGCAGCACGCTTTTCGCGCTCTTCGAATGATTGTCCTGCACGAAATCGACATCGAAGCCGGTCGCCTGTGCGAACACTTTGCGGTTGAACGATTCAAAAAAGAAGCCGCGATCATCGCCAAACACTTTCGGCTCGATCAACAGCACGTCGGCGATGGCGGTAGGCGTTACCTTCATGGGTGATTCCATTTCTCAATTCCGGGCTTATTGATAGTGACCTCTCGAAAGTTCAAATACTCGTCGTCCCAGCGCCCCGAATGGGGTCTCCATCGAAAGGCTGGGACCTGGTGCTATCCAGGATTTTAAACATACGACGGACTGGATTCCGGCCTGCGCCGGAATGACGAACTTTGAAATTGCGATTCATCGTACCAGCGTCCCACAGGGATTTCCGTTGGTCAAAGGCTGGGATCCAGCACCGTAGCCTGGATGAAGCGCAGCGTAATCCGGGGTTGCCGCTGATGATCGACCAACCTCGATTACGCTGCGCTTCATCGCGGCTACGTGCAACCGAAGTCACGATGGAACGCTTGTTTGTCGGGTTACGCTGCGCTAACCCGACCTACTCAGGTAGGGGCCCGCCTTCATCAGTAAATTTTCTCGCGCAGCAGGCCGAGTAAGTACTGCCCATAGCCGGATTTGGCCAGCGGTTGCGCCAGCGCTTCCAGTGCCGCATCGTCGATCCAGCCGTGTCGCCACACCACTTCTTCCGGGGCCGCCACTTTCATGCCCTGACGCTTCTCGATGGTATGAATGAACTGGCTCGCTTCCAGCATCGATTCATGGGTGCCGGTGTCCAGCCAGGCAAAGCCGCGACCCATGGTCTCCACGTTGAGGCGGCCCTGTTCAAGGTAGAGCCGGTTAAGGTCGGTGATTTCGAGTTCACCGCGTGCCGAGGGTTTGACGCTCTTGGCCAATGCCACCACATCCTGATCGTAAAAATACAAGCCGGTGACCGCATAGCGCGACTTGGGTACCTTGGGTTTTTCTTCGAGGCTGACCGCTTTGCCCCGGGCATCGAACTCGACCACGCCATAGCGCTCGGGGTCATGCACCGCATAGGCAAACACGGTGGCGCCGGATTCGCGTTTTGCCGCGTTTTCCAGCAGCGGCGAGAAATCGTGGCCGTAGAAGATGTTGTCGCCCAGCACCAGGGTGGAGGGATCGTTGCCGATGAAGGCTTCGCCGATCAGGAAGGCCTGCGCGAGTCCATCGGGGGAGGGCTGCACGGCATAGCTCAGGTTGATGCCCCAGCGGCGGCCGTCGCCCAGCAGTTCCTGGAAGCGCGGGGTATCGTGCGGCGTGGAAATGATCAGGATGTCGCGAATGCCGGCCAGCAGCAGGGTGGTCAGCGGGTCGTAGATCATCGGTTTGTCGTAGATCGGCAGCAGTTGCTTGGAGACCACCTGGGTGGCCGGAAACAAGCGCGTGCCGGAGCCGCCGGCGAGGATGATGCCTTTGCGTTTAACCGTCATGGTTCATTTCGTATTGAGAGAGTTGGGGTCACTATGCGCCCCACGCTTGGCTGCCGGCCGGGTAAGGCGAGCCCACTCGTGGTGCGGAATTGCTGCGTGTTCAGAGGCGAATTGTATCCGAGCACGATCGACTTCAACTCCAATGCGGAGAAACAACGCCATGCCATTGCACTCAGCAACAAAGCCTGGTTGCGCAGGTGGGGCGCTGGGGCGACGGCGTTTATGGAAATCCTCAAACACGCAGATCGCCATTTGGCGCGGGTTTTGGAGCATTTTTGCCCTGAACGGCGCGCCAAATGGCGATCTGCGTGTTTTTATAATCCCGATAATAGCGCTGCGCCTGCCTACAAAATGCGCAATCGCCGAGTTGATGGGCGCGTTGGGCCGGACGCCGCTCTGTTATCTGCCGCAAATCATTGGTCGCGGCGGCCATCATATCGCCGGGCTTACAATGCGAAACGTTGATCGGGTTGGCTGCCGAATTCACGGCCTTTGCACATAATTTCCGGGTACGAAAAACATGAAGACCTGCTTTATCACCATCGTGTCTGCGAATTATCTGGCCTATGTGCGGGTGCTGGCAGATTCGCTCGCCAAACACAATCCAGGCGAATTGCGGGTGCTCATTGTCGATCGAGCGACGCCGGAAGTTCGCGCGGCTGTGGAGCAGAGCGGTTTGACCTGCATTTATGCGCAGGATCTGGGGCTGGATGATTTTGAGCGTCTGGCCTACAAGTACGACATCCTCGAATTGAATACGGCGTTGAAGCCGAGCTTTCTGAAACGGATTTTTGCCCAGGGGTTCGAGCAGGCCATCTACCTGGATCCCGACATTCAGATACACGCGCCGCTGCTGCCGGTGTTCGATGCGCTCGAAAAATCCGAGATCGTGCTGACGCCGCATGCGCTGAAGCCGGTCCTGGATGGCTTTCGTCCTTCCGAACTTGATTTCCTGCGGGCCGGCGCATTCAACCTGGGCTTCATCGCCCTGCGCAAAGGCGCCGATTCGCTGGCCCTGCTGGATTGGTGGGAATCGCGCTGCCTGGCCCATGGTTTCAATGATCCGGCCCTTGGCACTTTCGTCGATCAAAAGTGGATCGACCTTGCCCCCTCATACTTCAATTCCGTCGGCATCCTGCGTGACGCGGGTTGCAATGTCGCGTACTGGAATCTGCATGAGCGGCGCTTGGAACAAGACGGCAATCAGATCCTTGTCAACGGTGTGCCCCTGCGTTTCTTTCATTTCAGCGGCGTCAAGGCGAATGATCCCCAGCAGTTGTCGAAGTATCAGAATCGCCACCAGTTGATGGCCGGGACCGTGCTGCAATCATTGGTCGCGGGCTATTGCAATGCCTTGCTGGCGGCAGGGCATGAGCAATCGATAAAGTTGCGCTATACCTTTGCAACCCTGGATGACGGAACCGCGATCACGCCGACCATGCGGCGCGCCTTGCTAAGCAGTCCCGTTGATGAGCCACATCCGTTCAGCGCGGCTTCGCCATTGCAAAAACAGTTGAAGGCGGCAGGCATTGCCGGCGGCAACAGCGCAACGGGTGCGGGGTCACCGATTGTTGACCAGACGAGCCGGCAAGTGGTCATGGCAAACCATGCGGTCCGTCTTCTCGGCAGAGTGCTAGGCGTCGAGCGTGTGTTGCAACTGGCGCGCTACGGCGCCCTGCTGACTCGCGGCCCGCATCTGGCGAGCGTGCTGCTGAAACACCCGCTGGATTTGACGCATCGGCTTCGCCGCTGAAATTCAGACGGACGGAAATGCCGTAGCCCGGATGAAGCGCAGCACCCCACAGGGATTTGCCTTGGTCACAATCCGGGAATGATGCCGACCAGCAAGTGCCGACCTCGATTGCGCTGCGCTTCATCGCGGCTACGTTTGCTGAGTTTTCACTTGGAAAGAATTTCGTTCAGCATGCGCTCCACCCCTTGCTGCCAGTCGGGTAATGTCAGCCCGAACGCGTTGCGAAATTTTTGCGTGTCCAGACGCGAATTGTACGGGCGCGCGGCCGGCAGCGGATACTCGGTAGCGGGAATCGGCCGGATGTCGTCCGGCTTCACCTTGATCGCCACACCCTGGCTGCGCGCGAACTCGATGGCGTGGCTGGCATAGCCGTGCCAGCTGGTTTCGCCGGCGGCGGCAAGATGATAGATGCCGGCGAGTTCAGGTTTGATTTGCAAGGTGCGTAGCGCATGTGCGGTCACGTCCGCCAACAACTCGGCACCGGTGGGCGCGCCGATCTGGTCGGCGATCACCTTGAGACTGTCGCGCTCCTGCGCCAGGCGCAGCATGGTCCTGGCGAAATTCTGGCCGCGCGCCGCGTATACCCAGCTGGTGCGCAGGAGCAGATGTTTTTCCCAGGCGGCAACATTGTGTTCGCCCGCCAGTTTGCTGTGGCCGTAAACGCTGAGCGGCCCGGTGGGGCTGGTCTCGCGCCATGGTGCGGCGCCGCTGCCGTCGAATACATAGTCGGTCGAATAATGCACCAGCCAGGCGCCGAACTTGCGCGCTTCTGCGGCCATCACGCCGGGCGCCAACGCGTTGATGGTGTGCGCCAGCGCGGCTTCGGTTTCGGCCTTGTCAACAGCGGTATAGGCAGCGGCATTGACAATAATGTCCGGCGCCACATGACGAATTTTTGCGGCGATGGCGTCAAGATTGGAAAGATCACCACCGGCATCGCTGCGCACAGGTGCGATCAGTTCCCCCAGCGGCGCCAGGCTTCGTCTCAGCTCCCATCCCAGCTGACCATTGCCGCCGAACAGAAGAATTTTCATTGGCGCCCGGCGTAGTTACGTTCAACCCAATCGCGATAGGCGCCGCTTTGCACATTCGCCACCCAGGCCTGGTGGTCCAGATACCAGCGCACCGTCTTGCGGATGCCGGTGTCGAACGTCTCGGTCGGCTTCCAGCCCAGCTCGCGTTCGATCTTGCGTGCATCGATGGCGTAGCGGCGGTCGTAGCCGGGGCGATCGGCCACATAGGTAATCTGTTTCGCGTAAGGCTGTTTATCGGCACGCGGCTTCAACTCATCAAGCAGGGCGCAGATGGTGTGCACGATCTCGATATTCGGCTTCTCGTTCCAGCCGCCGATGTTATAGGTCTCGCCCGGTTTGCCTGCGGCCAACACCCGTCGAATCGCAGTGCAATGGTCGGTGACGTACAGCCAATCGCGGATCTGCTGGCCATCGCCGTACACCGGCAGAGGCTTGCCGGCGAGGGCGTTGACGATCATCAGCGGGATCAGTTTTTCCGGGAAGTGATAAGGGCCGTAGTTGTTGGAGCAGTTGGTCGTTACGACCGGCAGCCCATAGGTATGGCGCCAGGCGCGCACCAGATGATCGGCCGCGGCCTTGCTGGCCGAGTAAGGGCTGTTGGGGGCGAACGGGTGGGTCTCAGTGAATTCGGTATCGCCCGGCCCCAGCGAGCCATAGACTTCGTCGGTGCTGACATGGTGAAAGCGGAACGCGGCCTTGGCGTCTGGTTCAAGCGTGTTCCAGTAGGCGCGGGCCGCTTCGAGCAGGGTGAAGGTACCGTGGACATTGGTGCGCATGAATTCGCCGGGGCCGTGGATCGAGCGGTCGACATGCGATTCAGCCGCGAAATGGATAATGGCGCGGGGCCGGTGTTGCGCCAGCAGCGAATCGACCAGCGCACGGTCGCAGATATCGCCCTTGATAAAAATATGGCGTGTGTCGCCGGCCAGCGAAGCCAGGGTCTCCGGATTGCCCGCGTAGGTGAGCAGGTCGAGATTGACGATGGGCTCAGCGGAATTGTTGAGCCAGTCGAGTACAAAGTTCGCGCCAATGAAGCCGGCGCCGCCGGTGACCAAAATCATGTTGGATATTTTCCAGTTGTTATCGAAGCGCACTAGTGCGTGATTCGTACAAGCGAGAGTTTATCAGCCGTAGCGTGTAGCCCGGATGAAGCGCAGCAGAATCCGGGAGTTCCGTTGGTCACAGGCGTGAAGGCATGCCTTCACCCCATGGCCATCCAAGTGTTTGATTCAACGAAGGACTGGATTCCAGCCTACGCTGGAATGACGAAATTTGAGGGTTTCGAG
>JANMXS010000134.1:0-21861 GCA_031394335.1 Burkholderiales bacterium
TCCGGCTCGCCAAGGACATCGGCAGCGGCAATACGCTGACCACGGGCGTGTATCTGGCCCGTTACACCGACAATGACAACTGGTCATTGGGCAGCAACGTGCTGATCACCAACAGGCCCAATGCCAGCCCGATCATCCTCCAGGCTGCGTCGGGCGGGAACATCTACAACGTGACCAGTTCCCAGGGCATCGTGAATGCCAACGGTGGCTATCAGATCCTCCAGCAGGGCACGGCCACCAATGTGGCCTTTTACCTGTCGGACACGTGGAAGATCAACCAGTGGATACTGGATGCCGCGGCTCGTGTCGAACACCTCAGCCTGTCGCAGCAGACCACCAACCTGTCGCCGGTGCAGATGGGGTCACAGTACGACCTGTGGGATAACGCAGTCGAATTGCCCAACGGCACCTACAACAAGGAGGGTGTAAGCACTACCCTGCCGTCCTTCTCCCTGGGCGCGAATTACGAGTTCAGTGACCATATGAGCGCCTATGTGCGGGTCAACAATGGTGTGTTTTTCCCCAATTTTGACAGTGTTCGCTGCCAGTCGTACAACGGTAGCTACAACTGCCCCAATCTCCTTCCGCTCAATCGCGTGGAGAACCTTGAAGTGGGCTTTAAGGTTCAGAACCGCTACACGTATATTGACGCGTCGCTCTACAACAAGGTGTTCAAGGGCCTGGCCTATCAGCCTACGGACATCAATTTCGTGCCGATTGGCCCGTTCCAGACCTATGGCTCGACTTCAGTGGGTGTGCGGTTCGTCGGCAGCGTGAATCCTTTGGCGGGTAGTGATTCGTCGGCAGCCAGGGAATTCAAGATCACCCTGAATGCCAATTACGAGAATGCCCACTACAAGGACTACGAGGGCTGCTTCGTCTACGCCGACATCAACAACAACGTGGTCTGCGGCACCGTCAATGGCGTGCAGCTCGCCCGCTTGCCGAAGTTCCAGTACCGCATAACCCCGAGTGACACGCAGACCATGGGCTGGGGTACGTTGACCGAGTTCATGACCTACGAGCACATTGGTCAGCACTACCAGGACAGCACGGGCCTCAATCCGTTGGGCAGCTACTACGACGTCTCTGCAGGCATCGTGGCCAAAGTGGGCGAGCGGTGGCAGTTCCGGCTGCTCGGTTCCAACATCACCAACCAGATCGGTTTGACCGAAGGTAATGCCCGCGTAGGCGGCAATGCCGTGCAGAACGGTGTTGGGTTCGGACGGTCGATCCTGGGCCGTGAATTCAGCCTCCAGGCGAAGTACTCGTTCTAGTTGATTCTGGTGGTTCCCCCCTCGCGCTGCGAAGCGCAAGGGGGGATACTGCCTTTCGATGGGTTCCAGTCCCGCGATAACCCCCGTGCTTCTCGACGCGATGCGCCAGGCCAGTGCCCGGCTGCAGTCTGGTCAGTTCCAGGCCGCGCACGACCAGCTCGAAACCATCCTTGTCGACCATCCCAGCTACGTCGAGGCGCTACGCCTGCTCGCGGGCGCCAGGCTCGCGCTTGGCGACAGCCAGGGGGCGGAAAGTCTGCTGCGCCGGGCGCTCGCGATCGATCCCAAGTGGCTGCCGACCCTGACGACGCTCGGCGAACTGCTGCTCGGCGCCGGCCGTGGTGCGGAGGCCGTGCCTGTGCTCGAACATGCGGCCCTGGGCCCGCCAGCTTATGCGCGCGCGGCGCTGGTGCTGGCGCGCCACTACAACGACAGTCGTCGGCCCGCAGAGGCGCTGCGCGTCGCGGCACCGCTGTGCACGATCGGCCAGGGTGACGCCGAACTGGCCACACAGCACATCGCAGCGCTCGCCCTCCTCGGGCGCCATGTCGAGGCGGTAGAGGGCTACCGGCGCATCGCCGCGGCGATGCCGCGCAACCCGGCAGCCGCTCACGCACTGGCGATCGCGTTGGCCAGGGCCAATCGGCACGACGAGGCCGTGCACATCACCCAGGGTCTGCTAGCGTCTGGCTACAGCAACGCAGCGCTGCATTACCTGCAGGGCTGCAGCCTCAAGGCCCAGGGAGCGACGGAACAGGCCGAAGCGGCACTGCAGGAGTGCCTGCGCCTGGAGCCTCGCCATCTCGGTGCGCACAATGAACTGGCGCAGCTCATCTGGCTGCGCACTGGCGAGCTCGCCCTGGCAACCGCCGCGTTCGATAGAGCGCTGGCGAGCTACTCCGGCGATACAGCGCTGCTGGCCGCGAAGGCTGCGATCATGCAGGGCACCGGCGATGCGCGCGGCGCGTGGGCCTGCCTCGGCCCGCATGCAGCCCGGCCGCAGGCACCGCCCGCGTTGCTGCTGCGGGCTGGGCTCGCCGCGCTCGAGTTCGATCCGCCGTCGGCGCTGGAATTGGCCGAGCGCGCGGTGCACAGCCTGCCCGGCAATGCACCGGCGCGCTCGCTGCTGGCGGCCGCTCAACTTAGCGTCGGTGAGGCACGCGCGGCGCTCGCCAGCTGCGAGCTGCTGCTGGCCGAGTCCCCGGACGATCAATACCTGATCGCGCTGCAGACTACGGCCTGGCGCTTACTCGGCGACGAGCGCTATAGGCTACTGTGCGACTACGAGCGTTGGGTAATGCCGTTTCATCTCGAGGCACCGCGCCCTTGGCCTGATCTTGCCAGTTTCTTTGCCGACCTGAAGCTCCGCCTGGGGCGCCTGCACAATCCGCATGGCCATCGACCATTGTTCCAATCACTTCGTCGCGGTACCGAAACCTCGCAGGATCTGACACGCAACCCCGACCCTGTCATTCAAGCGCTCTTCAAGAGCTTCGCGGCACCCATCAATCGCTATCTTGAACGCCTAGGCCACGGTACCGACCCCCTGCGTCGTCGCAACAGCGGCGCCTGGCGCTTCAACGGCAGCTGGTCGGTGCGCCTGCACAATGCTGGTTATCATACCAATCACGTGCACCCGCGCGGCTGGGTGTCCTCAACCTGCTACATTGAATTACCCGATTGCATGAACGATGAGAGCACCCAGGAGGGTGTACTCGCGTTTGGTGAGCCGAGCTTCAAAACCATACCGGCGCTCCCCGCCGAATATACGGTGCGCCCCAAGGTTGGCATGCTGGTGCTATTCCCCTCCTACGTCTGGCACGGCACAGTTCCGTTCTCCAGCGCTCAGACCCGCCTGACCGTCGCTTTCGACGCGGTGCCACAGTGCTGAGTCGCAATCGACTTGGAGCCCTTCACCAACGGAGGCGGTGCTTATTGGCAATTCGAATCTACCCGTCAAAGCGCGACTATGCTGGCGCGTTCGCCTAATTGACGGCGGGCTTCACTGGCGCCTTCGCCTACCTAGTCAAACGGCTTGACTACCTTTAAGCCATTAAAAGATCGCCCGCCTTGGAGGTCTTCGCTATAGAGAACAGCGCAGTCGGCTTCGAGAGTAGCCTCGATAATCAGTGCGTCCGAAAAGGCCGGTCCATCCTAAATCACGCGCACGGCGGCACGCCAAATGAATGCCGAGCTGATGGCCTGAATGGCAAAGGTCCCATTGTCCAGCAATCGCAGCAGGGCGCTCAAGGCTTCGCTTTCGTCCATGCCGAGCTTACGGGTGAGCGCAACGCACGTTTCCTGCAGTAATTGAGTACTGAGCGCGGGGATTTCATCACCCGGGGGATCACCCGCCGCGATCATGAATAATGACCCATGACTGCAACACAAACGGCACCACGCGCCGCCATCGATCCAGGTACGGCGCGAATGCCGCCAGACGCGCCTGCCAGATCCGGGTGGGCAACAAATCGTAGGACTCAAGCGCAGCTGGCGTGTTCACCGTGAGCACCTTCAGGTGTCACGAACCACAAGAATGGTCGGCAGCTGTTCCGATTTGCAGCGGTGCCCGTCGATGAGTTCCAGGATTTTGCGGGCCAGCAGGACTCCGCCGTCTGACCAACTCTGGTGTACGGACGTAAGCGCCGGGATGAACCCAGCCCCAGCGGGAGAATCATCGTGGCCAATGACAGAAACATCGTCTGGTACGTGGCGCCGGTGTTCAATCAAAGTGCGCGTGGCACCCATCGCCAACAAATCATTGCAGGCGAACAGACCGTCGAAGCGCAGGTCGGGCTGGGCCAGCAACGCCTGGGTGGCCTGGACCCCAGCAGCGAAAGTGAAGGCAGTCGGTACGCTTGCCACTAGTACCGCACCTGCGATCTTCAGTGTCTCAACAAATCCACTGTAACGATCGGCCAGTTCAGGGTGAGTGGTGTCGCCGAGGAACACCAGGCACCGGCGTCCCAGAGACAGCAGGCGCTCGGCAGCCAGCACACCACTGTGCCGGTTGTCGCTGCCCACAACGACATAGGGATTGCCCGTGCGCTGTGCACCCCAGACTACGAAAGGGATGCCTGCCGTGCCCAGAGTCAGGGCCGCGGTATCATGCGCGCCCTGTCCAAGCAGGATGACGCCGTCTGCATGGTGCGTGCTCTCCGCAGTCCAGTTCTGCAGGGTTGTGAGCATCAGACTAAATCCGCGCGAGGTCATCTCCTGGCAGATGCCACCGAGTATTTCCAGTGGGTAGGGTCCGGACATCGGGCGATTGACCGAGGGAACCATTTCAACAACGACCGCCACCACATCATTGCGCCCCAGGCGCAGATTCCTGGCGCCGATATTCGGCCGATACCCATGTTTGCGTGCTAACGCCTGGATGGCATGTCGGGTCTTCTCGTTGACCAGCTTGCTGTTGTGCAGTGCTCGGGAGACCGTCATCCGCGACACGCCCCCAATCTTGGCCAAATCGCCCAGCGTCGGCCTGGGTGTGAGCTTTCTGCTGATTTTTGAGTGCATGTCCCGCTCTCGAGTCTGAGCGAACACAATCCTATGGTTCTACGGGAGCTCGCGAATTCGAATGCGGCGCAGCGCTAGCGCCCCCGGATGATCGCCCTGGAGACCAATTAAACCTTGCTCCGCCAAGCCGTAAAGAGAGTATTGCGCAAATTTGCTGGCGGCGACTTTGCTCTTCCACTCGGTGCCCTTAAGCTCATAGGCGACGACTTTGCGTCCGTTGAGCCAATGCTCGACTTGATTGCCCCTTACCACCAGGCGCGTCTTGTTCCAGTGATCGTACGGCAGCACAATCCCGGCCGGTGCACCGTAGAGCGCGTAGGCCGCCGCGGCTGCCGTGAGTCGATTGCCACCATCCGACGCATTCGCGTCATCAAGGAGCTGATACTCTGGGGCACTCCAATATATGTGATCGTACTCATGCGTGCCGCGGTAGAAGATGCCGCTGTTGCCGCCCTTCCCCATCTTCCACTCGAGTTCAAGCTCGAAATTCCCGAAACTCTGGTTCGTGACCAGATCGTCGACCGCACCTTCTTTGGAGAGCACCCCGCCGGCAATGTGCCAGCCCGTCGGTAATCCAGGCGCTTCCCAGCCGCGCCAGGCCACCGCGCTGTGCTGCTCTAATAGCGAATGCCAGCCTGGCGCCGCGGCGCTAGCGGGCAAGACCACAGCGGACAGCAGCGCCAAGCAGTTGACCAGCAGCATCGCACAGTTCAATCGAGTTCCATTCACAGTTCACCTCCGCCCGGAAATTCAATCATTGCAGGCCCAGTGCCTTGAGTAGCGCTGGCGGCGGCCCCTCGAAGCGAGCGAGTGGCACGTTGCCTATAAAGTTCAAGTCTTTACGACCAACCGGCGTGGAGTAAAACGCGCCAGAGGTCAAGTCGCGATAGCGTGCGAAAAAGCGCGCGGCGCTGCGTAACGCGGTCGCCACGCGCGATTGGTCGCAGATGGCGTCGCAAATGCCGGACTGCTCGGTGGTGTTGAGGTCCGCAAACGCCTTGCCGAACCGCCGGGTGGCTTCGGCGTCCAACCAGCCGAATCCGTCAAGAACCACGCTCCGGTCTTGCTGGTGTGCGGCGTACGGCGCACTTACCCATTCGTCAATGAATTCGACCACGCCGGCGGCCGAGGCGCTCGGTGAGTGATCGTCGGCCGGAACAATGATATCCGCGAGCACGCTCGCCAATCGCCGCTGCGGCCCCGTGAGCGTCAGCGGCCACAGCTCACCGGGTCGGTAACTCGGCTGAAGAGTGGGATCGGTCCCGTAGCCTTTCATGGGGCGGGTCGCGTCGGCCCGCGCGCCGCGGCCGTCGAGGAGCGGCCAGGCGGCGCCCGCGGCCAGCACCCACTTAAGGGTCGTGCGCCGGTCCATCACAGCTCCTTGCGCCGCATGCGTTCGAGAATATGATCGGCCGCACGCCAGGCCAGGGCCATGATGGTCAGAGTCGGGTTCTTGTCTGCATTGGATGCGAATACGGCACCGTCGGCGACGAACACGTTATCCACATCCCAAGTCTGGCACCACGAATTGGTGACCGATGATTGTGGATCAGATCCCATGATCGTCCCGCCGACTTCATGAATGATCGATCCGCCGGGCGCGATGGCCTTAGCTCCGTCGGCCTGCACCGCACCGTGGGTGCGGCCGCCCATCGCCTCGATGATATCGCCGAAGGTCTCTTGCATATGAGCGGCCTGGCGTAGCTCGTGCTCCGACCATTGCCAATGGAAGCGAAGCACGGGAATTCCCCATTTGTCCTTGACCTTAGGGTCAATCTCGCAAAATGAGTGATCGTTGGGAACCATTTCCCCTCGCCCATCAAAATAAACGAACGATCCGTAGTAGCGACGAACATCTTCCTTGAACTTGGCGCCGTAACTGCCACCGGTCAGCCATTCAAGGCCAGCCCCTGTACCATGCCCCGGCATCCGCTTGCCACCGCCGAATTCGATATGATAACCGCGCGCAAAGCCCAACTTTCCGGCGTGCTGGTCCTGATAGAGCCACCAGGGCGTATACAATTGGTGACCGTCTGCCGCATCTTCGTTGAGCGGCGGCAGACTCTCGAGCAGCGGGATTTGGCCGCTCACGCTGCTGCCAACCGTATCCATGAGGTAACGCCCCACCTTGCCGCTCGAATTGGCAAGTCCGTTCGGAAATCGAGCGCTCTTGGAATTGAGCAATATGCGAACCGATTCGCAGGCGCTCGCGGCCAGAATCACCACGCGCGCCGATACGTATCGTTGCTTGCCCGTGGTCCGGTCCACGAAACTCACGCCATTCGCCCGACCATTGCGCCCCAGCGTGATTTCGTAGACCATCGCGTCGGTCGTAATGTCGAGGTTTCCACTCGCGAGCGCCGGCGGCAAGTGGACAGTCGTCGATTGATAGTTCGCGCGGATCGAGCAGCCGCGCCCGCAGGGTGTCGCCCACACACAGGTCGCTCGCCGACGCATATCGTCGGCGAGGATTTTTTGCGCCTTGAGATTCCCCGGGTGCAGCCGCGCGGGCGATCGCTTGAAATCGAGCGGCTGCGTAAGTACGGCCCGATGACCCGGGATCGCCGGAATACCGAGGCGCTTTGACCGCTGCGCGATCAACAGATCGCTGACCAGCGGACTGGGCGGAGGCAACAAGCAGCCGGGCGCGGAATCCGGCGTATTCTCGAGACCCTCGTTGGTCCCGTAGACGCCGATCAGCAGCTCGACCTTGTCGTAATACGGCGCGACGTCCTCGTACCCGATGGGCCAATCGAAGCCCAGGCCGTCCCGGCTATAGGGTTTGAAGTCGTAGGGGCCATTGCGCAATGAGATGCGTCCCCAGTGATTTGTGCGACCTCCGAGCATGCGCGCACGCCACCAATCGAATCGACCCGCATCGTCCTCGGATGTGCGCACGTACGGCTCGCCGGGCACCTGCCAACCGCCGTCCACGGTCGCGTCGTAAAACCCAAAGGGCTTATCCGGAGTACCGACCCCTCCGAGCGGCGCCTGGTCGGGAGTCTGAAACATGGCCGTCTCGGCTTCAGGCGAGTACTTGCGACCGGCTTCGAGCATCAATACTTTCGCGCCATCCATGCTCAGCGTATAAGCCGATTGCCCGCCGGCCGCCCCGGAGCCGACCACGACGACGTCGTAGCTTCGCTTGAGTGAATTCGCCATGACAAAGGGCATACCGCCTAGTTAAGCGCTTTGGGAGACTCAGCGCAACCGCAACCGCAACGGCGAATGACGCAGGCGCTTTGCGGGTCCGCAGCCGCCGGCCTATAATCATTTCCCCGATATCTCATACAAATCGGCCCAAACAGCTGGATCTTCCAACACCTTCACCACCCGGCTCTCGATCCAACCGCCATGACCTCTCAAATAAAAACCCGCCTCTGCGCCATGATGTTCCTGGAGTTCTTCATCTGGGGCGGATGGTTCGTCACCATGGGCAGCTTCTTGGCGTCTAACCTGGGCGCGACCGGCGCACAAAGTGCGCTCGCCTACTCGACGCAATCCTGGGGCGCGATCATTGCACCCTTCGTTATCGGGCTGATTGCCGACAAGTATTTCAATGCCGAGCGGCTGCTGGGGATCATCCACCTGATTGGCGCGGTGCTGCTGTACAGACTGTCGATGGCGCAGAGCTTCGCTGACCTCTATCCCTACCTGCTCGGTTACATGATTCTCTACATGCCGACGCTGGCACTGGTCAACGCGATCTGCTTTCGGCAGATGGATGACCCGTCCAGGCACTTTGCAAAGATACGGCTGTGGGGAACGGTGGGCTGGATCATCGCGGGCCTGGTCATCAGCTACGTGTTTTCCTGGGATGCCCCGGCGGCGCTGGCCGGCGGCATGCTCAAGCACACCTTCACGATGTGCGCTGCCGCCTCCCTGGTACTCGGCCTGTACAGCTTCACGCTACCGAAGACGCCGCCGCGGGTGCAGCCCGGGGAGCGGGTTACCGTACGGGACATGCTCGGGCTGGACGCTCTGGCCCTGCTCAAGGACCGCAATTTCCTGGTGTTCTTCGCCGCCTCGATCCTGATCTGCGTGCCGCTGGCCTTCTATTACCAGTATGCCAACCTGTTCCTGACGGAGATTCACCTGGCCAACGCTACCGGCAAGCAGACACTCGGCCAAATGTCCGAGGTGCTGTTCATGCTGCTGATCCCCTGGTTCCTGCTGCGCGTGGGCATGAAGACGACCCTGCTCGTCGGCATGCTGGCCTGGGCGGTGCGCTATGTCCTGTTCGCGTACGGCAATCCACACGCTCTGGTGTGGATGTTGCTCCTCGGCATTGCCCTGCATGGCGTTTGCTATGATTTCTTCTTTGTGTCGGGACAGATCTACACCGACTCCAAGGCTGGCGAGCGGTGCAAGAGCGCCGCGCAAGGTTTGATCACGCTGGCGACCTACGGCGTGGGTATGCTGGTGGGCTTCTGGACTGCGGGACAGATTGCCAATCATTACCTCACCCACGGTGCGCATGACTGGAGCGCAATTTGGCTCTGGCCCGGCGGGTTTGCGACTGCCGTGCTCCTGCTGTTCATGGCGGTTTTCCGGAATGAACGGGCGGGCTACTACGGTGCTCGCGGGCCGCGCGTATGAATATCCGGTCGTTTGCTCCAAAGGCAATGCAACTCAGCCTGCTCACGGCGGCATTACAGGAGTTGACTCCGCGGGCACGACGCGATGCCGACCCCGACCTGGCGATCGAGGAGTGGCTGGCCTTTGCCCGGCAGGTAGGCAGCCCCAACATCCAGCTCTCGGCGGCACTCCATCCGACCGAGTGCGACGTGCCGGCCGCCGCCATGCTCGATCCGGTCGCCAACACGCTCGATCTTCGCGAACCGTTTACTCCCCGGCGCGCGACCCGAATCCTCGCCGCCATGCGTGACAGCGGCGTCGGGCTTTCAGATCTCGCCTACTTCGACAACATGCTAATTGCCGATGATGCGCTCCGGCGCAAGAAGCATGAGTTCATGTTGCGGGTGTTCGATGCCGCCGCATTGCTCGGCACCGACGCGGTGTGCGGCTTCGTCGGGCGCAACGCGCAGCTCGAGATGGACGCCAATCTCGTGATGTTCGAGGAGACGTTCATCCCGCTCCTGCAGGAGGCCAAGGCGCGCGGCCTGACTTACCGCATCGAACAATGCCCTATGCCCGGCTGGAACGTCACCGACAAATGGCACAACAATATTGCCTACGCGCCGGGCCCCTGGATCGCCTTGCACCGCATCTGCGAGCGCCACGGCGTCGGCGATCAATTCCGCATCCACTATGATCCCTCGCATGCCATCCTGATGGGCCAGGACTCGCGTTCGCTGTTCCAATTCCTGAAAGACACCGGCTACAACTTTTTGATTGGCGGTTTCCACGTCAAGGGGCAGGTGATCGATGCGCGTGGCGTCTCGGCCTGGGGGTATGGCGGCCAGACGATGGAGCGGGGCGACTGGCTGGGCAACAAGCCCGCGAATGAACCGCGCGATCAAGCGCACGCCTGGAAGAAGCAGACGGTCTTGGCCGAACACGAACTGCCGGGCACGGCGCGTCACGATCCGCTGGCGTACCTGCAGAACCGAACCGTCGATTGGCTTGATCATCAACTGGCGGCGCGGGAATTGCTCAGCATCGATCCGGCGGAGACCTATCTGGTAGTCGAGCACGAGTATCCGCCGGCTAGAATTCAGGACAAGGCTGCATTGGCGCCCATACTGGCCGGATCGCTGGCATTTACGCGGGCGATAGACCAGGCGGCGGCGGCGATGTATGCGCTCCAACACGAGGTGCTGGCGGCGCAGGGCATTGCGGTCCAGGGCGTGGGTCGTGAGGCCTATCGATCCTGAAGACGCGGGAAGGATCGGGATCATGCGCAAGGACACTGATGGCAGAAGACTGCGCGCCGGCATCGTGGGCGGTGGCCGCGGCGCGTTCATCGGCGCCGTGCATCGCACTGCCGTGGAACTCGACGGCCAGGCATTGGTGATCGCCGGCGCCCTGTCTTCGGATCCGCAAATCGCTCGTGACAGTGCCGCGGCCTGGAATCTGGAGCGGTCCTACGATTCGTACGTGGAGATGGCGCGCGTCGAGGCGGCGCGCGTGGACGGCATTGACTTCGCAATTGTTGCCACACCAAATCACCTGCACTATCCGGTTGCCAGGGCTTTCCTGGAAAGCGGCTTGCCGGTCGTCTGTGACAAGCCCCTGACCCACTCGCTACCGGAGGCCGAGGCGCTGGTCCAGGTGGTCGAACGTAGCGGGCAGCTGTTTGCGCTGACGCACAACTACACCGGCTACCCGATGGTTCGCGAGGCCCGCGAGCGCATCCGGCGTGGCGAGATCGGTGAACTGCGTAAGGTCCTGGTCGAGTATCACCAGGACTGGCTGATGGGCGCGCAGGAGCCAGCCGCGAACAAGCAGGCCGCCTGGCGCACCGATCCGAGCCGGGCAGGCCTGGGCGGTTGCATCGGCGATATCGGATCGCACGCGCAAAATCTCCTCGAATACATTGTCGACAGGAAGATCACGTCGCTTTGCGCCGACCTGACCAGTTTTGTCCCAGGCCGACCCTTGGATGATGACGCCAATATCCTGCTGCGACTCGAAGGCGGCGGCAAGGGCACGCTGAGCTGCTCGCAGGTGGCCTGTGGCGAGGAGAATAACCTGAGCATCCGCGTTTACGGCTCCAAGGCGGGAATCGAGTGGCATCAGCAGGAGCCAAATACCCTGCTGTTCAAGCCGGGCGGCGAACCGTGGCGACGTCTGCGCACCGGCAGCAGTTCCCTGTCGCCGGAGAGCAAGGGTGCTACCCGGTTGCCGGCCGGGCACCCTGAGGGATACCTGGAAGCTTTTGCTCTACTATACCGCGAAGTGATCGCAGATCTCCGCCGCCTTGCGCATGGCGAACCCGCTCGAGGCGGATACCCGACGGTACACGACGGCTTGCGCGGCATGCGCTTCATTGCCGCGGCGGTGGCCAGCTCGAAGCAGGGTGGCCGCTGGCTGGAGCTTTGACTGAACGCGGATGATCGCGATGAAGCCGGCTCAATCGGCGGAGATCTTCAGCATCACCATCCCCGCCAATCCTCCAGCCGCCGCCGCATCTGCACCAAATCCCGCGCTTGCCACGCGGCGCCACTCGCTGATCTCGCCATCTCTTGCTCCCATCACCGTTAATCGGTGTGGGCGCCACACTATCAACCCGACCCGACGCCACAGTCATGCACGCTCACCGGAAGGACACGAATTACCCGCCTACAACTTCGCCGATACTTGCAGGAAGAAGTAGCGTCCCAAGACATCGAAGAGTGTCGAGGTGCCGGTATAGGTCGTTGCGGTTTGCGGTGGTGCGGTGTCAAACGTGTTGTTCATGCCTGCGGACACTTTGACGTTGGAGGCCAGCTGATAAGTCCCATACAGATCGAGAAAAGTCCGGCTGGCGACGTCATTGTCGTTGCTGAAGAGCGGCGCAAAGGTGACGTCGACCTTGGACTTGCCAATGTATCTGATTTTCGCGCTGACGGAGAACGGCGATGCGGCAAAAGTCGTCGTCAAATTGGCCCGCACTTTAGGCAAAGTGTAGTTGCCGGCGCTTTGAATGATGTTTGAGGGATTGCTGGAATCGACGATTGAGTTGTTCTTCATCGTGTACGAACCATCCAAAGCCACGGTCAACTGATTGGCCGTATTGAACAGATGGCTCAGCAGGTCGAAGCGATAGACCGCGGTGGTATCCACGCCCTCAGCCTGCAGCACCCCGATGTTGAGCGGCTCGAGAAACAGGTTGGTGATGGCATTCGTCACGTTTCCGCCCGCCGAGTTACCTCCGCCGCGCTGAATCAGCGCACACAAGGACTCGTTCAGCGTCGCACCATCTACGCAACCATTGATGATTTGCTGTGCGGGTAGCGTGTTGATGGCGGAAGCAATGTCGATATCCCACCAGTCAATTGTCAACGTGAAATTCGGCACCCAACGCGGCGTGATGACCGTGCCCACCGTCCAGCTCTTCGCCGTCTCGGCGGTGAGGCTGGCGTTGCCGGTGACGATCTGGGCACGGCCTTCCGCGGCGAGTGGATCGACGTAATTGGCGGGAACCCCAAGCTTGGCGCAATTCGCGGCGCGCGTTGAAGAACCCGCATTGACGTAAACCGCGCTGCACGGGTCATAGTAGCCGGTGAACGTGCTCGAGCCTCCGGGACTGAACAGCTCCGTGAGGTTGGGAGCCCGGACGCTCTTCGAGCGCGTCACCCGAAACCGAACATCTTCGGTGGGCGCCCATTGCGCGGCGAGCTTCCATGCAGTCGTGTGGCCAATGGTGTTGTAATCCGAGTAGCGGATCGCCGCTTCGCCTTCGAGCGCCTTCGCAAAGGGCGCATCTTTGAGGATCGGGACCACGGTCTCCAGGAAGGCTTCTTTGACGTTAAAATTTGCGTAGCTCGAGGGGGAGTAGGTGTTGAACAACAACCCCTCGGTACCCAAGCCGTCGGCGACAACGGTCTGACTCTCCTTGCGATATTCGACGCCGGCGGACACCCCCAAGGGACCCGCCGGGAGGTGCCACACCGTTCCGGTTAGCTGCGCACCTCCCACCGCCGTTGTATTGATGATACGAGTCTGCGAGGTGTAGAGGAAGTAGTTGAGCGCCGCCTGGGTGGCGCGATCGGGACCAAAAAGGTTCAAGGGCACGCATCCCGCGGCCGCCGCGGTAGGATCGGCGCATTTCGGGCCATTGGGTCCTGCGATCACGTCGATCGCCTGCAGGTAGCGGCTCTTGATGCGCTCGTTCTGAAATTGGCTGTCGTTGTTGTACTGGCCGTAGTCGTAGAATGCCATCCATTTGAAATCATCGCCCAAGCGACCGTCGAGCCGCGTCACCGTGTCGAAGGTGTAGCGATCGTTGACGCGCGTGAACTGGCCCTGATCGGTATCGGTTCTACCCACCGAGAGGGAGGTCATGCCGGTTTGTGCCATCAGAGCTACAGCCGCAGCCGGAATGTAGGGGTTGTGCGCATCGATGGTCAGGCCATAGTCAAATGGCGGCTGTACCGGAAACGAGGTGTTCGTATACGAGAACTGCAGATCTTCGGACAACTTTATGCCAGCACCCACGTCGTAGCCGAAGTGCAGCTGCGAGGCCAGCACCGAGAACTCGGGGCGGAGCTGCAGGAAGTCTTGGTTGTTGAAACCATCGCCACCGCCTGTGCCGAGATACGATAAAGGCCTCGCGCCGTTCTGCACCGGACGCAAGCTCCCATCTTGGTTGACTGTGTACTGTGTGTTCCCGATGTAAAAGGCAGATCCGTAGGTCGTATTGGGGAAGCGGCAGTCGAAGTATTGGATGTTCGTATAGGGGTTCGAGGCCGTCACGTTGGCATTCGGGAAATCGCAGTTGTAGCTCTTGTCCCAAGGCCGGCGCTCGGCCACGAGTGAAGTCTCGCGATTCCAAGAGATCCCGAAGATGAATTCGCCCCGATCCTGAAGCTTTTGGCCGTAAGTGGCGCTGACACTCTCCGTGGCGTTGTCGCCGCGGCTGGAGATGCCTGATCGCGCATTGATCTCAAGGCCTTCGGCGTTGTGCTTGAGAATAATGTTGACCACGCCGCTAACCGCATCGGCGCCATACACCGATGAAGCACCTCCCGTGATGACCTCGATGCGCTCGATCATATTGGCAGGGATCGTGCTCAAGTCCACGGCGGAGGATGAGCTTCCGCCGGATACCCTTCGCAGGCCGTCCACCAGGACCAAGGTCCGATTCGTGCCGAGTCCGCGCAAGTTCAGAAACGTTGCGCCGGCATCGGTGTTGTAGCCTGCCTGGTTGGTGGATAAACCGATGCCGAGACCAAACTGCGAATACTGATTGAGGATGTCCCCGGCATTGGAGAAGCCGCTTTGTTCGATCGCGGCCGTGGTGATGACTTCGATGGGTGCCGGTTGCTCGAGCGCGCCGCGTGCGATGCGCGAGCCCGTGATCACGAGTTCCTCGAGCTGCGTATCTTTCTTTTCGGGCCCATTACTCGATGGGTTCGTCCCGCCCCCGACCTCTTGCACGGGACCCGCGGCATGAGTCTTCAATTGGGCCAAGTAAAATCGAGGTTTTTCGGGTGGAGTGAGCGCCGATGTCTCCTGATACGAGACTTCGGGCTGGCCATGGAGACGCGCGGCCGGTGACGGCGCGGTCACAAGCATCGCGCCACTCGAGTCCACAGTGACCTTGAGCACGGTGCCTTTCAGCAACTTCTGCAGCGCCGATCGGGCGGATAAGATTCCGCTGACGCCTTGCGTGTGTTGGACCCCTACTTGAGAGGAGATCACCCCGATCTCCGTACCCGATTGCTTTGCCAACGTCTGGATGGCCGTGACTAGATCTCCGGCCGGGACGTCGATGGGCTTTGCCTCGTCGGCAACCACGACCGAGGTCATCGCCAATGACAAAGCCCAGGCGGCTATTGCATTTCGCGTAATCACATGCTGCATATTTATCCCTGGTGAGCGAGTTTAAGTTTAATTGTCCGCAGATACCAAGACGAATGAGACGCGAAGATCCTCCCATCTGGACAACAACTTTTTTTAATATTCGTGCTTGCTCGAGCCGGAAGCGACATCTCGGCTCGAGAACAGGCGATCAGCGCCCTGAGTAGGGGCGTTGCTGCGCGAGACGCGCACCGACGCACAGCATCGAAGCCGTGATTAGCGGTGACGGAGAAAGATGCGAGTGTCGTTCACTTCGATCTGAATCGGGAAGGCATCGGCCAGTAGACGCACGAAGCCTTGTGAGTTGTTGGTACGGAATTGACCCCCGATGCGCAGCGCGCCGATGTCCGGATCTTCGATGGCTATCTGCCGAGTGTTATAGCGATTGAACTCAGCCACCGCCTCGGTGAGCAAGGTGTCGTGAAAAACTAAGGTGCCCTGGCGCCAGCTGAGGCGGTCCTCGACATCCGCCAGCGGTTTGTCCTGAACCAGGACGCCGGCGATTCCCGCCACGGCAACGCCGCCGCGCGAGATCATGGCGGTTTCCGGCGAACGATGCGCCGCGGAATGCTCCACACGCACTCGCCCTTCCGTCACGATCACTCGAATGCCGTTCTGTCCACGTCGAACCGAGAACTTCGTGCCAACGGCGGTGACACGCTGATCGCCGACCCGCACCACGAACGGACGCTTAGGATCCTTGGCCACTTCGAAGAAAGCCTCGCCCTTGTCGAGGTCTACCCGGCGTTCCGAGTCGCTCAGTGTGATGCGGATAACTGAGTCGGTGTTGAGCGTGATGGTCGACCCATCCTTGACGGCAATCGCCGAAATTCCGCCGATGTCAGTGCGATACGATGTCGCACGCAGTGGCCAGCCCATCCACGTGGCGAGCACCGCCGCGAGCAGGAGGCTCGCAGCGATGGAAGTTCCCATTGCTCCCCATACCCGACCCGGATACCCGGCGATCCCGCGCGGAAGCGCCGGTTTCGCCGATGATTCGCAAAGCGCCGAGAGACGAGGGCGCTCGCTCAACTGCAAAAGGCCGTTTCGGCTGAGCACCTTGAGGCGTCGGGCCCCCGACCATGCGTTTTGCAGCCGCACGAAGGCGGCTCGATGCGCGGTCGATGCAGACAGCCAAGCATCGAGCGCGGCCTGATCGGCCTTGCGCCATCCTTCAGCTTCGCGGCGCACGATCCATACAGCCGCTACTCGTTCAATGTCTCGATGAAGTCCCACGTAATGTCACTGTCGAGTGTCGCACCCGAAGCTATCATCCTGTTAGTTGCTGCGCTCATTGCTTTAGTTGCTTCTTAGGCGTCGTTCGTACTTTGGTGGTCTCCGACCCCCGCTCCCTAAACAACGCGTCTGCAAAACGCCGCATGGCCTTGGCGATCTGCTTCTCCACCACTGTCTCGGCGATTCCCAGCCGCGTTGCCACTTCCCTTTGTGACAGATCCTCCACGCGGCGCATCCACACGACCTCACGGCAGCGCGGCGTCAATTGCTCGAAGACGCGAGATAAAGTACGAAGTTCGTCTCGAGCAATTGCATGATGTTCCGGTGATACCTCATCAACGTGAATATTTAGAGACTCCAGATCCTCCTTCAATTCGATCGAGACCACCCGGCTCCTACGCAAGCGATCTGCCATGAGATTTCGCGCCGTCGTGAACAGAAACGACTTGGGTGAACGCGGCCGTTCTTTAGCGGCAGCCTCATACACTTTCACATAAGCTTCCTGGCGCAAGTCATGGATGTCGTCGCGATGATGCCAGCTGCGGGTGAGATAACGCACCAGCGAATCCTCACATACGAGGATCTCTCGAGCAAACCATGCGTCAAGCGAATCTTTCACGTTGACTACACTACAACCAACTCCTCCTTTGCGGCAGTTTTTTTTTGGTGTCGAATATTTTTGTTCGGAACATCCCCCGTGGGGGCGGAAAATGCCGCATCGTTCGTCTTAGTGCTATGTTGCAAGAATAAAGGGTGAAGATTATGCGAGGGTTCTCGATCGCGCTGGCGCTGACGGCATCTGTTTGGGCTAGCGGGGCCCAAGCATCCCAGAACACCGAGGAACTCACGGCGACGGTAATCCGTTTGGCGCACGTGGGGTCCTGCGAATCCCCGAGTTTCTCTCCCGACGGGCAGCGGCTGGCCGTCCTCTGCAACCTCAGCGGCACACCGCAGGTGTGGATCATATCGAGTGGCGGGGGCTGGCCGACGCAGGTCACAGCGCTAGAGGATCCGGTCACCGGCGTCGAGTGGTCCCCTTCAGCCGACCGGTTGGCCATATCCGTGGCGCCGGGCGGCGGTATGAACACCCAAGTCTACATGCTCCATCCGGACGGCACGGGACTCAAGCGCTACAGCCAGGGCGGCAAAGACAACAACTGGCTCGCGCACTGGACGCACAGCGGTTCGGCCCTCTTGGTGTCGTCCAACATACGCAATGGCGCCTCGATGGACCCGTACGTTTTGAGTACGGACGACGGACGGATGCAACTCTTGTCCAACAGCCCCGGCACTGATCGGTTCGCGGATTCGGACCGTGACGCGCGTACCGCCCTCGTGACACGTATGAAAAGCCGCGGCGATAACAATGTGGTCTTGATTGACGTGGCCACACATAAGGAAGTGAACCTCACACCGCATGAGGGCCCTGGCACCTTTGATGGACGTTTTTCGCCGGACGCTAAAACCGTTTATCTCGTTTCCAACAAGGATCGGGACCTCACCGCCTTTGCCAAGGAACAATTAGGGCCCCACGGCGAAGCCGGCACGATCCAAGTCGTGACCGAACGCAAGGACGCCGAGCTAGCTGAATTCGAAATCAATCCGGCAGGTACCGAGGCTGTGCTCATCTGGAATATAGCCGGACGCTCGGAATTGAGCTTTGTCGACCTGGCCAGCGGACAGGTCAAGGCCGGGCCGAAGCTCCCGAGCGAAATTGCCTATGATCCTAAATACTCACCTGATGGCAAGCGACTTGCGCTGGTGCTCACCGGTGCCGCCGCCCCCGCCGATGTTTGGGTCATGGATCGCGCCACAGGAAACCTTGCGCAGGTCACCTTTAGCCCGCATGCGGGAGTGATCCTGGAAGGTCTGGTGCACCCGACCCTGGTGCGCTACAAGGGCGAGGACGGTGAGGACTTGACCGCGTGGTTGTGGCTCCCCAAGCACTGGGTTGCACCAGGCGCATGTGTGCTGAGTTTCCACGGAGGCCCGGAGGGACAAGAGCTTCCAGATTTTCGCAGCGATTATCACGCGCTCCTGGAGCAGGGAATCGCTGTACTCGCGCCGAACGTGCGTGGATCGGGAGGTTTCGGCAAGAGATTCGTCAATCTCGACAATCAGGAACTCAGATTCAACGGCATCAAGGACATCAAGGCTTCCGTCGATTATTTGACGGGCAACAAGATCGGGGATCCCAAGAGACTCGGCATTATGGGCGGCTCCTACGGCGGCTATATGACCATGGCGGGCCTGACCGACTACCCGGACATGTTCCGCGCCGGCGCTGATCTGTATGGCGTCGTGAACTTCGAAACTTTTTTCGCCAACACCGAACCTTGGATGGCCGCCATTTCCACCATTGAATATGGCGATCCGAAAACTCAGGCAGAGCTGCTGCGAAAACTCTCGCCCATCAACAAGATCGAGCGTGTTAAGGCCGCCACCCTCGTTCTGCATGGCGCCAATGACACTAATGTTCCTGTCGTCGAGGCGCAGCAGGTGGTCGACAACTTAAAGAAGCGCGGCGTCCCGGTGGATTTGGTAATGTTTCCTGACGAGGGACACGGCTGGCGGAAGACCTCGAATCGAATTCGATCGACGGTAGAGGTTACGCGCTGGTTCGTGAAGTATCTCAAACAGGACGGCAAGTAGTCCCGAGGACGACATAGGTGAGGGCGGTCAGCTAATTTGATGGAGTGATTTTCACTATCGGTGATGGCCCATCGGCGACCGTGACCGCGGCGTCGGCGCCGCGGTCATTTGCGGGGGTTAGAACGGTGGATCTTTGAGCGGTGGCGTTCGTGACGGCATCCGATTGTAGCGAGCCTCGCGTTCATCGAGCGCGTGATACCAGCGGTGCATTTGAGCGAAGTAATGGTTTTGGAAGCGCTGGTAGAACGCCTCGAGGAACTGGTCGATGGCAACCACAGCCTCATCGGGCAGGTCGGGGAAGACGAACGGAGCGGTGTCCTCGCTCATGTCAGCGAGCCCCGGCGCGGCGCGGGGTTTGAGTCTCCGGCTAAGCAAACACCTGCAGATACAGTTTTTCATCGAGCTCGGTGATTTCGCACTGCGCCGCCGTCATCAGCAACTCGGCCGCCATGCTGATGAAGATACGGTAGTTTCCGACGGCGTGATCGCATAGCGTGTGCCTGAGCTGCTTGGTCATCAGACTGGCATTGCCGGCGGTGGCGAGCAGATGTTCGAGGCAGGCCAGGAGCTCTTCTCGGGTGGCGACGCCGGTGGCGAGGCGGGTTCGGATCCGCGAACCTAAGGAGTCGTTTATAAATAAAGGTATCAACTCTGGGTCTTCACTCTTGGGTTGATCACGTAATTCCATTCGCCATGGAAGTTATTTCGCTGCAAACGGAGGCTCTTCATCTGCTCGTCGCTTACCTTGCGTCCGGTCGTGTATTTTCGGCGGTCCAATTTGCAGACGACCTTCAGTCCCTTGGCGGTGGTCGCTTTGGCGATGAGATTAACGATGGTCTCATAGTCTCGTAGCGGCTCTCCGCGCCAGTTCGACGAGATGAAAGAGAACAGCCGGTGCTCGACCTTGTTCCATTTGCTGGTGCCTGGCGGGAAGTGACAAACGGAGAGGCGCAATCCGGTCTGATCGGCCAGCTTCTGCAATTCCAGTTTCCACAACCGCAGCCGCCAGCCGTTGCTGCCACCGCCGTCGGCGGTGATCTGAATTCGCCTCGTCTGCGGATAAAGCCATCTGCCTTCCGAGCGCCACCAGCCCCGAATCGAGGCTACCGCAAACGCGCCCGTGTCATGGTCGGTACCAACATTGACGAAGCCGGTGTTGCGGCCGATGTCATAGATCCCATAAGGGTAGGCGCGAGGCACGTCCGGGCTGGGGAAGTCGTGCCCTTGAACCTTCATCGGTGTCTTGGCTGGCAGCCACTTCTGATTGCTATTGTCGTAGTTCCCAATGAGTTCCTTCTTCTTGGTGTCCACAGAAATCACGGGGATAGCGCGCGCCAGGCAGTGCTTTACCATCGCATTGATGTGGCGGAACTGCGCGTCGCGATCCGGATGGTCCAGCCCCTCTTCGGTCTTACGGTTACTCTGCAGGCTATAGTCAAGATCGTGAAGAATCTGAGCAACCTTCACGTGGCTGACCGGATGCTGCTGCTGGCCCAATTGCGCGGCAATCGCCCGCGTACTCTTGCAGATCCAACGCAGCGCAGACTCCGGATCGCCTCGCGTGTGGCCATCAATCATCTCATCCAAGGCCCTCAGCAGACTCGGATCCGTAACCGCGATCGACTTGCGCCCCGCTCCGGGACGACGCACGCGGCCTGCCACCGGCGCGCCTCCCGCCTTGATCTCGCCAATGCCCTTGGCGATCGCCTTACGGGACAGTCCACAGGCACGTCGCACCAGCGACACCCCGCCATATCCCAAGCTCAGCGCTTCGTTGGCCGCCGTGATGCGACGCGTGCGTTCATCCAAGTGCGGCCAAATGAACCGCAGTTTCCGTTTCAACTCGAGCACGCTGCTCATGACCGCAAAGCATAACAGCTGGATTTGCTAGATAATACCTTTATTAATTAACGGATCCTAAGGGGATCAGTTCCTCGCGGCGCAGTTTGTCGAGCAGGCGCGCATCACCCGAGAGCACGACGCACAACAGGGACTGAGAGTCGAAGCGCGCGCTCGCTGTCGACACCGGTAATTTCCGTCCAAAATTGGCCAACTCACAAGATTGTGCGTGGTCGGCGCAAATGCGCGTAAGCTGCTGATCGTCTTGTACAAAGTTACCTGTCCGGCCTGGATTCGAAATTGCCCAAGAACGGCGATGGTGCACTGAACATACCAGCATTTTCCGTCCAAAAGCGTCTGTTACCAGCATTTGATGTCCAATTCCATGACTCCTCAATTTGCCCATTTTGTGCAAGCCCATGAATTCTCAAACTCCATAGCTCGACGCATCACCAGTTTGGACATCAATTGCTGGAGGATTGGACACAAAATACCAGTGTCGACACCCGCCGTCCGATAGTGACGCATCAGGGCTACCGCGATGACGTGCTTTGCCGCAGCGACTCACGGCGGCGAATCCGTGCACAGGCGCCCGCACAATAAATGTTGCCGTGATCGAAGCGGCCACAGATACGCACCTGTACGCCACAACGTTGGCAGTTGTAGAGCCGATAGGTCGGCTCACGCAGCGCCCGCAACGCCCCCTCCCAAAGCACTGGACAGCGCCCGGGCAAGGCAGGCATAAAGGGCCTGCACAACTGCCCTCCAAGGTGCTGCGCACCGAGGGTCCGGGGTCTGATGGCAATCGAAACCCGGGCCTTCGGTCCTTTATCGATCGGCCCAAAGCATAGCCGAGAACGTCACCGCCAAG